>DUNT01000019.1 GCA_012839205.1 Clostridiaceae bacterium
TTCAAGCTATCATCCTAAGCACAGCGGTAGCCTCCTTTATGTCATCCTGAGCGTCAGCGAAGGATCTTAAACGTCAACGCCAAAGATTCTTCATTACGCTTCGCTCCATTCAGAATGACACGAGGGGGCCCAGAATGACATGTTTGTTCGCATTATTCTTAAGATATGCTATTCTGTGAATCTTTTCATCAGAGATTCATGAGCGAGATTCTCCAGTGTATCATCTAAGGGTGTAAGGCCTTGGAAATCCGGATATTTATTTAACAGTGCCAGCATTATTAAGTGATCGGCCAAGGCCGGGTTCTTCGGCAGGAGACTTCCGTGGGAATAGGTACAGAAAGTGTTTTTATACACGGCTCCTTCAAATCCATCCTCACCGTTATTTCCAAAACCTTTGATAACTTTTCCAAGAGGCTTTACCCCTTCACCCAGATATGTTTTTCCGGCATGATTTTCAAAGCCTACAACACGATATTTTTGATTATTATTCTTGAGAAAATCAACCTCGAAAACAATATTACCAATCAGACGGGTGTCCCCGGCATGAGTCCAGACGTTTATTGCTCCCAGGCATTCTATTTCTTTACCACTACTAGTTTTATAATATTTTCCCAGAAGCTGAAAACCGCCGCAAATACCTAAAAAAACTTTACCGGCTTGTACAGCCTCAATTATTTCCTCACGCTTACCGTCCCTTAAATCATCCTGAATAATGGTTTGCTCAAAGTCTTGTCCGCCGCCGATAAAGAAAATATCATAATCCTCATATTTTAAGGTATCACCTATGGAGATATGATGAACATTAGCTTCAATATTGCGCCATTGGCAGCGGCGCTGTAAAGCTGTAATATTTCCCCTGTCACCATAAAGATTCAACAAGTCCGGATACAGATAACATATATTCAGTTCATACATAATTTTTACTCCCAAATCTCTTTAAGATTAAATCTTTTCTTAAGACTCTTTCTGATATCAAGCATAGCCGTATAGGTGGGAAGGAGGTAGATGGTTTCGTTTTCATTTGATGCCTCCAGCAATGAATATACCAGCTCAGTTTCCCCGTGCATAATAAAAATATGGTCAGAGGGTATTCCGGCGTATTTTAACCTGACGGCCATATCCTCTGCTCTTATTCCCGATACAAAGAATCTTCGTACTTTCTCCTGCATAAAGGACAGAATTTCAAAATCTACGTCCCACAACCATGAAATGTCGGTACCATCAGCCAGCTTGTCATTTATTGCAAAGCCAATTACACATTTATCTTTTTGAGTCATCAGATATTTTAAGACCTGGTTGAAGCCGGTTGGATTCTTTACCAGTATCAGCTTAAGCTCCCGGCCGTTAACCGAAAGAGTTTCCATTCTGCCAAAACCGCATTCAAAGCCTTCAAGAACATAAACAAGGTCTTCTTCCTTAAGGTCCAGCATATGCCCTACAGCAGCGCCTGCAAGAGCGTTATAAATGTTGTAAAGCCCGGGAATAGCCAGCTTCACAGCAATTTTTCCGCCAGGCATTTGAATTTCTATTGTAGAGCTTAAGTTGTCATATTCCAGCACCTGAGTGCACTCAATCTGGGCAGTAGGTCTTTCATATCCGCAGTTTGGGCATTTGAAATGTCCAAGGTGTGCGAAGGAGCTGGACAAATATTCATACCGGGATTTACAGTTGATACAGAAAGCAGCATCAGCATTAGCAATTAAATAATCCTCAGGGTAAACCTTGTCGCCTAAACCAAAATAAATAACCGGGTTTGAAGTGTCCTGACCAAGAGAGGCGCAAAGAGAGTCATCAGCGTTAAGTATCAGCCTGGATTCGGGGGAACCCTGAATTCCTTCTCTTACACTGTTCAATGTAGTATACAATTCACCAAAACGATCCAGCTGATCTCTGAAAAAATTCGTAACTATAACTATCTCAGGCTTTAGTTTCGGAGCCAGAGTTCTGAAGGCAGCTTCGTCTGTCTCAAGAAGAGCAGTTCTGACAATAGGCTTACCTGTAAGGGAAAGAGCGCTTATTAAGGTGGTGGCTATGCCGCTTGCAAGATTCGCCCCCGATTTATTCGAAATATATTCTAACCCGGCTTTTTGCAGCATCCCTTCAATTATTCGGGAAGTGGTGGTTTTGCCGTTTGTTCCGGTTACCATAATAATTCTGAATCTGTCTGAAAGCCTGTTAAAAATATCCGGACAAATTCTTAGGGCAATTTTCCCAGGCAGGCTTGTCCCGCCCCTTCCTACTATTCTCAGGCCGAAAACAGTAAGTTTAGTTATAATAATGGCCAGGCCCAATCTAAATTTTATAAAGAATTCTTTCATACAAAACTCCCGAAGGTAAAAAATACAATATGTATTATACCCCATAATATATACATACAAATAAAAGTCGTGAAACGACTTTAAGCGGTGCAATTATTATTATACAATAAGAGAAGAATCATGTACAAGCGAAACAGAACCTGGAAAGGATAGGGAAATATGAACAAAAAGTTAATGATAGTTGACGGAAACAGCATTTTAAACAGAGCTTTTTTTGCTCTAAAGGGGCCAAGAATGCTGACAAAAGCAGATGGTACGCCTACAAATGCCGTTTACGGCTTTATTAATATTTTGAATAAATATATTGAAGAAGAAGATCCAGAGTACCTGGCAGTAGCCTTTGACCTCAAGGGTAAAACTTTTCGCCACAATTTATATGAGGAATACAAGGCAAACAGGAAAGGGATGCCGGATGAGCTTGCCGCTCAACTGCCCATTGTCAAACAGGTTTTGGAAGCCATGAACATAGCAGTTACCGAACATGAGGGGCTGGAGGCCGATGACCTCATAGGAATATATTCAAAAACTGCAGAGGAGAAAGGACTGGATGTATCCATTTTAACCGGTGACAGGGACGCGCTTCAGTTGGCAAGCGATAAAGTGACCGTTATAATTCCCAGTACTTCAAAGGGGCAGACCACAACAAGCAGGTACACCCCGGCAGAAATAATTGAAAAATATGGTGTGGAGCCAGCGGATTTAATTGAAGTAAAGGCTCTTATGGGAGACCCCTCCGACAATATTCCGGGGGTAAAAGGAGTGGGTGAAAAAACAGCCATTGAGCTTATTAAACAGTTTGGAACCATCGACAAACTTTATGAGAACATTTCTTCAATAACAAGGGCAAAGTTGAAGGAAAATTTGGAAAATTGCAGAGATTTAGCGTATCTGAGCCGGGATTTAGGTACTATTGTCAGGGAAAAAGGCGGATTTACAGATATCTCGTGGTTTAAACGAAAAGAATATAATAAGGAAGAGCTTTTGGCCATATTTAAGGATTTAGAGTTTAACTCATTTATTAAAAGAATGGGGCTGGAGAGCTCCGAAACAGAACTGATTATACCCTGTGAGACTATTACCAGTCTTGAGTCTTTTAAGAATATTATAGATAAATTGTCCAATGAAAAACAGCTGGAGCTTTTGCCTGTTTTCAAGAAGACAGGAAGAGTCGGGGGTATGCTGGAAATAATGGGTATGGGAACCCGTGAAAAGTATTATTTCGTTTCAACAAAAACCATTGATGAGAGCAGCTTGATAAATGTTGTTAAAGTTATATTTGAGTCTGAAGATATTACTTTAATCAGCCATAATATTAAGGAGCTTCATACATGGTGTTTATACCATAATACAGAAATTCAATGTCGCCTCTTCGATATAATGGTGGCTGAGTACCTTATAGATGCTCTGGCCACCAGTTATTCGATTCCAAATCTGGCTAGAAAATATCTTGGCATTGAGATAGAAATGCCAAGAGAGAGGAAAGGCAAAGGAAAACAAATTGAGTTGGAGCAGGATGAGGACAATTCTATTGAGCTGTTAGGTAAAGCAATTTCTGCATTTAGAACTATTTACGAAAAGCAAAAGGTCATTATTGATGAAAGTAAACAAAACAGCCTTTTTTACGATGTGGAGCTGCCCCTTTCGCTTGTTCTCGGGAGCATGGAATATTACGGATTTAAAGTGGACAAGCAATATCTTGAAGAGTATGGTCAGCGCCTTGATCATCGTATTAAATCCCTTGAACAGACTATTTATATGCTGGCTTGTGAAGAGTTTAATATAAATTCTCCAAAACAGCTGGGGGTAATACTATTTGAAAAGATGGGTTTAAGGGCTGTGAAAAAAACCAAAACCGGATATTCTACCGATGCAGAATCTTTGAATGAAATTATTGACAGCCATGAAATAGTTCCTTGTATCTTAGAGTACAGGCAATTGACAAAACTGAAATCAACTTATGCCGAAGGCCTGGTAAAGGAAATAAATCCCGAAACGGGAAGGATACATTCCAGTTTCAATCAAACTGTGACTGCCACTGGAAGGATTTCAAGCACTGAACCCAATCTCCAGAACATTCCCATACGAACTGAGGTGGGAAGGGAAATAAGGCAGGCATTTGTACCTGAAGACGGTTATATTTTCGTAGATGCTGACTATTCCCAGATAGAGCTTAGAGTGTTGGCACATATAACAGGGGATGAGGTACTTCAAAACGCTTTTAAAGATGGTATGGATATTCATACACTTACTGCTTCCCAGGTTTTTAATGTGTCCATGAAAGATGTTACCCCAGAAATGAGGAGAAGCGCAAAAGCTGTTAATTTCGGTATTATATACGGTATTGGTGATTTCTCGTTGGCTAAGGATATAGGTGTAACCAGGAAAGAAGCTGCCAAATATATTGAAAACTATCTGGCAACCTACCCCAGAATAAAGGATTATATGGAAAATACGGTGAAGTTGGGCAAGGAAAAAGGATATGTCGAGACAATGTTTCATAGGGTAAGGCATGTTCCTGAACTGAAATCAAAGAATTATCAGATTAGAGAATTCGGGAAAAGAGTTGCCATGAATACTCCCATACAAGGCAGTGCCGCAGATATAATAAAAATTGCCATGGTAAAAGTATGGCGCGAATTAAAGGAAAAAAACCTTAAATCCAGATTAATCCTTCAGGTACATGATGAGCTTATTGTAGAAACAGCCATTGACGAGCTTGAACAGGTTAAAGAAATCGTTAAGACAAATATGGAATCGGCTGCTGCCTTGTCAGCTCCGCTTGTGGCAGATGTATCTGTCGGTTCAACCTGGTTTGAAGCAAAATAACAGATTGGAAGTGGAGAAACCAGAATGCAGGTATTAGGTGTAACAGGTGGAATAGGAGCAGGGAAATCTTCTGTTTCAGCTATTTTAAAAGAGTTGGGAGCTATAGTTATTGATGCCGATTTGATTTCTAAGCAGGTTGTAGAGCCTCATAAATCTGCATGGTCAGAAATCAGAGAAACCTTTGGAGATGATTTTATCCGGCAGGATAATACTCTTGATCGAAAGAAACTTGCTGATGAAGTATTTTCATCAAAAGAAAAGAAACTGTCTCTCGAAAAAATTATTCACAAAGAGGTTATATCTCAAATAAAAGCGAGATTGGCTGATTTAAAGGAAAACGGTTATGCGGGTACAGTTGTTCTGGACGTTCCTATCCCTGTAAAGGAAGGATTTTTAGATACGGTTGACAGAGTATGGGTTGTTGTGAGTCATGATGAAATCAGAATTAACCGCCTGATGAAAAGGAGTAACATGTCCCGTAAGGAAATAGAAACCCGTATGTTATCCCAGCTTACCCAGGATGAATATATGGCTCTGGCGCATGAGACAATTGAGAATAATGGCAGCAAAGAGGAGCTTAAGGAAAAAGTAAAGGTTTTATATAACCAATTTATGGAAGAGTGTAAAACTACTGGTGGCTGATATAATATTTCCTTGAAAAACTTGTCACAAGATTCCGATTATTGTAAACTATATGAGAAGGTGCTGATATTACTACCTTTGGTATGGAGTGTTATTATGAAAAAAGCAATGTTTGAAAGGGATTTTTTATACCCGACAAAAAACCCTCTGGAACCTGGAAGTGTCAATGTAAAAGTTTACCCTCCTAAGAATACTGGTGGTCTTCCAATTGTGGTGAAAGCCAAAACAAATCATAATCCTCTTGATTATGTTATTGATATTGTAGGCATACTACAGACAGATATATTCGACAGAATAAAAATAGACATTAAATCCGAAGGAATTATTTATTTTGTACCTTATGATAAAAGTGATTCAGCAGTGAGAGTTAATTTTACTGAAAAGGACAATTATAGTATTGGAAAAGTTTCTGATACGGATCTTCTTTTATAGAAGATACACCAGTATATAGTTATACTTTATTAGTTAATCTTGCTTTATAGTCTGATTCTGATACAATAATATTTATTGGCTGTGATTTTTTTGACAAAACATATACAAAAGGAGTTGAGTTTTTATGCCACTTGTAAATACTACTGAGATGTTCAAGAAGGCATATGAAGGCGGATATGCAATAGGAGCCTTCAATGTAAACAACATGGAAATCGTTCAGGGAATAACTGAAGCAGCAAAGGAAGTTAATGCTCCCCTTATCCTGCAGGTTTCATCCGGCGCAAGAAAGTATGCGAATCATACTTATCTTATGAAATTAATCGAGGCAGCTATTGCTGAGACTGATCTTCCAATAGCTGTTCACCTGGATCACGGAGATAGCTTTGAACTCTGCAAATCATGTATAGACGGCGGTTTTACCTCGGTTATGATAGATGGCTCACATCTTCCTTTCGAAGAAAATATCGCTCTTACCAAGAAGGTGGTTGAATATGCTCATGCACATGGTGTAACCGTTGAAGGTGAGCTGGGGCGCCTTGCAGGTGTTGAGGACGATATTAATGTTTCAGTTGAAGATTCCTCTTATACCAAGCCTGAAGAGGTTGAGGAGTTTGTTAGCCGTACAGGAGTGGATTCCTTAGCTATTGCTATCGGAACCAGTCATGGTGCGTTCAAATTCACAGGTGAAGCCAGTCTTCGTTTTGATATCCTTGAAGAAGTTGCAAGAAGAGTACCCGGTTTCCCAATAGTTCTACACGGCGCATCCTCTGTTATTCCGGAGTATGTTGATATGATAAATCAATATGGCGGAAATATGCCCGGTGCAAAAGGTGTTCCTGAAGAAATGCTGAGAAAGGCTGCATCCATGGCTGTGTGTAAGATTAATATTGACTCAGACCTTCGTCTTGCCATGACAGCAACTGTACGTAAAGTATTTGCCGAGAACCCCAGTGAATTTGACCCCAGAAAGTATTTGGGCCCAGCTCGTTCAGAGATAAAGAAGCTCGTTAAGAATAAGCTGATTAATGTCCTTGGATGTGCAGGTAAAGCATAATTAAGATTTGTGGTAATAGATTTTAAATTTGTAGAAGAAAAGGGTTGTTGATTACAACCCTTATTCTTATTCAGTTATATAAAAAAGTTGGTTGGAAGTTAATATTTCTTTTGCTATATCAATTAAGATATCTTTGTGGTTTAGATACGGGTTTTCATAGAGGCACAGCCGGAGAATATCCAACATGTCTCTTATTGCCCTGCCATCAAGTCCCAGATCCATAAGATCAAAACCTGATATAGCAGGAGTAACAGGCATAACATCACTATCTGAATATTGAGGAGCAAAAGGGTTATTCTTATTAAAACGGTGCATAATGCTTAATACCTTAAGCGTATTAAGAGCTACATTTGTTCCGAATTCAGCGGCGGCTTTTCTAATATTCCTTCGGCTCAAAGGGCCAATGTCCTTAAGACATTTAATGTGGTGCTTTACACTCCGCCGCGTTTTTTTATCATACTTATTACTTATTAAGTAGTCTTCGGCACAAGAAACAGCGTTATTTTCACAGGCGAGATAAAATAATAAAGATAAGAATAAATCTTTTTGATCTTTTGACCCGATAAGGGGTTTTATTAAATCAAACCAGATGTCCGGGATGCTATCGATTTGCGGGAATATTACTTTGCTGAGACCTGACTGCCAAAGTAATGAAATCTTTTGGGGAGCGTTTGCATCTAGAATTTTGTTTATCTCAGCCTGAATTCTTTCCTTGCTTATGTGAACAATATCACTTGCATGCTCTTTAATGGCAGCAAATGTGTCATTATCGATATCAAAATTTAGCTGAGCTGAAAAGCGGATTGCTCTGAGCATTCTCAAGGCATCCTCAGAGAACCGCTCAGATGGTTTCCCAACACAGCGAATTATCCTGTTATTTATATCTGAAAGGCCATTAAATGGATCTATGAAACCTTCAGAGGGATGATATGCTATAGCGTTCATGGTGAAATCTCTGCGGGAAAGATCATCCTTTAAAGAATTAGCTAAGGAAATGCTGTCAGGATGCCGATGGTCACTATAGCCGGTTTCCTGGCGCCAGGTGGTTACTTCAACGGGTATGCCATCCTGCAGAACTGTAACAGTACCGTGTTTAATACCTGTATCAATGGTCTTTGGAAACAGACTTTTTATAATTTGTGGGCTGACGTCTGTGGTAATATCCCAATCCACCGGAATTTTGTTTAAAAGTATATCACGCACGCATCCACCTACAATATGGGCTCTATAACCGTTGTTATTGATTATGGCAATAATATTGGCTATATTTTTGGGAAGACTAATTTTCATATATAATGCTCCATAAAAGTGTTACTGGTGAAATAAAACAATATATGGTATAAATATATAGATATATTGATATATGATTATTATACTTGATTATGTTTAATTATTACAGGCTAATAAGGAATGTAAAAGGGCAATAGGCTCTTTTTATAAGATTTTATTTTTGCTTGGATCAGGCTTTGATAATACTGTGCTAATCCTGTGCAACTCTTTGGTGGGATGGTTTGGCAGGTTCCAACGAAGGGTTTATTCCTACTTGTATGCTTATTATGATTAGGATTGCATAAAGCTCAGGGCAATATATCCGGGTAAAGGTATATAGAATAGGATTTAATTATATAGACTAC
Organism: Clostridiaceae bacterium; assembly: GCA_012839205.1. Taxonomy (GTDB): domain Bacteria; phylum Bacillota; class Clostridia; order DSM-8532; family DSM-8532; genus DTU059. The sequence continues at coordinate 8,907 of DUNT01000019.1, forward strand.
GGAGGTTTAATGTGGCAGCAAAGAAAAAGAATAAACTAAAGATCATACCCTTGGGTGGTATGGAAGAAATAGGGAAAAACATGACAGTATTCGAGTACGGAGAAAACATTATCGTTGTGGATTGCGGACTTGCATTCCCCGAAGATGAAATGCTCGGCATAGATCTTGTTATTCCCGATGTAAATTATTTAGAAAAGAATATTGATAAGGTGCATGCGATTTTGGTAACCCATGGTCACGAAGACCATATCGGAGCCATTCCATATGTACTAAAACGAATTAACGTACCGGTTTACGGTACAGAGTTAACTATTGGTCTTATAGAAAACAAACTTGCAGAGCATGAGATGACTGATATGGTAGAGCTCCGAATAATAAAGGCTGGCCAGACAATAAAACTGGGTCCCTTTGCTATTGAGTTTATCCATACCAACCACAGCATTGCCGATTCAGTGGCAATGGCTATTAATACTCCTGTCGGGATGGTATTTCATACTGGTGATTTCAAAATTGATCAGACTCCGATTGAGGGCGAGCCTATAGACCTGGTACGTATTGCTGAATTAGGCAAAAAAGGAGTCCTTTTGCTTATTTCAGACAGCACTAATGTAGAAAGACCGGGTTACACAATGTCGGAAAGAACAGTGGGCGAGACCTTTGATAATATTTTCAGAGGAACTAAAGGCAGGATTATTGTAGCAAGCTTTGCGTCCAATATTCACCGTGTTCAGCAGATTATAAACTCAGCTGTCAAATTTGGCAGGAAAGTTGCATTGGTAGGAAGAAGCATGCTCAATGTAGTTAACACTGCCACAAGGCTCGGATATCTATCCATCCCTGAAGGTACCATGGTTGATATTGACAAAATAAAAAACCTTAAGTCGGAGCAGATTGTCATAATTACAACCGGAAGTCAGGGCGAGCCCATGTCTGCATTAGCCCGCATAGCGGCATCAACCCATAAGAAGGTTACGATAACTGAAGGGGATTTGGTTGTCATTTCAGCAACGCCTATACCCGGAAACGAAAAACTTGTTTATAAGGTAATAGATGACCTCTTTAAGCAAGGTGCTGATGTTATTTATGACTCTCTTGCTGAAACCCATGTCTCAGGCCATGGTAAGCAGGAGGAGCTGAAACTTATGATTAGTCTGGTAAAACCGAAATATTTTATGCCCGGCCATGGAGAATACAGGATGTTGAAGAAACATGCAAAACTTGCTATGTCTCTGGGCATGGATGAAAAAAATATCTTCATCATGCAAAATGGTAAGATTTTAGAGTTAACATCCAGGTCAGCAGCTATTAATGGAAGTGTCCAGTCAGGCGGAATTCTTGTAGATGGCCTGGGTGTAGGTGATGTGGGAGATATTGTTTTAAGAGACCGGAAGATTTTATCTCAGGACGGATTGATGATGGTTATAGTACCTATGGATAAAAAGGGAAATCTGTTAGGGGATATTGAAGTTATGTCACGAGGTTTCGTGTATATGAAGGAATCGGAAGACCTGATTGAAGAGGTAAAAAATATAACCAGGGAAGCTATTATTAAGAATACAGGTAAAAAGAATGGAGGCTATTCAGCCATAAAAAACTCAATCAAGGATGAATTAAGTATTTTCTTGTACAGAAGAACAATGAGGAAACCTATGATAATCCCTGTAATTGTCGAAATAGAACCTGGAGAACAATAATCAGCATATTTAATGTAAGTATTAGTATTAGTGCAACAAAAAACGTTCTACCGCCTAAAAAAGCTGTAGAACGTTTTTTTATCTGTAATCCTTAAGCCTGTAATGGTTTTTCCTTGATGAATAGTAATTAAAACGTCTTCTTCTTTTTCTTCTTATAAACCGCAAAATAAAGCCCAGAATTATTATGGCTATAATAATCAATACAGCTGCTTTCACACCGAATATGAAACGTTCATCGTTAATAATTTCTTTATACTTGTCACGTAATATAGCTATTGTGGTTTTTTCTATTGATTCTTTTGCAACAAGCTCCACAATCCCAATCGACTTTCCATCATAAATATATTCTATTTTACCTACTGTTTGCCCCTGTTCAATAGGAGCCACAAAAGGTTCATCAAAGGTCTTTATGATTTCCAGGTTTTCGTTGCGTATCACTTCATCCAACGGCAGAATATGGCTAAAATCATTGTTTGTTATTATCTCAATTTTTTTGCCGTCTAATGCATCCTCAACCTCAAATCTGCTGACGTATTCTCCTTTCTTGACAAGCTGTTGATAACTGAAGTTCTTAAAGCCGTATTCCAAGAGTTTTTGAGAATCCTCAAACTGATGAGTTTTATCCTCTGCTCCCAGAACAACAGATATCAGCTCAAGCCCATCCGGATTAACAGCTGAAGCAACTAAACATAACCCGGCTAAATCTGTATACCCGGTTTTTATTCCTGTTACTTCAGAATAATATTTTGAACGTGACCTAAGAAGCTCGTTGGTATAAGTAAGATGACCAGCCTGCCATTCTTCGCTTTTTCTAAAATTCGTATCTGGTAATGTAAACTCTGTTCGTCCGACAACTTCTCTGAAAGTATCCAGTTTCATAGCTTCAAGGGACAGGTATGCAAGATCTCTTGCAGTAGTATAGTGGTCCTCTTCCTCTTTACCACTGGAGTTTGTAAAGTGGGTGCCCGTCAGACCTAATTCGGCTGCCTTCTTATTCATAAGGTCCGTAAAGCCCTTCATAGTTCCGTCTTCCGATATATTCTCAGCAATTATATTACTGGCTTCATTGGCAGATGTTATCATCATCAAATCAAGCAAATCCTTGAATTTTAATGTTTCATCAATCTTTATACCTGCTGTGACATAATCATATGGAACGCTGTTTATGGCATCTTCAGAGGCTGTCATTTCATCCTCGAGATCTGCATTTTCCAGTGCAACTAAAGCAGTCATTATTTTTGTGGTACTGGCAGGAGAACGCCGCTGGTCTGGATTCTTTTCAGCCAGGACCTGGCCGGTTTCCATTTCAATTAGAATATATGCTTCAGCGGTAATATCAGTCAGTGTTTCAGCAAGTGCCGGTATGGGAATTGAAAGAGTAAGAATTATTATAATTAATGTATATACTGTAAAGGATTTTATTTTCAAAAAACCAACTCCTCGTTTATCTTAAGTTAAAAGCAGAAGACCATAAATGAAAAACATATGATTTAAATAACTAGCGTTTTTTCAATAACATAATTAATTATAAAGTACATCAGTTATAAACTCAAGTCTGAGACAGCAGTCATTAGTTGCCAAATTATTAATGTCGTGTTATTGATTTTACAGAAAAATATGTCATAATATAGGTAATGTTACAAAATCAGGGGTTAGCCATGGATATAAATGTTAAGGGCAAGACATATAAAATAGCATGGGAATATTTTGTCGTGCCTGGTTTGCTTTTGCTTTTAGCTGCTGTACTTGTTCTGTCAAACTTCTCCTCTGTAAGACGCAGCTGGATATCTTTATCCAGGGGCCAGGCAAAGGAGGAGATTGTGGAAGAACTGCCGGTTAAGCCAATAGAATCGCATGAAACAGAAACAACTGCAAGTGAAATTCAGCAGAATGCGGAGACTATCAACAAACAAGCGGAAATATCTCTGCAGAAAGAAACAATAGATAAACCAGCCAGAGTAAACATTAACAAAGCATCAATGGAAGAGCTGATGGCTTTGCCATATATCGGTGAGGTAAAAGCAAAAGCCATTATTGATTATCGTAATTCCAACGGTCCCTTTAAATCTATAGAAGAACTGATTAATATTAAAGGTATAGGGGCTAAAACAATGGAAAAGCTCCGGCCTTTGGTAACCATTTAGTACTGATATAATAATTTCTGCAAATACTGTTATTATACTATTGAAAAAGATGCCCCCGCATAGGCGCAGGGACATCTTTGTTTTTCGGTGACTTAAAGTAAAGAACATATTTACTGCGTATAATACTTTACAATGGCTGCTGAGATTGTCTTTGCAAGTTTGGCCTGTTCTGCATCATTTGTGAGCCATTCAAAAACAGTTGGATTTGGCACGAAGTCGCTTTCAATGAGGAATGAAGGTGCCCAGGTATTTCGAGTCACATAGAAGTTCTTTTTATTTACCCCATGCTTGTTTTTCCCGTGCTCTTTGATGACTCCATCATAGACAAGCTGTGCCGCAGGCTTTGACAGAACCTCCCTGTAAAAGACTGAAAAGCCGCTGATTTTTGAGATATCAACATTATCAGGCATACTGTTGGCATGCAGGGATATAAACATATCCGGTCTTGCATTCCTTGAAACGGTAAGCCTGTCTGCCAACGAAATATATGAATCATCTGTTCTTGTCATTAAAACATTTGCACCCTTTGACTCCAGTTCTTTTTTTAGTTTAAAGGAGAGAGCTAAGTTAATATCTTTTTCGGCAAAACGAGCTCCCAAAGGCCCGATTGCTCCGGACTCACTGCCTCCGTGTCCGGCATCCAGCATAATTGTAACGCCTTTCAGGGGTTCTGCCAGTGATTGTACTTTTGGTTTACGCTTGAGTACTAATTTAATGCCGGTATTGGTCTTTTCTATATAATACCCTTCAATTATTGCGCCATCTTTTTTTGTTAGCACATACTCTGAGTCATAAATACTTGTTTTGTACTTTACAGATGAAATAAGTGAATTGGACGGAAGTTTTGGCAAGGCTGCAGAAGCCGGCGCAGAGACCTTGAGTACAACATTTTCTCCGTCATAAGAGACTATAGCAGCCGCCAATGATGTCATTGTAAGCTCAAAAACATCGTTATCCATTCCGACTGTATATGCGGTACTTTTTACAACCGGAATTGACGGAGAGGCCAGATTATAAATTTTTACTCTGCTTTTAAAAACCCACTGGCCCGATGATAGTCTGGCATAGTTGCCGGTCATGCCCGTCACAGAGTCAACCATACCCTTGTAAAGTTCGTAAGCTGCCCCGTTGCCTGTAACAGGAGCGTTATATGTATCAACTACATCGTATAACATTTCTGCATAATAGGGGGCACCTTTCATTATTACCCCGATATTTGCTGGAGCACTTTTTGTTTTCACTGTACCTTTATAATTCACTGTATATACAGGTGCTCCCAAGTTTATTATACGTGGTGTTCCGCTGAATGACGGCATGGTATATTCAACAGAATAGGTTGCTTTATATAAACCGGAGGGATTAGTTGGTCCGGAGATTTGCTTCATGGAGTAAGTCTTTCCGTTCAGTTTAACTGAAACTGTTGATCCTGCCGGAGCCTGGCAGGTAAGTGTGATTTTTTCTCCGGGCATACGGTATTCCTGAGACTGAGGAAATGTAGACGATGAAGGTATTTCTACCCCGCTCATCTTCTCATAACCTGACGATGCTGTTCTTGTAATGGTACAGGTATCGCTGGAACCGGCCTGGGTAAAAGTAAAGGTGTTCTTACCCACAGAAAGGGGTACAAGTACTCCAAAATAACCCTTGGAGGATCGGTTCTCCACAAGTTTGCCGTTGAGATAAAGTGGCAGCGCAGGATCTGATTCCCCGTTTAAGTAGAAGGATGTCATACTTGTTGTAATGTCCGAGGCTGGACGGGATATTCTTACGGCCACTTTCGGCAATTTGCCGTCCCGTCTGTCAAACACTGTCTTAACTGTGTTGGTTAGAGCAGCACTTTTCGCCATGACATTGTAATTGAAAAAAACGCTTCCTTTAATTATTTTACTGGTTTCATTCAGCAACAATTGTCTTTCTATTTCAGCTGCCCCGTACCAGGGACTCTTGGGATCAGGATTTTCAGCCTTATATGCGGCATGCCCAATATATAGGTCTACATTGGTTCCTTTAACTGCATTCTCCCACCAGACGGCAAGTTTTTTGTAATCAGCAATGGAATAACCGATATTCCAATAAATCTGGGGAAGGATATAGTCAATGATTTCATTATTAATCCAGTAAAGGGAATCAGCATAATGACTGTAATAGGACTGGAGTCCTTTAGTGTCGCTTCCTGAAGGATGACTGTCTTTATTTGCCCATATTCCAAAAGGACTTATTCCAAAGCGGATATTACTCTTCCTGCTTTTTATGGCATTGTAAACATCCCTTACCAACGTATTTACATTGTCACGACGCCAGTCGTCCAGGCTTTTTCCGGTTGTGTTATATTTCTTATAAGTTTCCTTATCATCAAAGTTTTTATCCGGATAGAAATAATCATCAAAGTGAATACCATCCACCGAATAGTTTTCAACTATTTCGATAACACCGTTTATAATCAGCTGCCTCGCTTCAGGTATTCCCGGATTAAAATATATATTTCCGTCAGAATGCTTTACAGTCCAGCCGGGATTTTTTACGGCAGGATTTGTACTGTGAAGGGATGAATAATCGTGATTGGGTTCCCCCCACTCTCTTTTGGTAACCCTGTAGGGATTAATCCATGCATGGAGTTCAATTCCTCTTTTGTGAGCTTCTGTAATCCAGAAATCAAGTGGATCGAAACCTCGGTCAGGAGCAACTCCCTGTTTACCTGTCAGATATTTTGACCATGGAAAATACTTTGACTTATACAGAGCATCACAGGCGGGGCGGACCTGCAGGAATACAGCATTAAACCCTGTATTCTTTGCATAATCAAGAGTTTTAATTGCTTCGCTTTTGAGAATCTCGGAATTGGTAGTTGCTTTGGTGGGATAATCAATATTTGTCACTGTAGCAACCCATAATCCCCGAAAATCTCCGTTTTGGTGTGGGCTTGTAATACCAGTTGCAGCGAATGCAGTTAAATTAAATAAAAAAACAAAAGTGATAATTAAGATTAGGCTTTTTCTTATGTACTTCATATTAAACTCCATAATGCTTTATTTTTCCTATCTCTAATTTTAGCATATACAGCCGCTTTACCAGATAATTCGCACTGTTTTTTAAGAAAATTGTAATAGTATAGTAAGGTACATAGAATCAATTGGTTGTATAATGACATAACCTTTGCTAAAAGCTTTAAATTGAGTAAAATAATAAGTACGTATTATAAATACGTAATACTTTGCAGGGGGTATCAAGCTATGATTAAACAATATTATATGCCTACACGGGTTTTAATGGGAGAGGATTGTGTTAAAGCCAACAGCTCAGAGTTTTTAAAAATGGGGAAGAAGGCTCTTATAGTTACCGGAAAGCATTCAGCAAAAATAAACGGGGCTCTTGATGATGTTATAGATGTACTTTCTTCAAACGGGCAAAAATGGGCATTATATGACAAAGTTATGACTAACCCGACCGTTGAGTCTACTTATGAAGGTGCCGCTTTCGCAAGATCCGAGAATGTGGATTTTGTTATTGCTATAGGCGGCGGTTCCCCTATGGATGCGGCCAAGACTATCAATTTATTAGCATGTCAGGACATTCCAATGGATAAATTATATGACGGACAGTATTCAGATGAGATACTGCCTATGATTCTTGTGCCGACTACAGCGGGAACAGGATCAGAAGTGACTCCCTATGCTATACTGACGAATAACCGTTTACAGACAAAAAAAAGTATTGGTTCTCCTATATTATTCCCCCAAATAGCTATTTTGGATGCCAAGTATATGGATAACCTGTCGAAGGAGATAACTATTAACACCGCATTGGATGCCCTTTCCCATTCGATTGAGGGGATGCTGTCACTTAGGGCTAATCCAATTACAGACTCAATTGCGTTGGAAAGCATCCGCCGCATTTCTCTTTGTTTTGAGAGTCTCAAATCCGGCCGATTGACAAGAGCAGAAAGATTTGAATTATTATACGCATCAACACTTGCGGGTATGGTTATTTCTAATACCAAAACCACTGCTGTTCATTCCATGGGATATTCATTGACATATTTTCATGATATAGATCATGGAAGGGCTAATGGATTGGTATTAGGAGAGTTTTTAAAATATATTGAGAAAAGCTGGCCGGAGCGTGTTAATGAAATTCTGTCGGCTATGGGGTACGGTACCGTTAATGAATTTATTATTTTACTTGATGAACTTTTAGGTGATAGAGAGAAACTTACCGACGAGCAAATAGAAAAATATGTATCCATTACCGCTAATTCCTCTAATGCGAAAAACTGTCGGGTAGTTCTCAGCATAGAAGAATTAACAGAGATCTTTAAAAACAGCGTGAATAAATAAGGGAAGGCAATATTCAGTATTAGTAAAGCTAGAAATACAATGAGGTGGAAAATTTGATTAATGAATCACAAAAAGTACCGTTAAATGAGCTCAGTCTACGAATGAGAAGATTCAAAAACGAAATGAGCAAAGCTCATCCCGATTGGGAAATAGTTATAATATTCAGTAAAATTAACCTTTATTATTTTACCGGAACTATGCAGGAGGGGATGCTTTTAATCCCAAGAGAAGAAGATGAAATCCTGTGGGTTCGCCGGAGCTTTGACAGAGCCGTGGATGAGTCTCTTTTTCCACAAATAAGACCTATGGAAAGCTATCGGGATGTTGTTGGCACAATTAAGTTGCCTGAAACTTGCTATATTGAAGCAGAGATAATTCCCATCGCTTTTTTGCAGCGCTTTCAAAGGTATTTTCCCTTTAAGAACATAAAATCATGTGACAAACAGATTAACAAAGTCAGATCTGTTAAAAGCTCCTATGAACTATCTTTAATGGAGTTATCAGGTGCAAAACACAGATATGTGATGGAAGAGTGCGTTCCAGGGATTCTCACAAAAGGCATGAACGAGGTTGAGTTCGTTACAGAATTATATACTCTAATGGTGAAGGAAGGCCATCATGGAGTGGCCAGGTTTGCCATGTTTGAAACCGATATTGGTATAGGGCAAGTTGGGTTTGGAGACAGCTCCATTTATCCTGCGTTCTTTAACGGGCCTGGAGGCAACAGGGGGCTAAGTCCTGCAGTGCCGTTTATGGGCAGGCGGGACCGCAAACTTGAGAAAGGTGATTTGGTTTTTGTAGATGCAGCTTTCGGTGTGGATGGTTATCATACAGATAAAACCATGACATATATGTTTGGCAGGCCTTTGCCTGATAGTGCCATTTCAAAGCATAAAAAATGTCTGGAAATACAGAACAGAATAGCCCGGTTGCTGAAACCCGGAAATATACCGGCTGATATTTATAAGACTGTTATGGATAATCTGGATCCGGAGCTGGCCGATAACTTTATGGGCTACAAGAATCGTAAAGTTAAGTTCTTAGGCCATGGGATAGGGCTGCATATTGATGAATACCCTGTTATAGCCGAAGGCTTTACTGAGCCGCTGGAACTCGGAATGACCATTGCTGTTGAGCCGAAAGTTGGAATAGAAGGCATCGGAATGGTTGGAGTAGAGAATACCTTTTTGGTTACAGAAGAGGGAGGACGTTGTATAACAGGAGATAATCCGGGATTGATAGGAGTATATTAGATTTTGTACTTGTTAAGAGGTGCTTGACATCGGCTGCGGTTCATCCCTACTTAAATTCATTTATAGTGGTGCGGGTATCGCGTGGGAATTCTGCCCCCCTCATGTCATTCTGAGCGCCAGCGAAGAATCTTATCCCCCTTTGTCATTCTGAATGGAGCGAAACGGAATGAAGAATCTATATGTTGACGTAAAAGATCCTTCGGCTCCGCTGTGCTACGCTCAGGATGACATATAGGTGCTGTGACTCCGTTTCACGACCCTCAGGATGACATTCCCCATGTCATCCAGTGCCCTTTTATTTGCATTATCTTTATTTCCTTTTGAAGAGTTTTTTCACGACTCTCATAAAAAATGACGATTTCGAATCCGGAGAGGGGGAGGTTGCCGCATTTGTTTTCGCTTTTAGAACCTCCTGCTCAGTTACTTTGGGTTTTGGTCCAATTGTTATGCTGGTGGTAACTTTCTTTTTAACAGCACTATGAGTCTTTTCATAACCGTATTGGGATTTTGGTTTGTCTTTATATGAATTTGTTTTTGGCATTGCACTTTTTATACCGGACTTGGCTGTACTGACTTTGCCGGTATACTTTTTTTTCTTTGAAACACTTGATTTTCTTTTCGCAGTATTGCTGTAATAATCATGCCTTCGGGCAACCTTCTGAGATTGCGCCTGAAGCCATGGGGTGGCGTTTTCTTTGCACTCTCTGATAACAGCCGCTGAAGGGAGCTCGGCTTCTTCAATAAGCACTCCTATATGCTCTTCAATTTCATACAAGCTCATTATATCGTCACCTGTAACCAAAGTAATTGCCTTACCCACATTTCCTGCCCGACCAGTACGCCCTATACGATGTACATAACTGTCTTTCTCAACAGGTACATCATAGTTAATAACCAGAGCCAGGTCATCGACATGTATCCCCCTCGCTGCAACATCAGTAGCTACCAGCATACAAAAATCTCTGCGCTTGAACTGTCCCATTGTTTTAAGTCTTTTATTCTGGGGAATATCTCCATGAAGAGCCCTGGCCGAATATCCATTACGGGTTAAGAAATTATGCACACGATCTACCGTCATACGTGTATTACAAAAAATGATGCAACTTTCAGGCTGCTCAACCAAAAGCAGATTGTTGAGCCAGGTGCGTTTTTCGTTATGTTGAACACGGTAGTAAACCTGATTAATAGATTCCACTGTCATAGTGGGAGATTCTATTTCTATAGTTACCGGTTGCCTCATGTAAGCCCGGCAGATACTATTGACTTCAGGTGGGATGGTAGCAGAAAACAGAAGTGTAATCCTGTCCTTGGGTATAGTTTTAATAATTCTTACCACCTGGTCAATAAAGCCCATATCAAGCATCCTGTCGGCTTCGTCAAGTACTAAAAACTTTATGTTATTAGTTTTGAGACTTCCATGTTCGATATGGTCAAAGACTCTGCCGGGGGTACCGGATACTATTGATATGCCATTCTCAAGAGTTTGCTTTTCAATATTTATATTATGCTGCCCGTATACAGCTGTGGTCTTATGAGAAGTATACTTTGCCATCAGCTTTAAATCGTTGTCAACTTGTACAGCCAGTTCTCTGGTGGGTACCAGTATCAATCCCTGAGGAGCTGTACAATCAGAATCTATGGACTGTAACATCGAAATACCGTAAACTGCGGTTTTTCCGCTGCCGGTCTTAGATTTTACTATAAGATCTTCCTTGTTTAAAATATGAGGAATTGATTTACTTTGTACTTTGGTGGGTTTTTCATAGCCCATTTCTTCCAGGGCTTTTAAAATAGGAGGGATTACTCCTAAATCACTAAATCTGTCATTCATTCTTATCAACTTTCATATTGCAAATATTTTAGCCTTGTCTCCGCTGATTATTTACTAACTAACATAAACAACAGGATGACATATAATTACACACAATACTTAACTATAACAGAAACCAGGGGGTAATTCAACAAGTGAAAAAGCCGGTGCAACACAATATATTTAACTGTAACATTATAGAATGTACAAATATAGCGGGTAGAACCTGCTGCGATTTACTAAACTCTGTATTGCATGATAGCTTTTTTGCAGTTGTCATTAAGTTTCCCATATGATATCAATTACCGGAGTACAATCTTGAATAATACTCATCCAGCATTCTTTTCATTCCAAAGCGTACTTTTGTTGTATTAATAGAGGCAGCCATCATATTAATCCATTTGTCTCTGTTATTATAGTAGGTAGGGATTACTTCGTTTGTTAGGCAGCTTTTCAGCGCTTTAAAGTCATGCTCATCAGCTTTTGCTTCATTTTCGCTTTGATAAGCATCTCCGAACTGCCATCCATTAACACCATGGTTACATGCCTCTGGCCACCATCCGTCAAGTATTGATACATTAAGCACACCATTCATGGCAGCCTTCATGCCGGAAGTTCCTGAGGCCTCTTTAGGGCGCCTGGGATTGTTCAGCCATATGTCGGATCCTCTTGTAAGCATTCTGCCAATTTCCATGTCATAGTTTTCAAGAAAAACCACATTATTCGGGTACAGCTTAGTCATTTCAAGAATATCCGAAATAATTTCTTTACCGCGGTCATCAAGAGGATGGGCTTTACCGGAAAATACAATCTGAAGTTTGCCTTCATTAAATAGTGGTTCAATAAAAGATTTTTCAGTAAATATAAGGTTTGAGCGTTTATATGGGGCAGCCCGGCGTGAAAAACCTATTAAGAGTACATCCGGATCCAGCTGAACCCCGGTTTTAGTTTCAACAAATTTAATAAGCTCATTTTTATTATACATATGCCTTTCCCATAGCATATTTCGTTGTGTTTCACTGCAAGTATAGTCCTTAGCCAGTTCCAGCATTTTTTTGTCAACCCATGTCGGGATATGGATGGCGTTTGTTATACCAATGATTTCACTTTTGCCCTTAACTCTTTTCCACATCTTGTTTGCCGTTTTCATGTGAAGTTGAGCTACGGCATTGGATTTTCTGGACAGTCTCAAGGCTCCGACAGTCATATTAAAAGGCTCTCCTCCGATAGCTTTCAGCTGTCTTTTGCTTAAACCCAGGTTAGCTCCCATATACATCAAACGTTCTATGGGATGAGACTCATTACCTTGTATTACAGGGGTATGAGTTGTGAAAACAACCTCCTTACGGGTCATTTCCCACGCCTGTTTAAATGATAGCTTTTGCTCTATTTTCTCTCTTAACAGTTCAAAACCCGCAAAGAGAGCATGTCCTTCATTGAAATGAAAAACTGAGGGATGAAAGCCCAATGCTCTTATGGCTTTAACTCCGCCTATTCCTAAAACCATTTCCTGCGCAACTCTTTCCTCGCCAAACCACCCGTAAAGCTGACCGGTTATCCACCTTGCGTCACCGTCATTACCATCAATATCGGTGTCCAGCAGATAAAGATTATTAATGTTATGAGCATTGTACTTCCAGACCTTAACTTTTACATCCTGTTGGCGTATTTTTACGGTGACTGTTATTCCCGTATCCTCCAAAAACTCATAATATCTGTTTTTGTAAGAATCATAGGGAACACCGGTTTCTCTGTCTATCATCTGTTCTCCATAACCCTGCTTCCATTTGATTCCTATTCCGATAAGGGGATAGTTGTTATCGCATGCCTCTTTAAGATAATCACCGGCAAGTATTCCCAGTCCGCCTGCATAAAGTTTTACATCGCTTTCGATAGCATATTCCATAGAAAAGTAGGCTACATTTGGTAAATTAATCATTATTATATCTCCTCTTTAACTAATCAGGATGTTATTAACAGTCAAAATTTTCTTTTTACGTTAATACTATTTTATGATAATACTTCTTCATTATCAAGGACACATGTTTTCCTTGTATTCTTATGATATTCGATAATTAAATATTTATTAGTATATGATATTGCTCCCGGAAAGCCATTTCATGGCTTTTTCATGCTTATTGACTTTGTCTTCTTGCGTGAAGTTGCAGCATTACGCTGCAGCCGGGTGTAATCATAGTATTGTAAAATATAGTATTTAAAAGTAGAATAATATTAAAAATTAATGGGAATTTGAGATTTTTTCCAACAACCCTGGGGGGGGTTTGTATGAAAGACAATAGAAAGAGGTACATAGTCTGTATTATTGCAGGAGCTATTTTACTGTTAATAACAGTGACTGCGGCTATGCCTAAAAAAAGTATTAATAAGATTGTTTCCATGGAAGCAGGCCGAGAATTTCCCGATGCCAGCATTTTTTTCAGGAAATATGTTGATGATGCTGAGTATGTCACAGATACACACAGTATTAATCTGAATGAACCGGGGATACATGATGTGGAGGTAAAGTCCGGAAAGAAAACATATCGTGTAAAACTGGAAATCAAAGATACTATTGCACCAGTTGCCGAAGTCGGGATTGTAGACATCTATGAGCGCCGAACCGTTGAACCTCACGAATTTATAAAAAGTATTAAGGATGCCACAGACGTCAGCGTAACATATAAGACTGAGCCTGACTTTAACAGGACAGGCAGTCAGGAAGTATTCCTGATTCTTGAGGATACTTCGGGCAACAAATCTGAATACCAGTCAATACTGAGAATATCCAAGGTAAAGAGAATTGCTGAAGTGGATATATCTGTAGGCAAGTTAGATGCCAGTATATTTTTAAAAAATAAAAGAGATATCAACGAGGCGGAAATTGTAGATACTTTATTTCCTGATACAGTAGGATTGTTCCCTGTAAAGATAAAAATTGGAGATACTATATATGAATCATCGGTTAACATGGTAGACAGAATTGCACCTGTGGGCAAAGCTATAGACAGAGAATTCTGGACTGTTGATGAAATTTCGGCTATGGATTTTGTTGAAGCGATTACTGATGCAACAGCTGTGACGGCGAGGTTTGCCAAAGAACCCGATTTTACACAGGTGGGGGATCAAAAGGTTAGCATCATACTGAGAGACCAGGGGGGAAACGAAACCATATTGGAAGCAGTTCTTACCCTGGAGGCCGATACCGAACCTCCGAAAATATATGGAGTGCAGGATACCACAGTTTATCTTAATACTCCGATTGCTTATAAAAAAGGAGTTTATGTGACAGATAACAGGGATAAAGAAATTGAGGTCTCTGTGGACAGCAGCAGGGTTAATATAAAGAAAGAAGGCTCATATATAGTTATATACAGTGCTACAGATGCTTCCGGTAACAGTACCCGCAGGGAAGTTACTTTTAATGTAATAGAAAAACCTGCTGACACTATCGATCGTGCGGTGGTTGAAGAGCTTGCCGAGGAAATCTTATCAAAGATTATTACTGAAGATATGACTTTGAAAGAAAAAGCACTGGCAATTTATAAATATGTCAATAAGAATGTATATTATTTAGGCGGAAGGCATAGTGACGACCTGATTACCGAAGCGTACTACGCATTAATGAAAGATCCGGGAGATTGCTACACTTATTTTGCCGCATCTGATTTATTGCTTAATATGGTTGGGATTCCCAATATCCGAGTCGAAAGACTCAGGTATGAGGGAGAGACCAACCACTACTGGCATATGATTAATTGCGGTGATGGCTGGTACCATTTTGATGCCTGTATACATTTACCTGAATTCTTTTCTTTCATGTTAACTGATGCCGAGGCTGAGGCTTATTCCAGACAAAAAGGGAAAAATGCATATTACTATAGGCATGATAAAACAAAATACCCTGCAACCCCCGATGATATACAATAAGGAAATTATTCCAGATTGTGCAGGTACTTTGTTTTGCATTATATTTGTGTTAAAATGTAATACGATTTATTAGCTAAAAGTACCTTTATCAGACTAAACATGTTGCTGCATATATATGGAGGATGACTCACATGCGTTTGCGAAAGAACAAAAAAATTTACAGGTTTTATATAATTGTCTGCGTGCTGATTACTCTGCTTTTATTACTTTTAGCCAATGCTTTCAAGTACAGTGATGTTAATAAAAAAGTTGTTATAGAAGCAGGGTCAGAACTACCACAGGCAAATGTATTTATAAAAGACCAAACCAGGCAAGCCGAATATATTTCAGATATAACAAAAATAGAGGCAAATAAACCTGGAACCTATGATGTAAGAATAGAATCCAACGGGAAAAAGTATAAGGTTAAACTGGAGATTAGGGATACTTTAGCTCCTGAAGCTGAAATTAAGAATATCGACTTATACGAAGGCCGTATTATTGAGCCGCAGGAATTCATAAAGGGCATAAATGATGCTACCAATGTTGCTGTGACTTATAAAAATACTCCTGACTTTTATAAAACAGGAATTCAGGATGTGTTTTTGTTGCTTGAAGACGAAGCAGGAAATAAATCTGAATACCAGGCCAGTTTAAGGGTTTCCAAAACAAAAGAAAATATTAGGGTGGATATTGGTAACCGTCAGTATAAAGTTGAGGATTTTTTGAAGGAAAAGAACGATCTTGAGAGAGCAAGCATTATAGAACCCTTAAGTGTTCCGGAAAAGATGGGTACCTATCCTGCAAAAATTAAAATTGATGATGTTATATATGACTCAAATATTGTAGTTACAGACTTGACTCCTCCGAAAGGAGAAGCTGTTGAACAGCAAATATGGCAAAACGATGTGATTGAAGCCTCACAATTGGTTACCAATATTAAGGATTTAACGAGTGTAACAGTCAGATTCAAGGAACAGCCGGACTTTTCACTTGTAGGTGAGCAAACGGTCAAACTGATATTGGAAGATGAGGCAAACAATCAAACCGAATTGGAGGCAAAGCTGACTGTAATACAGGATACTGAGCCACCGGAAATTTACGGTGTTAAAGACAATACCATATATTTAAATACCCCTGTTTCATTCAAAAAAGGTGTATATGTATATGATAACAGGGATGGAGAAATCCAGGTTCAGGTTGACAGCTCCAATGTTAATCAAAAGAAGACAGGAGAATACAAGGTAATATATACTGCAACTGATTCATCAGGCAATACTTCCAGTAAGGAAGCCATATACACTGTAAAGGAAATGAGAGTAACAATGGAACAGCTTGAGGAACTTGCCGATGAGATATTAGCCAGAATAACTACCCCGGATATGACCTTAAGAGAAAAAGCCTGGGAAATCTATCAGTATGTGAATAAGCATCTTACTTATACAGGATATTCTGATAAAACTGATTGGATGTTTGAGGCTTATAACGGAATAACGAATGCTGTGGGAGACTGCTTTACCTACTTTGCCATGTCAGAACTTTTGCTTAACAGGATTGGTATGGAGACTATGAGGGTAGAAAGACTTTCAAAGCCGGGAGAGGCAAAACATTACTGGCATTTGGTGGATTTCGGTGAGGGCTGGTATCACTTTGATGCATGTATACACATACCCAAGCTGGTTTCCTTTATGTTGACCGATGCGGAGATGGATGCTTTCTCAGCAAGGGTAGGGAAAGACAACTATTACTATAGATTTGATAAGTCCAATTATCCAAGGACTCCGGAGAAATACAACTATCCAAGGCCTCTGCCGGAATAATAGACTTAAATGTATCATTCTGAAGCAAATAGTCGGCAATGTTATTCCGGGTGAAGCGTAGAATCTTTAGTTGGCTCAGTAAGGGGGAATACTTACGAAAGAATTAGGTGTAATTGGCGGTCTTGGCCCTATGGCCACTGCTTATTTTCTGGAATTGGTAGTTAAAATGACGGAAGCAAAGAACGATAGGGAACATGTGCCGATGATTATTTTTAATCATCCTGCCATTCCGGACCGTACAGACTATATTCTGGGGAAAAGCCAGGAAAGCCCGCTGGATGCTATAGTTTCCATAGGAAAGACCTTAGTTGAGCTTGGCGTTGAGAATATTTCAATACCCTGTATAACCGCCCATTATTTTTATGATGATATATTAGCCCAAATTGGCATTCCGGTTATAAATATGCTGGAGGAAACCGCTAACTATCTTAAAGCTAATAATATTGATGAAGTTGGTATTATGGCAACAGATGGAACCATTAAAGCAGGATTCTTCACCGACGAGCTTGAAAAACATGGGTTAAAGGTTTATACTCCCGGCGAAAATAGCCAGAAGAAAGTCATGAGCATTATTTATGATGATATAAAAGCTAATAAGCCATATGACATTGATGGGTTTAAACAAGTTGAGCGTGAATTGAGGGAAGCAGGGGCACAGGTTATAATACTGGGGTGTACTGAGCTTTCGTTAATTAAGAAGGATGGACATGCAGGTTTCGGGTTTTTAGATACAATGGAGGTGCTAGCCGTTAAATCAATTGAATTGTCAGGGGCCTCTTTAAAAGCAGAATATAAAAATTTGCTTGTATAGCTTGAACTTGCATAGAAGGGTGTTAGTTGATGGATAGACAGAACAATATTCTTGAATACTTAGATAATATAGTAAATATCTGTCCCGATAAAATTGCATATGCAAATGAAACTGATGAATTATCATTTAAGACAGTCTATGATAATTCCAGGGCGATAGGGACTTTTTTGCATAATGAAGGCAGATACAAAGAGCCTGTGGTGGTTTTTATGCGGAAACACCCGGACACTATTGTTACTTTTCTTGGTGTTGTATATGGGGGCTGTTACTATGTACCCATAGACAACGAGATGCCGAGACACCGTATAGAACTGATATTTCAGAATCTAAATCCCAAAGCGGTTATATGTGATGATTCAACTATAGATTCAATTAAAGACTTTGATTATAAAGGAGCAGTGTACCACTATAACGAAATAGTAAAGACAACTGTTAATCAGGCTGCATTGGACGAAATCAGGGATAAAGCTCTTGACACTGACCCTATTTACATTGTATTTACATCAGGCTCTACAGGCAAGCCCAAAGGTGTAGTTGCATGCCACCGGTCAGTAATAGATTATATAGAAACTCTGTCTGAAGTCTTAGAAATATCTGAGGATACGGTATTCGGTAATCAGACCCCGTTATATGTTGACGCCTGCTTAAAAGAAATATACCCGACATTAAAATTCGGTGCAAAGACTTATATAATACCAAAGGAACTTTTTATGTTCCCCATTAAGCTGGTAGAATTCCTTAATAAATATAAGATCAATACGGTTTGCTGGGTGGTACCGGCCTTGACCCTTATTTCAGGCTTAGGTGCGCTGGAAAAGGTAGTTCCTCAGCACCTGCATACAATAGCGTTTGGAAGTGAAGTGTTCCCCATAAAGCAGTTTAATATGTGGAGAAAGGCCCTGCCCAACGCCAGATTTATTAATCTGTACGGGCCAACCGAAGCCACCGGAATGTCATGCTATTATATCGTTGACAGGGAATTTGCACTTGATGAAGCAATCCCTATAGGAAAGCCGTTTAAAAACACAGAGATTTTACTTTTGACCGATGAGAATAAACTTGCCCCAAAAGGTGAGCAGGGGGAGATTTGCATAAGAGGAACCTCTCTTACCCTGGGCTATTACAACGATTTTGATAGAACAAATGAGGTATTTGTGCAGAACCCGTTAAATACTATGTACCCTGAACTTATCTACAGGACGGGAGATATAGGAAAGCTCAATGAAAGGGGCGAGCTGGTATTTGTATCCAGAAAAGATTACCAGATTAAGCATATGGGGCATCGTATAGAACTGGGCGAAATTGAAATGGTTATGAATCAAATGGATGGCATCCAAAGTGTGGTATGTATTTTTGATAATGACAAAAAGAAGATTATTATGTATTATGTTGGTGATGTAACAAAAGCAGATGCTGTAAATTATTGCAGGGACAAGCTGCCCAGATACATGGTTCCAAATCTTGTTGAGAAGCTTGATATTATGCCGCTTACATCAAACGGAAAGATAAACAGACTGGCATTAAAAGAAAAGTATGCCAATCGATAGGAGGAAATATGAAAGCATTACTGGAAATACTGGAGGAATTACACCCGGAAATTGATTTTGAAACTCATAAAAGTTTAATTGATGATAAAATACTGGACTCCTTCGATATCATTACAATTATTGCGGAAGTTAATGATGAATATGATGTGGCTATTCCGGCTCATGAAATTACGCCGGAGAATTTTAACTCTGCATCAGCACTTTACGAACTGATAGAAAGGCTGATGGACGAGGATTAATCAGGGGGAGCTATGTTATTTACTTCATATGGGTTTATACTATTTCTGTGTGTAGTAATTGGACTATACTATATAATACCTAAGCGATTCCAATGGCAGCTTCTGCTGATATCGAGTTTCGTTTTTTACTATTTTTCAGGCTGGAGTAATTTAATCTATATTTTAGTTACTATTGTATCCACCTATTTTATAGGGATGAAACTTGGCAACCTTAATAAGCAGCAGAATTTGTACCTGAAAGAAAATAAAGAGACTTTATCCAGAGAGGAAAAAAAGGCATATAAAGAGAGAATAAAAGCTAAGCGCTGGAGATGGCTTTTGTTCTGCCTTTTTTTCAACTTGGGAATTTTAGCGGTAATCAAGTACACAAATTTTGCCATAGCTAATATTAACAATATATTCACATTATTTAAGATGAATGAACTTTCCTTTGTGAATCTTATCCAGCCAATGGGTATATCGTTTTATACATTCAAGACTATGGGATATATCATTGATGTTTACAGAGTTAAGTATGAGCCGGAGAGGAATATAGGTAAACTGGCTCTGTTTGTTTCATTCTTCCCTCAGTTAATACAGGGTCCTATAAGCCGTTTTGACGATTTAAGCCTGTCACTTTTTAAGGAGCATGATTTTAATGCTAAAAGTTTTTCATTCGGATTTCAGAGAGTGCTCTGGGGATATTTTAAAAAGCTTGTTATAGCCGACAGAATAGTTGTGGCTGTGCTGGAGATTACAAGGAATCCCGAAACCTATGACGGAATATTCGTTCTGGTGGGTATGGTCTTTTATGCTATACAGCTTTATGCTGACTTTACCGGAGGTATTGATATTACCATCGGTATTGCTCAGATGCTGGGAATTGAGGTTAAAGAAAACTTTAACCGGCCGTATTTCTCCAAGTCCATCGTGGAATATTGGAGAAGATGGCATATTACTATGGGAACATGGTTCAGGGATTACATATTCTATCCCCTGTCTGTCTGTAAACCCATGCTGAATATATCAAAATCCTCCAGAAAACGCTTTGGAGAACAAATAGGAAAGAAAGTACCTGTATATCTGTCAACAATGACAGTATGGTTTACAACGGGTTTATGGCACGGCGCCAGCTGGAATTTTGTTGTCTGGGGTTTGCTAAACGGATTTGTGATTTTAGTTTCCCAGGAATTTGAACCCTTGTACGCAAAATTTCATCAAAGGTTTAATGTAAGGGATACCTTTGGATTCAGGTTATTTCAGGTTATACGAACTTTTCTTCTTATGTCCTCATTAAGAATTCTGGACTGCTACCGGGATGTAGGTATATCCTTCAGGATGTTTGGCTCAATGTTTACCAAATTCAACATTAATGAGATGCTTACAGGCTCTTTGCTTAAATTGGGTCTGGATATTTCTGATTATATTGTACTTTTAATTGGAGTTATTGTGCTAATATCAATCAGTCTTATACAAAGGAGCGGAAGTGTCAGGGAAAAAATATCGGGCAAGCCGGCAATAATAAGGTATACCGTTTATGTATTGTTATTGTTCTCAATAGTTATTTTTGGAGCTTATGGAATAGGCTTCGACAGCAATCAGTTTATCTATAATCAGTTTTAGCATTAAGGAGAATTAATAGAACCAATGAGAAAGAAGAAGATAATATCCTTTGTAATTTTAATATTGGTGATTGTTACTCTGGCTTTGCTCCTCCAAAAGCTTCTGATGCCCAAATATATGACAAAGATAGTGGAAGGAGCCCTGATAGCCGAGTATTATGATGAAAAGAATAAAAACCATGATGTTATATTTATCGGAGACTGTGAGGTTTATGAGAATCTTTCTCCCATAACTCTTTGGGAGGAATATGGTATCACAAGCTATATCCGGGGCAGCGCTCAACAGCTGATTTGGCATTCCTATTATATATTGGAGGATACTCTAAAGTATGAAAAGCCGGATGTTGTTGTATTTAGTGTGCTTTCAATGATGTATGATACACCCCAGAAGGAAGCATATAACCGTATGTCTATTGACGGGTTACCTTTATCATTGACTAAAATGAAATTGGCCAAGGCATCTATGCTTCCCGAAGAGGATTTAATTACATATATTTTCCCTTTGCTCAGATTCCATTCAAGATGGAATGAGCTTTCTGAAGAGGATTTTAAGTACTGGTTCAAAAAAGACCAAATTGCCCATAACGGATATCTTATGAGAGTCGATGTCAAACCAGCAAGCTCTTTCCCCAAACCAAGAAAACTTGCAGATTACAAATTCGGGGATATTTGCTATGAATATCTGGACAAGATTGTTAAGCTATGTAAAGATAACGATATAGAGCTGGTTCTGCTGAAGGCTCCCAGTCTTTACCCGCATTGGTATGAAGAATGGGATTCCCAGATAGTTGACTATGCTGAAAAGAATGGTTTATTATATATAAATATGCTTAATCATTTAGATGAGATAGGCCTGGACTTTAATACCGATACTTATGATGCAGGGCTGCATTTGAATCTTTCAGGTGCTGAAAAATCATCAGTTTTTCTGGGGAGAATTCTTCAGACAGAGTTTAATCTTTCCGATAAGCGCCAGGATAAATATTTAAAGGCCGTTTGGAAGGAAAAAGCCGATGCATATTATGAAATGGAAGCGGATCAATACAGGGAACTTGAAGAATACGGTTATTTACTAAAATTCAACATGAAGAGGTCAGAAGAGAATAACCAGTAAGATGACAAATGAATGGGGAAGATTTTTCGCTGACGCATTTGACATAACTCACGGTACTTGCCGCGAGTAAAGGATCTTCGTTAGCGTTCAGAATGGCAGAAGGATGTCATCCAGAGGGCAGCACATTACCCTAATTGTCATCCTGAGGATAGCACTTTACTCTTACTGTCATCCTGAGCGTAGCGAAGCGGAGTCGAAGGATCTTACCCAAATTAACAATAAAACTTTCGTATATTCAGAGTGTTTAAAAAGCAGAAAAAAGGAGAAATATTAAATGAAAATAAAGATATTCGTACTAATAATGGTAGTTATGATACTTTTTGCAGGTTGTGGTTCGGGTTCAGAAAATGTTAATCCATCACCATCACCTACCACATCTGCTGCAGCGAATCCCGACAACAATGAAACTAAGCCTGCAACAGAGGAGAAATCTAAATATTATTTTGAATATAACGGTACGGCTATTTACATGAATGATGTTGCAAAGCCTGTATTGGATGTTTGGGAAGAGCCTATGCACTATTTTGAATCTCCCAGCTGCGCTTTTCAGGGAATTGACCGTGTATATACTTATAATGGCTTTGAATTATATACCTATACAGATGGAGATGATGAAACCGAATATATATTTTCCGTGGTGTTCATGAACGACAGTGTTGAAACCAATGAGGGTATAACCATTGGTAGTAAACTGGAAGATGTAATTTCCAAGTATGGGGATGATTTTACCCAGGAAGGAAAGAAATATACTTATACAGACTCCAACACCACTCTGTCCTTTGTACTTGAAAATGATGAAGTAGTTGAAGTATCATATAATCTCATCCTGAATTAAAAACGGGTATTGTAACAAAAACTAAGAGTTTTTGCCTTTTTGGTAAAGAGAGATTACCAGTTTAGTATGATTCATCCAGACCCCGGGTTTCAGATATTTACGGCTCGTTTGAATTTTTTTCTGTAACGGGTGAGGTAATTTAATGAGTAATAAAGAAAAGAAAAAATTTAGAATTGGGTTACGCTCGATAAAGACAGTCATTGCTGTATTTATTTGTTGTATAATTGGTTACTTACGGGGTGTAATCCCTGTACAAAGTACGATAGCGGCCATTCTATGTATTAAGGCAGATAAAAAGGAGACTATGGAAACGGCTGTTACAAGAATTGTGGGAACGCTTCTTGGAGGTGCAACGGGTGTTTTGGCATTGATATTTTTTCTGAAAGTCGGAATACCGTATTATTCACTGCTTTTCTATTTAATTCTTTGCATTTTGCTTATTCCTGTTATCTACATACCTGTTAAACTGGGATGGCCGGATGCCACTGCGCTTACCTGCGTTGTTTATCTGGTTGTAGTTATGGGGTACACCGGCGAAATCACACCCGTACAAATGGCTGTTGAACGAACGGTAGACACATTGCTGGGAGTTATTGTTGCTGTGCCGTTAAATATGATATTGCCCCATCGCATCAAAAGTGATACAGATACAACTGTGGAATAAGCCAAAAAGAATACATTTTATGGAACAAATAAATAAGGATATTGAAATAGCTGGAGAAGTTGTAATAAACATCACCAGCTATTTTTTTTCTCAATAAATCAGACGATTGTATCCTTAAAAGCGCATGAAAACAGTTGTATCGGGGAATAAGGGATGAATACCATCCGTGTTATTAAATAATTTGGTAAAAATATCTTGACAAATGGAAAATATCTCTACATACTAGCAGGTAAGTAAGTGATTACTAACGTGAGGCAGTGATTATGAGAAATAGTATTTTACATAGGAAAGAACGGCTTATCATTACAGCCATTGAAGTGATTGATGAGCTGGGAATACAGAAATTATCCACAAGAGAGATTGCCAGAAGACAAGGCGTCTCTGAAGCAACCTTGTTCCGGCATTATAAGAGCAAGAATGAGCTTTTATTAGGTGTACTGGATCACTTTTCTAAATTTGACGTTGATATTATTCAATCAACTAAATTAAAAAAACTTACATCAAAGGAATCCATTATATATCTTATTACAAAAACTGTTGAATATTATGAAAACTATCCCGCTATCACAGCAATTATGCAGCTTCATGATGTGTTGCGATACGATGATGAGCTTTGTGATAAAGTAAATCAGATACTTAATAGCCGAATGGCTGTGATCAGAGATCTTGTTGAAGGGGCCAAAAAAGAAGGTGAAATAAGTGCCGAGACAGACAGCACGGCTTTGGCGTTTATAATAATGGGGTTTTTTAGAGAGATATGCCTTAAATGGAGACTTTCAGGGCAAGAGTTCTCCTTAAGTAAAATAACTTTATCCACACTTGAAATGACGCTTAAAGCATTTCAATAGATAATGAAAGAGATAGGAGTGAAAAAGAGATGAAAAAAGTACTTATTGTTGATGATGCCAGCTTTATGAGAATGACTATCAGTATGATGCTCAAAAAACATGAGTTTGAGATAGTTGGCGAAGCAGAAAATGGAATTGAAGGTGTTGAAAAATATAAAGAACTAAGACCGAACATAGTTACCATGGATATTACAATGCCTAAGATGTCAGGTATAGAAGCCCTTAGACAGATCAGGGAATTTGATCCAAATGCCAATGTCATCATGATTACTGCTATGGGTCAGGAGATATTGGTAAGAGAAGCAGTCTTAAATGGCGCAAAATCGTTTTTGGTAAAGCCATTTAAAGAAGAACAGGTAGTTCAGGCAATTAAAAAGGTTTTAGCAATTAATTAATAAACCTGTTCATAGTTTTAGCAGTTGATTCGACAGTTTTATTACAATATATGAGGAGATAGACATGGCAGGACAGTATGGAAATGAGCCGATGATGGAGATGTTTCTGTTTGAAACCTCACAGTTACTTGAGCAGCTGGAACAATTAATACTTACATGTGAGAAATCCAATTGTTACACCGAAGACACAGTAAATGAAATATTTCGTATTATGCACACCATAAAAGGTTCTTCAGCTATGATGATGCAAGACAGCATTTCAACCATTTCCCATTCCATGGAAGATTTGTTCTATTTTTTGCGTGAAAGCAAACCACAAAAAATTGATAATTCTGCTTTATCAGATTTGGTTTTGGAAGGGGTAGACTTAATAAAGATTGAAGTGGAGAAACTTAAAAACGGAGATAAAGCAGATGGAAATACTTCGGAGTTGCAGGGCAGAATAAAGAGTTTGTTATCTGATTTTCAAATGAGTAATTCATCTTCAAATACTGTAAAAGACAGGAAACTCCTGGTTAACAAAGAGCAACAGTATTATCTGAGTCAGGATAAAACAAGAATTAATACAGCTAAATATAAGAATGCCTTCAAAGCGACTATACACTTTGAAGAAGGCTGTGAAATGGAAAATATTCGCGCATATGAAATTGTACATAATATCCGTGATATCACAGATGAGTTTTTTCATATTCCTGAAAGAATTATTGAAGATGACAGCTGCGCAGAAATAATCAGACAGGAAGGATTCAAATTATTTTTAAGAACAGATTCTTCTTACGAAGAATTGCATGAGTTTTTTATGGAAACTCTGTTTCTCAAGGATTTAGAGCTGGTTCAGATAGAAATTGATGACTATTACCGGTTATATGATGAAAAGCAGGAAATAACAAGTAAGAATATATCTGTTTCCAACAGGAGTTCAGGGGAAGAGTCTGAAGAAATCAGGGAAACCCACTCTGTCTCATCTCAACAAAATATCATTAGTGTCAATATGACTAAGCTGGATAAACTTATGGATTTGGTCGGTGAAATGGTTATTGCGGAGGATATGGTTATTCAGAATCCGGACTTAAAAGGGATGGAGCTGGAAAACTTTCAAAAGGCGTCGCGACAACTACAGAAAATTACCGGAGAAATCTAGGATATAGTTATGTCTATCAGAATGGTTCCTCTCTCTGCAACATTTCTTAAAATGCATCGTATAGTCCGGGATATGTGTAAGAGACTGGGCAAAGAGGTGGAGCTTAAAATTATTGGTGAAGAAACTGAAGTAGACAAAAATGTAATTGAACACATCTCAGACCCGATTATGCATCTTGTAAGAAATGCTTTGGATCATGGTATTGAATCTCCTGAAGAAAGAAGAGCTAAAAACAAACCAGAGATTGGAACTATTACCCTTGAAGCAAAAAATGCAGGCAGTGATGTTCTTGTTATTATAAAAGACGATGGCAAGGGATTGAATAAAGAGAGAATTCTTCAGAAGGCAAGAAAAAACGGTTTGCTCTTTAAAAATGAGGAAGAAATGTCCGAAAAAGAAATCTATAATTTGATATTCCTTCCGGGCTTAAGAACAAGTTCCATGTTATTTTTTGCAGAAACGTAATGATTTATTTTGATGCACAAACCAAAAAGAAACTGATTGATAAGTTTTATGATTTGTTGGAATATGGGGGGTATCTGTTTATAGGACATTCAGAATCTATCAGCCGTAGTGAGACAAGGTACAAGTACATCAAACCTGCTGTATACAGAAAAGAGTAGTGAGGTGAAACTGTGTCAACAGAGAAAAGAATACGGGTATTGGTTGTAGATGACAGTATGTTATTCAGAACGGTATTGTCAAAAGGACTATCCTCTGATTCGAATATTGATGTTGTTGCTACAGCCGGTGACCCGTTTGAAGCACGAGATAAAATTATCCAATACCAGCCAGATGTAATGACATGTGATGTGGAAATGCCCAAAATGAATGGTATTGAGTTTATACGAAGACTTCTGCCTCAATATCATTTACCTGTTGTTGTAGTAAGTGGAGTAAGTGGAATAGTATTTGATGCTATGGATACCGGTGCAGTAGATTTTGTTGCTAAGCCGGATATGAGCTCGGTAAATAGTGTTGAAAACTTCATTAAAGAAATCATTGAAAAGGTAAAAATCGCTTCTAAGGCCAAGGTCTTATGTGAACAAAAAGAAAGCAAAACGGGAAAAATCACAGGTAAAGTAAATAGTGCAAAAAAAATTATTGCGATAGGTGCTTCGACCGGGGGTACCGATGCAATTTACAAAATTATTAATGCACTACCTGAGGACGCCCCCGGTATTGTTATTGTGCAGCATATACCACCTGTCTTTTCCCGGATGTTTGCAGAAAGACTAAACGACACAACAAGGCTTCATGTAAAAGAAGCAGAATCAGGAGATTTAGTAGAGCCGGGTAAGGTGCTAATAGCTCCGGGTAATCAACATATGAAGATAGTTAAGATCAACAACAAGTATAAGGTATATTGTTATGAAGGAGAAAAAGTAAATAGACATTGCCCTTCTGTTGATGTACTTTTTGAATCTGTTGCAAAGGAAGCGGGGGCAAATGCTATTGGCGTAATTCTGACGGGTATGGGATATGACGGAGCAAAGGGGCTCCTTGCTATGAGAATGAAAGGTGCCAGAACTATAGGCCAGGATGAAAAATCCTCTGTGGTATATGGTATGCCAAAGATTGCTTTTAATATAGGTGCGGTTGAAAACCAGACTTCACTTAATAATATTGCACAGTTAATATATAAAATGCTGCGCTGAATGAATAAGGGTGGTAGAACATGGATAACAAAATTTCAAAAGCAAAGGATCTTGAGCTTAAGGACGCTATTCTATCCGGCATTGGGGACGGTATTATAGCCGTAGACCTGAATAATACAATCATATATATCAATCATATTGCCGAAAAAATAACCGGCTGGAGAAAAGATGAAACCATAGGAAGAAACATCGATAGTGTCTTGAGGGTTTTTAATGCAGAGACTAAAGAGCCTGTACCGCTTCCCACCAGATATGTAGTTGAAAACGGTACAGTAACGGGCCTTTACAGAGATACTGCCATTATAACTAAAAAAAATCTAATGAGATATATTTCTGCAACTTGTTCTCCAATAAAGAATGAGAATAGAGATATTATTGGCGTAGTGATTTCTATCCGTGACATCACCAGATTAAGAACTTTGGAAATTGAATGTATTAATGAAAAAGACTATTGCTTAAATCTTCTTAACCAGTTGCCCGCTTTGGTTTGGCGTACCGACAAAGAAATGAACAACAACTATTTTAATGAGAGCTGGACAAGATTTACAGGTTTGAGTCTTGAAACATCATTATCCCGAGGATGGATGGATGCCATTCATCCCAATGATCTTAACAGATGGTCAAAGGTAATTAAGGAAGCCATAAGCAAGAAAGAATCATTTAGCATGGAAATAAGAATTCGCAGGAATGACGGTAAATATCGATGGTTTATTAATATAGGCAGCCCCTATTTTGATATAGGCGGTGATTTTGCCGGATATATAGGTATCCTGAATGATATTACTACCAGCAAACAGGCTGCTAAGAGAATATTAGAGGGCCAGGAAAAATACCGGTTTCTCTTTATGAATATGTCAGGAGCTTATGCCTATTGCAGAATAAAATATGATGATAAGAAAATTCCCAAGGATCTTTTGTTTACCGAAGCAAATGAGGCATTTGAAGAACTACTGGGGATAACCAAGAAGAATGTAATTGGCAAACACTATACGGAAGTTTTTGAGGAAGAAGACCGATTACTGATGGACCACATTCAGAAGAATACAAGTAATCTTCAAAAAGGGAAAAGTATACATATCAATGAGTTTTTTTTAAGCTCTTCGCAGAAGTGGTGCTCTGTATCAATATATTGCCCTAAAAAAGATAATTTGGCCATGATACTGACAGATATCACCCAAATGAAAGAGTCTGAGTTTATTTTAAAAAGAGCTAAAGAAGCTGCCGAAGCAGCTAATAAAGCAAAGGGTGAATTTCTGGCAAATATGAGCCACGAAATAAGGACTCCTATCAATGGTGTGATAGGTATGATTGACCTTACACTGCTAACTGCTTTGGACCACGAGCAAAGGGATAATCTTCTCACTGCAAAAGTATGTGCTAATACATTGTTGTCAATTATCAATGACATACTGGATTTTTCCAAATTAGAAGCCGGTAAAATGTCGGTTGAGTATGAGAGTATTGATATTAAAATGCTGATTGAAGAGATAATAAAATCACATATGCCTCATGTAATAAAAAAAGGATTAGAACTAAATTATTCAATATCATCTTCAATACCCAGATATATTGTATGTGATCCGAAGCGGCTACGGCAGGTATTGAACAATTTACTTAGCAATGCTATAAAGTTCACTGAAACTGGTGAAATAAACGTAGGTATCAGAGAAATATCCCGGACAGAAGACAGAGTTGAATTGAAATTTTCTGTCTCTGACACAGGAATAGGCATTGCTGCCGAGGACTTTGAAAAAATATTTACCAGCTTTGGACAGGTGGATAGTTCATTTACACGAAAAATCGGAGGAACAGGGCTTGGGCTTGTTATATCAAAACAGTTGGTAGAGATGATGGGTGGCGAGTTATGGGTCGAAAGTGAGGTAGGAAAAGGAAGCAGTTTTTATTTTACACTGACGATTAAGATTGGTAAAGAAACAGAGGTTAAAAAGAAGGAACTGCAACCAGTAATCGTTACCAAAACCCCCTTGAATATTCTGCTGGTGGAGGATGACATCATTAATCAGAAGGTTATTATGAAGATGCTGCAGGGAAAGGGACATAGGGTTGAATTGTCCGGCAATGGGGAAGAGGCGCTGGCAAAATATAAAACCGGGAAGTACGATGTCATTTTGATGGATGTTCAGATGCCCGGAATAGATGGAATTGAAACAGCAAACAGGATAAAAAAAATAGATGGCACTGATAATCACACACCAATTATAGCGCTGACAGCATATGCACTGAAGGGCGACAGAGAAAGATATCTGGCTATGGGTATGGATGAATATGTATCAAAACCTATTAATATGTTTGAATTATTTGCTGCTATTGATAAAGTAACATCAAAGCAGCGGGGTAAAGGGGAGCTTATTCCTGACAAAATAAAACTTGACGAAAATGGGGATATAACATTTGAATACAGTGATACTGAGAGTCAGATTGTGAATACCATTGACGTAATAGTACAAATAGGAGAATTTATAGAAGATTTTGAGACTGCGATAAAAAACAATGATTTTATGAATGTTGAAAATATAGCCAATAATATAAAGATTATTTCGAAAAAGTATGATATTACTGAAATAGAAAATACAGCTTTTAAAATCGAACTTGCAATCAGACGCGGCAGTTTGGATGAAGCTGCAAAATATATTGAACGTATAAAGTCACAATACAAGATTTTAAAAAAATACATATGAAGAGGGAGTAGTGACGTATGAGAATATTAATAGCAGAAGACGATTTAGGGAGTAGAAAATTTCTTTTCAAATTCATGTCCCAATATGGTGAATGTGACCTTGTAGTGGATGGACTTGAGACTTTGGATGCATTTTTAATGTCAATAAAGGAAAATAATCCATATGATTTAATATGTCTTGATATAATGATGCCGAAGGTAGATGGTGTAAAGGCTCTGAAAGCCATTAGAGATTTAGAGAACCAGAAGGGCGTGCCTCCGGAGAAAAGAACAAAGGTTATTATGACAACAGCGCTGGCTGAGACCCAGATGGTGAAGGATGCTTTCGAAATTGGTTGTGAAGCTTATGCAGCCAAACCCATAGATGTCGAAAAACTTGCTGATGTTCTTGATAATCTGGGATTTAAAAAAATTGAAGAGAAGAGTGATTAATGTTTTAGGATCACTCTATTCTTCATACTTAAAACATGTGCTCAGATGATCATTGATAATTCCTGTGGCCTGGAGATGTGAATACACTATTGTTGAACCGAGAAACCTGAAACCACGGGCTTTTAAGTCCTTGCTGACCCTATCGGAGAGTTCGGAATTAGCGGGTACCTGGGAAATATCGGCCCAGTGGTTTTTAACAGGTTTGTTATTTACAAAGCTCCAGATATAATTATCAAAACTACTGAATTCTTTCTGAATCTTTAAGAAGCAG
The DNA here is from genome assembly GCA_012839205.1 of Clostridiaceae bacterium. Taxonomy (GTDB): domain Bacteria; phylum Bacillota; class Clostridia; order DSM-8532; family DSM-8532; genus DTU059. The sequence goes on from DUNT01000019.1 coordinate 40,122, forward strand.
CGGGCATTATTAATTGAGGCATCAATTTTTCTTTTATTCCTTACAATCCCCTGATTTTGCATAAGCTCATCTATTTTATTATCGTCATATTGGGCGACTTTTGCTGGATCGAATCCATCATAGGCTTCCCGATAGTTTTCTCTTTTACGAAGAATCGTTATCCAGCTTAATCCGGCTTGTGCCGACTCAAGAACAAGAAATTCAAAATGTTTCCTGTCATCGTGAACAGGAACACCCCATTCTTCATCGTGGTATTTAATGTATAGTTCATCATTACCGCACCATGGGCATCTGTTCAAGTTAATCAATCCCTTCAGTCCTCTGGTTTATAATTCTAATTCTATCATAATTGACATGGCAAAAGTTATTGTCATTAATATATTGCTGGGGTATACTAATTCAGTAGCATTTTTTGCTAATACTGCCATGATTAATTATTATCCGTATATATGGAGGAAACCATTTGGATACAAAGCTTAACTGGAAAAAGAATATAATACTGTTTCTGGCAGGACAGACTATATCTCTTTTTGGGTCGTCTCTAGTACAGTATGCAATTATGTGGTATATAACTCTAAATACAAAATCCGGTATAATGCTGACTATATCTATAATTTGCGGGTTTTTACCCACCTTTTTTCTCTCGCCTTTTGCGGGGGTCTGGGCTGATCGTTATAATCGTAAAATTCTAATTGTAATATCAGATTCTATGATTGCTTTAGTAACTCTCGTGTTGGCGATATTGTTCTTCATGGGTTATGATGCAATGTGGCTTCTCTTTTTTGCTTCAGCCATAAGGGCTTTGGGTGGAAGTATCCAGACACCCGCCGTAAACGCTTTTATCCCGCAATTTGTCCCGAGGGATAAACTACTAAGGGTAAATGCTATAAATGGTACCATACAATCATTTACAATGTTGGCATCGCCCATGTTAAGCGGTGCATTACTTACCTTTGCCTCTATTGAAATAATCTTCTTTATCGATGTTATAACTGCTGCTTTGGCAATATTTACACTATACTTTTTTGTTGATGTTCCGGCTCACGAAAGGGCTCAAAGTCTACAAACAAACAGCTACTTTAACGATTTGGGAGAAGGGCTGAGATATATTAAAGATCATATGTTTATTAAAGAATACTTTTTATTCTTTTCTGTATTCTTTGTCTTGATTTCACCTGTAGCCTTTTTAACCCCGCTTCAGGTTGCCCGTAGTTTTGGTGAAGAAGTTTGGAGACTTACAGCCATTGAGATATCTTTTGCTGCCGGAATGATAGTGGGCGGAATAATTATGTCGGCTTGGGGAGGCTTCAAGAACAAGACTTATACAATTGCATTTGCTATCTTGTTTTTCGGAATAACAACCATTGCCTTGGGAGTAGTTGCTGCATTTTGGATTTATATTGCCTTCATGCTGCTTTCCGGCGTTGTAATACCGGCATTCAATACACCTGCTATAGCTTTATTGCAGCAGAAGGTAGAAGAGGGTTATCAAGGCAGAGTATTTGGAGTATTTGGGATGATACAAAGTGCTGTGATGCCTCTTAGCATACTGGTATTCGGACCGTTGGCAGATATAATGGCTATAGAATGGATGCTGATTGGGACAGGAATACTTCTGTCTGTTATGGCATTAATACTCACTAACAATAAAGTTCTGGTAGAGGCAGGAAAGCCTGTACCGGAACCATAAGAGTTCTTATCTTTGCCACTTAACCTGAGCTTTACCCCACCTAAAATATATTAAAGTGGCTACCCAGGAGCGGGGAAGAATCTTTCCAACAAAGGATAGAATTCTGTTTAATAAACCGGGAATATATATACTCTTGCCCTGGAGGGCATAGTTAATAGTCTTCCTTGCAACAATCTCCAGCGAGTTTGTTGTGGCGTTACCCCAGAAACCCTGAGCCGAGATACCCCGCATTGCTTCTTTTGTAGTAACCAATCCGCCGGGGCACAGGGTTAAAACGGTTACATTCTGATTTTTTAGCTCCTGTCTGAGAGCTAGAGCGAAGTCTAATAAGAATCTCTTGGAAGCAGCATATGTCGCCTTTAACGGCATAGGATACATTGATGCAAGGCTTGACACAAAAATAAGCGAAAATTGTCTTTTTGGTCTTCGGCGCAATAAAATGTCATGAGTAATCCTTAAGGTAGCTTCGTTGTTAAGCGCAATTATTTTAGTAATCTTTTCCCGTTCCTGACTTAGAAAACCACCTTCATAGTCTATGCCTGCGACATTAATGAGCATATCAAATCTGATACCATGAAAATCAATAAAAGACATCAGCTCGTCAACGCTTTCGGCCTTTGTTAAATCACAGGCTTTAACGGCGATACATACTTTAAACTGTCTTTCTAAGCCCTGTTTCAGTGATAATAGCCCCGCCTGGTTTATATCTGTCAAAAATAAATTGTACCCCCGCAGGGCACATTCAATGGCTAACACCCTGCCAAGGCCACCGCTTGCCCCTGTTATCATAACATTCATAACCTTTTCTCCCGTCTGTCATATGAAATTCCGCATAGCTTCTGGCTAAGCGAAAACAGTTTATCTGCATTTTCACTTGTAACCTGCCGGCTGTATGCTTTTTCCTTAAATAAACAGTAGTATAAACCTGGGGGTGCCGGGTGTTTCTCAAGCAGGAATTCATAAGTACTTGCCGGAACTTCCGGTGAAACGCCATGTTTTTTACGGATTGACCAGATAAGGTTTACAAGGCCTCCGGTCTGTTTGTTTCCAATATCGGTTTTTACCAGCCCGGGGTCTACAACATATGACTTGACCCCTGTATCTTCAAGTCTGTCATCCAGGCCTTTGGCAAACAGGATGTTACACAGCTTAGACTGTTTATATGCTGTTAAAGGATTATATCTCTTTCTTAACATAACATCGCTCCAGTGCATCTTAATGCCCTTATGGGATTGGCTGCCGGTCATGATTACCCGGCCTTTTGCCTTGATGATAAAGGGGAGAAGTCTATATGTAAGTAAAAAACCTGCAAGATGGTTGAGAGCAAACTGCTGTTCGTACCCTTCATCTGAAGTTGTGTACCAGCTTCTGACACAACCGGCGTTATTTATAAGGCCATGGAGCTGGATGTTTTTATTGCTCTCAAGATAGGCAATGATTTCATCTGCAACACGGTTTACTTCATGTTGCTGAATAAGATCAGCTACAAAATAAACTATTCTTGCATCCGGATTTTCAGAAAGTATCAATTCTTCAGCTTTTTCACAATTTGTTTTGTTTCGCCCTATGCCCATAACCAGGTGGTTTCTGGATAAAAGACGGGCTATTTCAAATCCTATTCCGGAAGATGCCCCTGTTATAACAATTGCTTTCATTTTACAAACCATCCCCATACATGCCAAAATTCAAGGTTACCCGCTAAGATTGCAGAAATTATATAGCCTAAAACTAAGGTGACTGCAAAGACTGTAAGAGAGGACAGAGCAAGCATCCTCAAACGGCGTTTGAACTTAGCAGATAAAAGGGGATATACAGGCAAAGACGGAAGCGTTGCCTTTCCTGCTGAAGCGGCCATAACATTAATATGAAATCTCTTGTAAGACCGCATGAGCTGTCTGGTAAAAACAACAAAATACAGACATGCGGCTGCCGAGAGGATAGCAAAAGAAAGAAGGGAAACTGCATAGATAATAGCGCACAAATAAGGCATACCGGGAATAAGATTATAAATATTGTATCCACCAATAAGACAGATACCAATAACACCTGATGTAACAGTAACAACTCCCATGACTGCTGCAAAGATAAAGAGCATCAAAAAGAAAGCCCCTGTAAATATATTGGCAAATATCATTCCAATAATAGTTACAGTCTTTCTGCCTCCATATTTCTTTTGTGAAGTATCAGGTATAAACTGTGATGCCAGTTCAGAGGGATTTCCTAGTTTAGCAGCAATCTCTTCTTCCGAAAAACCATCCGCTAACTTGAAGGCAAAGTGCTGTTCATATTCATTCAAAACATCATCTAAATCCGAAATATTATTTTTTTTCAGCTCATTCTTCAGCTGCAGCAGAAATTCACTTTTTGTCATAATCTTCATCCTCCAATAGAGTTTCTACAATTTTTGCGAAGTTAAGGTATTCTTTTTTGTCGGCTTCATATGTCTCAAATCCGAGGGCAGTAAGGGAATAGTACTTTCTGGGAGGGCCACCGCTATCCTCTGAAAGATATGTGGTAACCAATCCATCACTTTTCAGCTTTCTCAGTATCGGATAAACTGTACCATCCGCAATATCAATATGTTTTGAAAGGTACTCCGATATTTCATATCCATAGCAATCGCGACGTTTTAGAATTGACATTACACACAGCTCTAAAACACCTTTTTTATATTGTGTATTCAAATTTGCCTCCTCAACACCCACTAATAATTACTGTTTACTATTATATATTATTCAATAGTAGCTAATATGTCAATAGTCAAAATGAAAATATCAGATGTTTTTACATCATATTGCATTGAAATATACTTTCGAAAGCTCCCATGAATAGATTGCATTAAAACTTTAAGCATATCAGAATAAAAAAATAAAACTGCGGATGGGGAGTTGAGCCTGATCCGCAGCTTTAAACAAAATCGCTTTATAAAATTTTATTTATTTTGTAGTTTGTACAATATTTTATAGCCATGCTCTTCAATGGATTTTTCCATTTCAGCTGTATTCAAAGAATTTATTCCTATAACAACAGAACTTTTGCCGCCGGTACCGCGGTATACGGCTACATGAGTTATGTTGGCACCAAATTCTCCAATAATACCCGTTAAGTTTGCCATAATTCCAGGTTTATCATAGGCTTCAACTGTTAGCCTTGTGCCGGGCTCGCGGAAAGCCAAAAGCTCTATAAACGCATCAAAGATATTACTTTCGGTAATAATTCCTACCAGTTTGCCATCATCTACTACAGGCAGAAAACTGACATCGTTATCTCTCATTAAAATGGCAGCTTCTTCTAATAGCGCATTCGATGATATAGTTACAGGGTTCTTATTCATTATATGGCTGATTTTAGTTTTAGAAAGCAAATAAGTGATTTCGCCCATACTGAAAGAAGTCGCCTTGGAGGGGGAAGCCTGAGCAATATCTTCCCTTGATACTACTCCCACAAGTTTTCCGTTCTTCATAACAGGCAGACGCTTTACACCGTTTTCGGTCATAATCTCATGTGCGTCGGGAATAGTCTGGTCTGCAGAGATAGTGAAAGGATTCGAAGTCATCTTATTCCTTACAAACATAATGCTAACCTCCTAAATACGCTTTTTTGATATCGTCACTTTGCATTAGCTCGGAACCTGTACCGGAAAGAACTATAGAACCTGTCTCCATTACATAAGCGCGATTGGCAATTTGCAGAGCCATGCTGGCGTTTTGCTCCACCAAAAGAATAGTCGTTCCAGCTTTATTTATATCTCTAATTATATTGAAAATTTCCTGAACAAACAATGGAGCAAGTCCCATAGATGGTTCATCAAGAAGCAGTATTCTTGGGCGGCTCATCATTGCACGACCTATGGCAAGCATCTGTTGCTCGCCTCCTGATAATGTCCCGGCAAGCTGCTTTTTCCGGTCAGCCAGAATGGGGAAATGGTTATATACTTTTTCTAAGTCCTTTGCAATTTCTTTTTTGTCACGGCGAAGATATGCTCCTAACTCCAGATTTTCCAGAACAGTCATTGCCGAAAATACCCGGCGGCCTTCAGGAGCCTGAGAAATTCCCATCAATACCCTGTCTTGCGGACTTGAGCTGATGATATCCTTTCCCTCAAGCAGGATTTGTCCGTCTGTGGGCTTTTTAAGGCCAGAGACAGTGCGTAATGTTGTGGTCTTACCCGCACCGTTTGCACCTATAAGGGTAACGATCTCGCCTTCGTTTACAGTTAGAGAAACGCCTTTCAGGGCATGGATTACGCCGAAATGTACGTTTATATTCTTAATTTCCAGCATTGTTTAAACCCTCCCCCAAATAAGCTTTAATAACACGTTCATTTGTCTTGATTTCATCAGGAGTGCCGCTTGCAATTACCATTCCGTAGTCCAGAACATAAATACGCTCACAAATTCCCATAACCAATGACATATCATGCTCAATAAGGAGTATGGTGAGATTAAACTTTTCTCTGATCCAACCGATTAATTCAGTTAATTGAGCCGTCTCGGCCGGGTTCATTCCCGCTGCAGGCTCATCCAGCAACAGGAGGGAGGGATTAGTAGCAAGCGCACGGGCTATTTCCAGGTGGCGTTGTTCACCGTAGGGCAGATTCTTGGCAAGCTCATCTTTTTTATGATCAAGCTTAAGAATCTCAAGTAATTCCATACTTTGTTTAATAAGCTCAGCTTCCTCTTTCTTGTAGGAAGGCAGGTGCAAGAAACTTGAAATCAAGCCGTATTTAACATTTTTATGCATGGCAATACGAACATTGTCAAGTACAGTTAAATCCCTAAACAACCGTATGTTCTGAAATGTTCTGGCTACACCATTTTTACAGATGGTGTAGGGCTTTAATCCTCCAAGTGATTTGTCTTTTCCATTGATATTAAGAGTAATAGTACCTGATGATGGCACATAGACTCCGGTTAACAAATTGAATAATGTTGTTTTTCCGGCACCGTTGGGGCCGATTAAGCCTACCAATTCACCTTCGTTAATTTCCATACTTACTTTTGAAACAGCAGTTAAACCGCCAAAGGATTTAGTTAATTTTTTTACACTTAAAATTGACATTCTAAACCCTCCCTTTCTTTGATTTAAAACTGTTACCGAACTTGCTAAAAACTGAAAGGGACAGTTCTTTGGAACCCATTAAGCCCTGCGGCCGGAATATCATTATAATTACCAGCAACAGAGAGTAAAGTATCATCTGAATATTGGCAAATGCTTGCAAATAGGTAGTTATAATCCCTAATAAGATTGCAGCTATAATTGATCCGGATATACTGCCCAGCCCGCCTAAAACAACAATGACCAGGATATCAATAGACTTAGAGAAACCAAAAATCTTTGGATCTATAAAGTTGAAGGTAGAAGCATACAATGCCCCTGCAATTCCGGCAAAGAAGGCACCGATAGTAAAGGCTATTACCTTATATCTGGTAGAATTGATACCCATAGCTTCAGAAGCTATTTCATCCTCACGAATGGAGATACATGCCCGACCGTGAGAAGATTTGATGAAGTTTGCAATAATAAGGATTGTACCTGCTGTGTAAAAGAATAACCATCTCCAGTTTACAAACTGGGGAATATCCTGTAAACCTGCAGCTCCGTTTGTAATGCTGTCCATATTAAGAAATATAATACGAATTATCTCTGCCATACCCAAAGTGGCTATTGCAAGGTAATCACCCCTGAGTCGCAGCGTAGGCAAGCCTACAAGAATTCCTATGACAGCTGCGGTAAGGGCGCCGGCCAGGACGCCTAAAATAAAGCCTGGAATGGTTGGGGTTTTTAAAGTTATTAGGGCACACACATATGCGCCTATTGACATGAATCCGGCATGCCCCAACGAGAATTGTCCGGTAAAACCCGTTATAAGGTTAAGGCTTACTGCCAGAATTATATTAATGCAAATGGTTGCAAGGGTTGTTTGTAAATAACTATTAATAATATTAAGAGATATTAACAACTGAATAATAACGAAGGTTAATATAAGCGAAACAAGCGTTTTTATCCAATTGGTTCTAAATAATTTTTTCAACTTAAATTACACCTTCTCTCTTGAATTTTTGCCTAATAATCCGGTAGGTTTAATTATCAGAACAAGAATAAGAATTGCAAATACAACACCGTCTCTGTACAATGAATTGCTGTATCCTGATACCAAAACTTCTACAATACCAATAAAATAACCACCAATCATAGCACCGGGAATTATTCCTATACCGCCGAAAACTGCTGCGACAAAGGCTTTAATGCCCGGTAGCATACCCATAAGCGGGTTTATTGAATTGTAATATAGTCCAACCAAAATCCCCGCAGCTCCGGCTAAGGCTGAACCTAAAGCGAAGGTGAAGGAGATGGTTGTATCAACATTTATGCCCATTAACTCGGCAGCATCTCTATCAAGGGATACTGCCCGCATTGCTTTACCTATTCTGGTTTTCTTGACAATAAACTGAAGTGAAACCATAAGAATTATTGTTATACTCACAATAACTATCTGATGTACGGTGATATTAACACTTCCAAGTCTGTAGGCTCCTGTCAAAAAACCGGTCATTTGGGGATAGGCTCTTACACCTGCTCCCGCAATAGCCATTGTAGTATATTCTATAAAGAGAGATACACCTATTGCGGTAATAAGTACGGCAATTCTGGTGGCATTTCTCAAAGGTTTATAGGCCACTTTTTCTATGACAACTCCAATAATGGTGCAAAAAAGCATGGATAAAAACAGAGATGGTATAAAACCAAGTTTAAGTGTTGTCATCGAAAAATAGCCTATAAAAGCTCCCAGCATATATATATCACTATGGGCAAAGTTAATTAGCTTAATTATACCGTATACCATGGTATAGCCAAGAGCGATCAGCGCATATATACTTCCAAGGGATATTCCATTAATTATTTGCTGAAATAGCTGTTCCAATTGTTTTCCCTTCCTTTAACAAGTCAGTATTTTTTTTGAATCAGACCATTCCGACTGTGTTGTTTTAGCTGTTAAAAACATGTATAAGTGGGGGCAGTGTTGACCCCACTTATAACAAGTTCAAAGATGTCTCCTGCTAATTAGATTGTACTATAATTTAATCCTATTGGGCAACCCTTTCGCTGGTAGCGTGGACTCCGTTTTCAATACCTACAACAACAACAGCCTTAACAGGATTATGGTTTTCATCCATACTGAAGGAACCGGTAATACCTGCAAAGTCCTTGGTAGCAGCCAGTGCGTCCTTAATAGCTACAGTATCGGTGTTTCCGGCACGTTTGATACCATCTGCAATAAAATAAACAAGGTCATAGCCTAATGCTGCGAATTGGTCGGGTTCTTTACCATACTTAGCTTTGAAGTTCTCGATAAAGTCTATAACCGAAGGATCTTTATCAAGGGATGAAAAATGGCTTGAGAAAAAGACATCATTCAAAGCGTCTGCACCAGCAAGTTCCACAAGTTCAGGGGCGCCGAAACCGTCAGCACCGAGAATAGGAGTGTCAATTCCCTGATCACGGGCTTGCCGGATGATAAGGCCTGCTTCTTCGTAGTAGCCAGGCAGGAAGATAACGTCAAAATCTTGTCCTTTAATCTTTGTCAGGATTGCGTTAAAGTCGGTATCGCCTGCAACAAAAGCCTCAGTAGCAACAACTGTACCGCCGCCTGCCTCAAAGGTTTGTGTAAAGTTTGCTGCCAAACCTTTGGCATAGTCACTGGAGTTATCCATAATAACAGCAGCTTTGGTAGCGGACATATTGTTTAGAGCATAATTTGCCATAGCCGTTCCCTGGTAGCTGTCTGTAAAACAGATACGGAAAGCATATTCCTTAACACCACTGGCATCTACTGTTACATCATCTGCAGTTGCTGACCCAGACGCAACAACAACTTTATTCTTTATAGCTTCGGGTATTGTTGCTTTAAATGCACCTGAAGTAGCAGGACCGAGTACAGCAACAACCTTGTCCTGAGTCATAAGTTTTGTTGCAAGGGTGGTAGCTTGCGACTTATCAGACTTATTGTCATATTTAATTGCCTTAATCTCTTTTCCGTCGATTCCGCCGGCCGCATTGATTTCTTCAATTGCAAGCTCTATACCTTCAACTGAAGCCTGCCCATAAGAAGCTACTTCGCCGCTAAGCTCGTAATTGATGCCTATTCTGATTTCGTTGGCGTTGGCTGAACCTCCGCAGCCCGAGATTAGTGTCATAGTAAGTGCGATAAGCAGTGTAACGCTTATAATCTTCTTCATTTGCTTCTCTCCTCCACTTTTTAATTATTTATAGAATTTCCGGTTACCGGAAATATCTTTTTTACTATTTTTTATATTCATTATATTAAAAAAAGCTTCGCCTCTTTACTATGAAAGAGACAAAACTTTATAGTTCTGCGGTACCACCCTTTATTGCTGTAAATACACAGCCCCTCCGTGCATAATAGTAAGACTAATATGCAGATTTTCTAACGGTAATCAACCGGTCAGACCTAATAAACAATTCTTACAAGTAACCAACTACTAATCATAGTATTATAAAGGCTATTATGTACAATTTCAGAATTGGCTTTCAGCCTGAAAGCTCCGGGGTGAGTATTCACACAATACAAACCTTATCTCTCAGCAAATGATAAGTTCTCTGTAGCTCTTCTTGTGCTGTTTTCCCCTTCATTGCTAATTTCTATATTTTTAGATAGTGTATACTTTTACAGGACTTTTGTCAATAGGAATTTTAGTGTTGAAAAAAGTCCTGTAAAATCGCATAAAAACTCAATAGTTCCCCGCTTTAAATGAGGCAGTTTAGACAATGAAAACCGTGTCATGGGGACGGTTCTATCGATACGTGTCATGGGGACGGTTCTATCGATACGTGTCATGGAGACGGTTCTATTGACACATTTTATAATAAATTAAGATGTAATATATACAATATATTATGATATTAGGATAAGTATAAACTTTAAGTATGCAAGCTGAATCACAAATTAAGGTGACAAGTCTTTTTTTACCGAAACAAAGTGATATAATAAAAGTTAAAGAGAATGCAGCTGTAATACTAATTTATAGCTAGGGTTCATGGAGCGTTAAACTTAGTGTGGACCTTTCTTAATATGGAGACTCGAGGGGGCATTTTTTTGGTTTTTTCCAGCTTGTTTTTTTTATGCATTTTTCTTCCGATTTGTTTGGGCTTATATTATATCAATAAGAACAGGACCTATAGAAATTGGCTTCTTATAATAACATCTCTTATTTTCTATGCGTGGGGAGAGCCAGTTTGGATTTCAATTCTTTTATTGTCAACCGGGTTCAGCTACTTTAGTGCACTTCTTGCCGAAAAGTACAGAGGAAACGTTAAAGGGAAGATAGCTCTTATAGCTTCAATTGCTGGTAATCTTCTGATTCTTGGTTTTTTCAAATATTCCGGATTTCTGATTGACAATATAAATGGCTTGATAGGAACAAGCATTAAGGTGCCGGAGGTCGGTCTGCCCATAGGGATTTCTTTTTATACCTTCAAGATTATTTCTTATATAGTGGATGTATATAAAGGAGAAACAGAAGCACAAAAATCACCGTTTAAACTGCTTCTCTATGTTTCTTTGTTCCACCAGCTGATGGCAGGGCCTATTACGCGCTATAAGGATATTTCCGAAGCTATTGACAACAGGGTGGAAACATATCAGGATTTCAATTACGGTGTCAGCCGTTTCATAATAGGACTTGGCAAAAAGGTGATTCTTGCGGGTACAGCAGGTAAAATCACAGATATATTCATGGGTACCGATTATACAAGGCTTCCTTTGCTGGGTGCCTGGTTCGGTATACTGATGTTTGCTCTTCAATTATATTTTGATTTTTCAGGCTATTCAGATATGGCCTTAGGGCTTGGCAGCATGTTCGGGTTTAAGTATAAGGAGAATTTTGATTATCCTTATATTTCGAAATCAGCAGGTGAGTTCTGGCGAAGGTGGCATATTTCATTAGGCAGCTTTTTTAGAGATTATGTATATATACCACTGGGGGGAAACAGAAAGTTTAGAATAAGAAATCTGTTTATTGTCTGGGGACTCACGGGTTTGTGGCATGGTGCAGACTGGAATTTTATCATTTGGGGTCTGTATTATTTTGTGCTTCTGGTGATAGAAAAAGCGTTTTTACTTAAGCTTTTTGAAAAACTTCCTGCAATAATATCAAGATTATATCTATGGGTTGCGGTGCTTGTTGGATGGGTGTTCTTCTATCACAACGACATAGGACAGGCGTTCAGATTCTTAGGGATTATGTTTGGACCCGGTGCCAATGGAATATCCAGCCCTGAACTGAGTATACATTTTTGGAATAATGCTGTGTTTCTGATTATTGCGCTTATAGGCTGCACACCTGTTTTCAGCAGGATCTTCAAGAGGCTAAAAGAAGAAGGATCCAAAGGAAAACTTATTTGGTTTATTGAAACATATGGTAAGCCGGCTTTCAATATAGCAGTACTGGTACTGTCGGTTATTTTCCTGGTGGGACAATCCTTCAGCCCATTTATGTATTTTAAGTTTTAGACTTTAAAAGAACATGAGTCGTTTATACAGGCAGCTGATTTTAGATACATTCATTCGGAATATAGGGAGGCATAGTTTTGAAGAAACTAAAAATTGATACGATATTTTTCATTATACTTATTACTTTGCTGGGCTTAGTAAATTTAATCAATACCAATAAGCCAACAGTATCTAATCTTGAGAACAGGGCCCTTAAAACCATGCCTCAGTTTTCGTTGGCCAGTGTAGTCAGAGGCAGCTTTCAGAGGGATTTTGAGGAATATTACAGCGACACCTTTATTTTCAGAGATAATCTGGTGAAAATAAGCAGGGATGTAAACAAGATTATGGCTTTCCTGGGGCCTGACATCAGTATTGTTACATCAGTTGAGGATGTACAATTACCTCCGGTTATACCCGAGGGAGAAAAAGAAACTGTATTCCCGGCGCCGACAGGAAGCAAGGCTAATGAAACCAACGAAAACTTCTCTCCATCTAATGAGAATACCCAAACGGCAACTCCCACACCCACTCCCGAACCGGAAAAAGACTATGGAGATGACCCTAATGTAGGATATTGGATGGTTGTGGATGGTAAGGCTGTTCAGCTGTTTAAATTCAATAAGGAAAGTATTGAATACTATGCACAAGTCATAAATAAATACAATGAAAAGCTGGGGGATGGAGTAAAAATATATTCTATGATACCTCCGACAAACGGGGAGTTTATGCAGCTAAAGAAGTACAAGAGCATAACTGATTCTCAAAATGATGCACTTGGGTTTTTAAAAACCAAGCTAAATGACAGTATTATATCTGTTGATGTCTATGATGCTTTGAACAAACACAAGGATGAATATATTTACTTCAGGACCGATCATCACTGGACAGCGCTTGGTGCCTATTACGGGTATTGCGAATTTATGAGAACCAAAGGAGATACGCCTCTTTCTCTTGATCGATTTGAAAAAATTGATTTGGGGGATTTCCTGGGCAGTTCCTACACCAAAACATTGGACAAGAGTCTTGAGAAAAACCCGGATAATATTGTTGCATATAAGCCGTTAACCAACCACAAATTCACTATATATAAAGGCAATGAGGGGACTAAAGCCGATATAATCGACCTGAAATATGCTGACGATATCAGTAAAAAATATCTGGTATTCATTAGCTCAGGCGGGGCAACCTGGAGTAAAGTAAAGACAGATATTAATAACGGCAAAAAAGTCTTGGTTATAAAGGACTCTTTTGGTAACATGCTGGTACCTTTTTTAGTGCCCCACTATGAGGAGATTTATGTTGTTGACTCAAGATTTTACAATATGAACTTAACGGAAAAGAATATTGTGGAATTTGTAAAAGACAACGGAATCAATGAAGTGGTATTCTGTATATACATGGAGGATGTAAACTGGCACAAGTTTATGAGCGGTGTTGAGAACATGCTGGGCAGTGAGAATTAATACAATAGTCCCCAGATTATCTTACCGCCTTAATAAAATAATGCGTAACAAAGATGTCATTCTGGGCCCCTCGTGTCATTCTGAATGGAGCGAAGCGTAATGAAGAATCTTATGCGTTGACGTTTAAGATACTTTGACTCCGATACGCTCCGCTTAGGATGATAGCTTGTACGAACGTAATTAAGCGGCGTGGCTGCTGCGATTTAAAGCGGAGCATGGATTGCGTAGCGAGCGCGACTAGAAACTGGATGTTGGAGATGGAGCGCTAAATCGCAGCAGTCTACAGCCGCTTTCTAGTTTAACGCAGAAAGATCCTTCGACTCCGCTACCGCTGAGCTCAGGATGACAGCTAGGGGTAATGCGCGACCTTTAAAATGACATTGTAGTTCACATTATTCTATTAACATTTCCTCAGATTAACTAATTCCTTTATGATATTCCTGCAGTGACTTTATTCTGTTATTTCCTGCCTCCTCCATCAAACAGGCTCTTATGCCCTTGGCACTTGCTAAAGCAGCTGGTAGAGTTGTAATATAGGGGACCTTGTATTTAATTGCTGCCTTACGGATATAGGAATCATCATATTGGCGTTGCTTTCCGATGGGTGTATTAATAACCAACTGGATTTCCTTATTCATAATCCCGTCAATAATATTTGGTCTGCCTTCGTAGAGCTTGTTTATTACTTCAGCTTTAATGCCATTATCAATCAGAAACTTATATGTTCCTGCCGTGGCCTTAATCCTGAAACCTAAATCAGCAAACTCCTTTGCAACTTCCAAAACACCGGAACGATCTCTTTCTGCTACACTTATGAGTACAGTGCCAGAGGTTGGCAGTTCAACCTGTGTTGCTTCCTGCGACTTGTAAAAGGCAATTCCAAAGGTATCAGCCAATCCCAGCACTTCGCCGGTAGATCTCATTTCCGGACCTAAAACAGGGTCTACCTCAGGGAACATATTAAACGGGAAGACAGCTTCTTTAACACCATAATGAGGTATTCTTCCAGATGGGATAACAGGTATATTAGTAGCTGCGCCTGTTTCATTTGCCATAATTAATTCAGTAGCAACCCTGGGCATAGATACGTTGCATACTTTTGAAACCAGAGGCACTGTACGGGATGCCCTGGGGTTAGCCTCCAAAACATATACCTTGTCATTGGATATAGCATATTGCATGTTCATAAGGCCTACCACACCAAGCTCACGGGCAATATTTCCTGTATACTCAGTAATAGTTTTTATATGTTTGTCAGGAATACTGACAGGGGGGATGACACAAGCCGAGTCCCCTGAATGGATGCCGGCAAATTCTATGTGCTCCATTACAGCCGGAACCAGGCAACTCTTGCCGTCTGTTACTGCATCAGCCTCACACTCGATTGCGTGATCCAAAAACTTGTCTATCAATACAGGCCTTTTCGGTGAAATGTTTTCGGCACAGGCTATATAATTTTTCAAAGATGCTTCATCGTATACAACCTCCATGCCACGTCCCCCCAACACATAGGAAGGCCTCACCATCAGTGGATAGCCAATTTCATCGGCTGCCGCCAATGCCTCATTTATGTTACATGCCATTGCAGATTCAGGCATCGGAATGTTAAGTTTATTCATCATCTCACGAAATCTGTCCCTGTCCTCAGCAAGATCAATGGTCTCAGGGGAGGTACCGAGTATTTTTACACCTGCGTTTTCCAGATCTTTAGCTATGTTGAGGGGAGTCTGACCTCCAAACTGGACTATTACCCCCAATGGCTTTTCTTTATTATATATGCTTAATACATCCTCTACCGTCAAAGGCTCGAAGTAGAGCTTATCCGAGGTGTCATAATCTGTAGAGACTGTTTCCGGATTGCAGTTTACTATAATAGTCTCATACCCTAAATCTCTTAAAGCGAAAGCCGCATGAACACAACAATAATCAAATTCTATTCCCTGGCCTATCCTGTTAGGGCCCCCACCGAGAATCATAACTTTTTTATTTTTGCTTCCGGAAGGAATTCTATCTTCTATATTATACGAAGAATAATAGTAGGCCGAATTCTCAACACCGCTGACCGGAACGGCATCCCAACTTTCAACCACATTAAGTTTAATTCGCCGTTCCCTTATCTGGGATTCTTTTTCGCCTAATATTTCGGCCAGGTAACGATCAGAAAAGCCGTCCTTTTTAGCACGTATCAGCAGTTGGTCAGGTAATGTGCTGCCTTTATATGAAAGAATTTCTTCTTCGAGGTTTACAAGTTCCTGCATCTGTTCTATAAACCACTTTTTTATATAGGTAAGATTATGCAATTCTTCTATGGAAGCACCCTTACGCAGGGCTTCATACATTATAAAGTGACGTTGGCTTGATGGCTCAATAAGGAGCTCCATCAGCTTTTCAAGAGGCAAACTGTTATAGTTTCCGGCAAAACCCAGCCCGTACCTGCCGATTTCCAAAGAGCGGATGGCTTTTTGCAGAGCTTCCTTAAAGTTTTTACCTATACTCATGACTTCTCCCACTGCACGCATTTGAGTGCCCAATTTATCCTGGGCATCCTTAAATTTTTCAAAAGTCCAGCGGGCAAATTTTACTACTACATAATCACCACTTGGTGTATATTTATTCAGAGTTCCTTCTTTCCAGTAGGGGATTTCATCCAGGGTTAGTCCCACAGCCAGCATTGCTGAAATATATGCTATAGGAAAGCCGGTTGCTTTTGATGCCAGAGCAGAGGATCTGGATGTTCTGGGGTTAATCTCAATTATTACCACTCTGTCGGTGACAGGATCATGGGCAAACTGTACATTAGTGCCACCTATTACTTCGATAGCTTCAACTATTTTATATGCATAATTTTGAAGACGTTTCTGCAAATCGGGACTGATGGTCAGCATAGGAGCAGTA
The DNA here is from genome assembly GCA_012839205.1 of Clostridiaceae bacterium. Lineage (GTDB taxonomy): Bacteria > Bacillota > Clostridia > DSM-8532 > DSM-8532 > DTU059. The sequence goes on from DUNT01000019.1 coordinate 56,686, forward strand.
CAAAAAGAATCGCCGGTATGCACACCCATAGGATCTACGTTTTCTATAAAACATATTGTTATCATCTGGTTTTTGGAATCCCGGACAACTTCAAGCTCCAGCTCTTCCCATCCAAGAACCGATTCCTCTATAAGAACCTGGCCAACAAGACTGGTGGCAATTCCACGGTTTACAACATTTTGCAGCTCTTCGATATTGTAAACCAATCCGCCTCCGGTTCCGCCCAAGGTATAGGCGGGGCGTACTACGACAGGAAATCCGAGCTCAAGAGCAATTTTTTCGGCTTCTTCTACACTGTAGGCAGGTTTACTTTCAGGGATTTCGATACCCAGCCGGTTCATGGTCTCTTTAAAGGCTATACGATCTTCGCCCCGCTCTATAACATCAACCTTTATTCCGATTACTTCTACCCCGTATTGTTCGAGAATCCCGGCTTTGGATAGTTCAAGGCACAGATTTAACCCTGTCTGACCTCCAAAGTTAGGGAGAAGAGCATCCGGTCTTTCTTTTTCAATAATCTGTGTAAGTCGCTTTAAATTGAGAGGTTCTATGTATATTGAGTCGGCAGTAGACGGGTCTGTCATGATAGTTGCCGGATTTGAATTTACAAGCACTATCTTGTAACCCAAGTTTTTAAGAGCCTTACATGCCTGTGTACCTGAATAGTCGAACTCGCTTGCCTGACCGATGACTATCGGCCCTGAGCCTATAATCATTATTTTGTTAATATCAGTGCGCTTTGGCATAGTTATCACTCCTTTATACCTGAATGGATTGATTAAACAATACTTTGATTTTTGTATTATTATACATCACATTTACGAATAAGTATACATATTTTTTGAATAATTATACACATATTTTGAGTCTTTTTTGAACAAACTATTATAAACAGCAAGGAGGTTAGTAGAATGAAACCAAAACCAGATGATAGGCGTGATAACGCCAGAAAAATAAGAAACAATATTAAAAATACCATCGAAAATATTGAACTGGCCGAAGATATGATTGATAACATTGATAATGAAAAAACTATTCATGATCTGAAGGCTAAAAACGAAAGAAGAAGAGAAGCAGTGGAAGGTATGCGGCAGGAATTGAAAGATGAAACCAGAAACCAATTCAAGTAATGCAAGTAATATTTGATTGCCTTATAATAGCCGGAGAGTAGTTCCGATATTATAATCTCTCCGGCTGTTTTATGCACCTGTCTTACATATAGGCTAATTATTAAAAGAAAACGAAAAATAAAATAGAAAAATTGCGTTATTAGTTGAAATGTAATGTTTTACAATATATAATTACCCTGGTAGACCTCTTTTTTTTTGATGGGGTAGAGGCGCAGTATTTAACAGTTTATAGTGGAGTATGAGAAAACGATGATGCTATGAAGAAGGAAATACTGCCGAAGCTGATAGTAATCTCATTATTATCGGCTGGGTCTGCAGTGAATAACTGCAGAACTGTCTCAGTAAACTTCCCGGTTTATTGAGATGCACTATCTCATTTGGGAAAAGCTGAGGAATTAAGGTAAAACTTTACGGCCTGAATTCTCAGGTCGTTTTTTTATATATAATAGTATTTACTGGTTAAATGACTATTGTTAAATAAATGTTAAAGGGGAGAAAAGGTCATGAAAAGAAGAATAATATCAATGATTCTGGTGGTACTGATGGTCGTTTCACTATTATCAGGATGTGGTGCATCAAAAGACGATAAAGTATTGAAAGTTGGTATGGAATGCGGGTATGCACCATTTAACTGGACTCAAAAGGATGCTTCAGGCGGTGGAGTTAAAATCGAAGGCAGTTCTGAGTATGCCGGCGGGTATGATGTGGAAATTGCAAAGAAAATTGCAGAAGGTCTGGGAAAAGAACTCGTTATAGTAAAAACTGAATGGCTTGGTCTTGTTCCGGCTCTTACTTCCGGCAAAATCGATGTCATAATTGCAGGTATGTCACCTACAGCAGAGCGTTTAGAACAAATTGATTTTTCGGATATTTATTACACATCGGATTTAGTTATGGTTGTAAAAAGAGGTGGGGCTTATGATGGGGCTACATCTATCCAGGATTTCAATGGAGCAAAAATTACCGCACAGCTAAATACATTCCATTATACAGTTATAGATCAAATTGAAGGTGTTGATAAACAAACTGCCATGGATGACTTCCCGGCTATGAGGGTTGCTCTTGAATCAGGAATAATTGATGGTTATGTCTCTGAAAGACCGGAAGGCGTCAGTGCAGAGGCTGCCAACAGTAATTTTAAGATGGTAGAGTTTACAGACGGATTTGAAACTTCTCCTGAAGATACAGCAATTGCAGTGGGCGTTAAAAAGAACAGTGAATTAACACCAAAAATCAACGAAATTTTAAAAGGTATTTCAGAAGAGGAACGTATTAAATTAATGGATGATGCAATTAAGAATCAACCCGCAGCTGAATGATAAAGAACAAGCCGGGTGCAGTATGCATTCGGCTTTTACATACTGGGGAGGGCAAGATGACCTTAAAATTAATATATAAGATTCTTGTGGAAAATTGGCCGATGTTCCTTCGTGGAGCAGGGATGACTCTATATATATCTATAATATCAACAATTTTAGGTTCGATTATTGGATTGATAGTGGGTGTGATACGAACAATACCTATGCCTGAGAGAGGGTTCAAAAAAGTCGTGTTGAAGATTGTAAACGGGATACTTTCAGCGTATATTGAATTCTTTCGGGGCACCCCTATGATGGTACAGGCCATGGTGATATACTATGGCTCTGCCGAAGCATTTGGAATAAGCATTGATAAATATTTAGCAGCAATATTTATTGTATCAATAAATACTGGTGCCTATATGTCTGAAATTGTTCGAGGCGGTATCGTTTCAATTGACAAAGGTCAGTTTGAGGCTGCTCATGCACTTGGCATGAATCATGTTAAGACTATGACAAATGTAGTAATGCCGCAGGTTATTCGTAATATTTTACCTGCCACCGGAAATGAATTTGTCATAAATATTAAAGATACATCTGTGTTAAATGTTATATCTGTTTCTGAGCTTTATTTTGTTACTAAGTCAATAGCCGGGAACTCGTTTATTTTCTATCCGCCTTTCTTTATCGCATGTATTCTTTATTTTGTAATGACGTTTACTGTTACAAGAATACTCCGGCTGTTTGAAAGAAAAATAGATGGCCCTGAAAACTTTGATTTGACCGGCAATCAGATGCAGGTGGCAAGGCCGGAAGATATAATACGCAAGAAGAGAGCCGAGGGTATAGGTCATCCGTATTAAAAGGGGGAACTATGGAGAAATTAATTGAAATTAAGCATCTAAGCAAGACTTTCGGTACAAACGAAGTTCTTAAGGATATTGGTTTTACTGTAAATAAAGGTGAAGTAGTTTGTATTATTGGCTCTTCGGGGTCAGGAAAATCTACTTTACTCCGATGTGTTAACCTGCTGGAAAAGCCAAGCGGTGGTCAAATAATCTATAAAGGCGAAAACATACTGGATGATAAGCATGATATATATGCATATCGTACAAAACTGGGCATGGTGTTCCAGCAATTTAACCTCTTTAATAATTTCAATGTGTTGGGGAACTGTACAGTCGGCCAGATAAAGGTTTTGAAACGCTCCAGGGAAGAGGCTGAGGAAGTTGCAATGAAATATTTAAAGGTTGTTGGGATGGATCAGTATATCAATGCAAAGCCCAGACAATTATCAGGCGGCCAAAAACAGCGTGTGGCAATTGCAAGAGCCCTTTCTATGGAGCCGGATGTTATGCTGTTTGATGAACCCACCTCAGCCCTTGACCCAGAGATGGTTGGCGAGGTGCTGAAAGTGATGAGAGAACTTGCAGAATCTGGGCTAACCATGCTGATAGTAACTCATGAAATGGGCTTTGCAAAAGATGTGGCAGACAGAGTGGTGTTCATGGATCAGGGAGTTATTGTTGAAGAGGGCAGTCCGGAACAGGTTTTGAATAATCCTGTCCAGGAACGTACAAGAGAGTTTTTAAGCCGTACACTAAATCAATGATGATATTTTATCAAAAAGGCTTCACAGTAAAAACTGGAGCCTTTTTCTATACTCTTTTCTAAAATGTAGTTATACATAAATAAATGTCGTTTTTTCTTTAAACAGGTATTTTTATTTCTTCATAATATGATAAAATAATTATTGAATATTACTTAAGAGAAAAAATTGGAGGGTTATAGTATGTCTGATACTATCTATTATCCTTTAACTTCCCCTCAGTTATCAATTTGGTATACCGACCGAATGTATTCTGGAACAAGCATTTCAAACGTCGCAGGAACTTTAAGAATTAAAGAAAAAGTCGATATTGAAGTTTTAGATAAAGCAATCAATTACTATATCAAGAATAATGACGGTATACGTTTACGGATTTGTCTTGATGGTGAAGGTAATCCACAGCAATATGTATCAGAATATGTATACAAGAAAATTGAGGTTAAAGACTTTTCAAACTTTGCAGACCCTATAAGGGCTATGCAAGAGTGGGACAGACAAGAAACTCTCAGGCCATTTGATTTATTAAACAGTGAATTATTCCGTTTTGTAATTATTAAACTTAATGATTTTGATATAGGGTTTTATATTATAACACACCATATTATATCTGACGCCTGGAACATGAGCCTTTTAGGCAGTTCTATAGTTGACTGTTATTGCAAAATTAAAAAAAATCCGGATGATACCAGTCTTAATGATACTATGCCATCATATACTTCGTTTATTGAAGACGAGCAGCTCTATATAAAGTCCAGCAGATATGAGAAGGATAAAAATTATTGGGAGGAAACCTTTGGAGCGTACCCTGAGACAACATTTTTAAAGATTAGACAGACCAATGAGTTTTCTGCTAAAACAAAAAGGAAAACATTTATCGCACCAAAAAAGTTTACAAATAAGCTCAGGGCTTATTGTCAGGAAAACAAAATAACTCCATACCCATTGTTTATTTCGGCTTTAGCAATGTATATTAACAGAATATTGGATAAAGATGATATAATTATAGGGACACCTATTTTAAACAGACTTAACCGCACCTACAAAAATACTGCAGGGATGTTTGTCAGTACGATACCATTACGGATTGGCATAAATAATCAGGATTCATTTTTGGATTTATCTCAAGACGTATTAGAAATATGCCTAAAATCATACAGGCATCAAAGATACCCTTACGACCATATTCTAAAGCATGTCAGGGAAAAGCATAATATAAAAGAGAATCTATATGATATTGTTCTTTCCTATCAAAATTCAAAGTTTGACAAGTCTTTTGATGTCGATTACATAACTAGATGGCATTTTAATGAATACCAGTCCAATTCATTCACGATGCATATTAACGACAGAGACGATGAGGGTGTCTTAATCATAGATTATGATTATCATTCTGATTTATATTATGATAAAGAAATTGAATTCATACATCAGCATGTATTGAGTCTGTTATGGCATGCGTTGGATAATCCGAACAATTTAATCTGTAAAATTGAGATGCTCTCCGAAAATGAGAAAAAGAAAATACTACATGATTTTAATGATACCTATGCAGATTATCCAAGAGAAAAGACCATTCATCAATTATTCGAAGAGCAGGTTGAAAAAACGCCTAATAATGTTGCTATTGTCTTTGAAGACAATAGACTTACTTATAAGGAGCTGAATCAAAAAGCAAATTCTTTAGCTAACGTGTTAAGAAACGAAGGAATAGGACCCGATGATGTTGTTGGAATTATGGCTCCAAGATCGCTTGAGCTGATTATTGGAATATTAGCGATATTAAAAGCGGGTGGTGCTTTTTTACCAATTGAACCTGGATTCCCTGATGAAAGAAAGAAGTATCTATTAAATAACAGCGGTGCAAAACTTTTGATTTCTACAAAGGAATTATACTCTTTTGAATATGGGATCGGATTAATAGATATATATGACTGTAATAATTATAGGAAGGAATTATATGAGAATCTGCCACATGTAAACATGTCAAGCGATATGGTTTATGTTTTATATACATCGGGTTCCTCAGGTTTACCTAAAGGTGTTATTATCGAACATAAGTCTTTACATAATTTTGTATCAGGTGTAAAGAAAGTATTGGATTTTAATCCATCATCAGTTGTTTTATCGGTTACTACAGTATGTTTCGATATTTTTGCTTTTGAACTATTTACATCATTATTAAGTGGCTCGACTGTAATTATTTCCAATGAAAATGAACAGAACAATCCTAGGGTATTAGGCGAATTAATTCTTAATAATAATGTTTCGACCATACTAACAACTCCTTCAAGAATGAAACTGTTTGTTAATGTTGAGGTATTTAAAAAGAGTTTATTAAAGGTAAAACAGATAATGCTAGGTGGTGAAGAGCTTGAATTAAGTTTTGTAAACAAGTTAAGAAAGCTTACAGATGCCAGAATTATTAATGGTTATGGTCCAACTGAAACAACAATTGGTGTAACCTTTAAAGATGTTACGAAATCAAACAAAGTAACGATTGGCAAGCCAATAAGTAATACAAAATGTTACATACTGGATAAATATTCGAATCTTGTACCAATAGGCATACAAGGAGAATTATGTATTTCAGGAGAATGTTTAGCTAGAGGTTATTTAAATAATAATGAGTTAACAAATAGTGCTTTTGTTTTGAACCCATTTAATGAAAACGAAAGACTTTATAAGACCGGAGATATGGCTCGTTGGTTTCCAGAAGGTGAAATTGAGTTTTTAGGAAGAAAAGATAAACAAGTAAAACTACGGGGATATAGAATTGAGTTAGAAGAAATTGAAAATGCAATCTTAAAGTATAAAGGCATCAAAGATGTTGCAGTTGTTCTAAAAAAGAATAGTGATTATGGAGATTTATTGTGTGCATATTGTGTAAGTAACGATACCATTATAATAAAAGATTTGAAATCATTATTAGCTCGTCAATTACCTAGGTATATGGTTCCTAGAATTATAATGGAAGTTGAAAGCATACCAATTAATTCAAATGGTAAAAGAGATACATCAAGACTGCCGGATATTGATTATTCAAGTTTAGCCAGCGACAGTATTATAAAACCATCAACAAAAATGGAGAAAAAACTGCTAGATATGTTTCATAAGCTGGTTAAGGGCAGTAGAATTAGTATCGATGACAATATCTTTGAGTATGGTGCTGATTCATTAACCGTTATTCAATTAATCTCACTATTAGAAAAGGACGGTTACAGTATAAAAACTGAAGACGTATATAAAAATCCTACTATAAAAAAATTAGGTCAATGGATTGGAGATTATTACAAAAAAACTAATAAAATTATAAATTATTACAAGAAAAAAGATGTTGGTATAAATAGTATTATCGAATTAATGGAAAAAGGTGTTTTATCAAAACTTGATTCTGCAGCTTTATCATATATACCAGATCATTTAATGATTAATCCCATAGATGATGAACCGGTGCTTTATAATTATATAAAAACATCATTAGGAAATATCGGTCTTTTTTGCCTCCCTATTCTGGGTACTGAATTATATCAGGATAAAAACAGGTTATTGTACCTTAGTGACAAGGCAATAAGACAAGCTGAATCATTTGGGGCAAAGGCTATATCGTTAACAGGATTGATACCTTCGGCTACTAATTATGGTATAGATTTTATGAACAGGGTAAGCCCAGATACTAAAATTACAACAGGTCATGCGACAACTGCAGCTACAGTTGTTTTATCATTGGAAAGATTATTATTGGAAAGCAATAGAGATATCCATCAAGAAAGAATTATAGTTTTAGGCATGGGTAGTATCGGTAGAGCTGTAACTGAACTATTACTAGCACTATATCCGGATGTAAAAATGATTACATTATGTGATCTTCATGAAAAAAGAAAAGAATTAAACCAGATAGAACAGAAACTCAAAAAAAGCTATAAGGGAGATATCGAAATAATATATGCGTCAGTAGGAAATCTTCCAAAGAGAGTATATGATTCAACACTAATTATTGGAGCGACTAATGTACCTAATATTCTTGATATTAATTCACTGCAGCCTGGCACTTTGATTATTGATGACTCAGGGCCCCATTGTTTTTCCAAAGAGCACGCAATTGATAGACTTATAAAGTATAATGATATTTTATTTACAGAAGGTGGAGTATTATATTCAAAAGAAAAAATGGAGAACTACACGTACCTTCCTGATTATATAGATTCAAAAATTATTGATTTAAATAGTCAATTCTTTGTATATACTGATTCTATTACCGGATGCATACTGTCAAGTCTCTTGACAGCAAATAATGCTGATTTGTTACCAACGGTTGGAATGGCGGACTTTAACGAATCAAGAAAACACTACTATGCTTTAAAAAAGAGTGAGTATACAGGAGCCATTCTTCATTGTGATGATTATGTAATTCCAGAAAGCAAAATTAAAGCATTTCGCAAATCATACGGTATAAACGAAAAGGAAAAGAAAGGTAAGACTCATGCAGTTTAGTTTTCCATTTATATTGTTACATATTTCTCTGTTATTAGCCGTATTATTATTTGTTTCTATTCTTAAAATGAAGAAAAGAACACAACTTCACTATGCTTTTTTGGCAATGATCTTTTTGCTTATTATTTGGACATTAGGTCATATACTTGAAGTATATTCACTTATAAAAAATGGCGTAGTAACAATGTTCTTTGTTTATCTTTATTATTTTGGCCTAACTTTTCTGCCAGTAACTATTTTACTGATTGGGATAATATACATGTATACCAAAATAAAGGTTTCCTACAAATTATTGCTGCTCTTTATACCACCAATAATTGACTATATATGTTTACTTACAAACAACTCACATCATCTTTATTTTACAAATTACTCTATTTATAATAATTTGTTTGAGGTTCAGATATTATTTCATATACATGCATCAATTTCATATATATACATATTAATAGGTGTATTGTTTCTTATTATTGCTACAATCGAAAATTCAGGTTTTTTTTCGTATCAGGCAGGGATTATTATTATAGGTGTAATTGCTCCGCTTATTGTTAATATTCTTATTACATTAAAGATTATAATTTGTCCTACATATGTTACAGCAATTACTTTTTCTTTTGCAATTCTATGCTTCGCTGTATCTATATTTAGGTTTCAATTATTAAAGATAGCCCCTATCGCTCTGAAAACTATTGTAGACAGGATTTCAGACGGCTTTTTAGTATTAGATGAAGACTACCAGGTTATTGATTTCAATCAAACCATAGAAAAAACGTTCGAGAATGTAGTAACAGTATCCAGAAATAAAAGTATGTTACAAATGTTGGAGGGAACCAGTCTTTATAGGGAATATGATAAACTTATCGGTTTAATACAGGCTGCGAAGGAAACTCAAACCAATATAGACATAGAAAAGCATATAAAAGAGGATGGATTTGATAAGCATTTCAAGATAGAGGTCACTCCCATAATATCAAATAATAATTATTTAGGTACGATTTTGCTATTTAAGGATATTACAGAGAATATTAAGCATATAGAGGCTATTGAAGAAAAGCATGCTGTTATGATGGAACAGGAGAGACTGGCCTCTTTAGGTCAGTTAATCGGAGGAATTGCACATAACCTGAATACACCTATAATGTCAATTGCCGGTGCAGTGGAGGGATTGAGAGATTTAGTAGATGAATATGAAGAATCTATTGGTGATGAGAATGTAACTATTGAAGATCATTGCGAGATTGCCGAAGAGATGCGTGTTTGGCTTGACAAAATTAAACCATACACTGCATATATGTCCGATGTTATAAGTGCTGTCAAAGGCCAAGCAAGGCATTTTAACCAAACTATGTTGTTAACATTTACAGTTGGGGAATTGGTTAAGAGAATTGAACTATTGATGAAATATGAGCTAATAAGATATAATTGTGAACTAAAGACATTTATTAATGTGAATAAAAATACGGAAATTTACGGAGACGTTAATAGTTTAGTACAAATTTTCGATAATATTATTATAAATGCTATTCAGGCATACGAAGGCAGAAAAGGTACAATAGAGTTTACAATAGAGAAAAAAGAGGATGGTATCTTATTTGCTATAAAAGACTATGCCAAGGGAATACCGGAGAGTATTAAGGACAGGCTTCTTAGGGAGATGGTAACAACAAAAGGGAAGGACGGGACAGGTCTTGGGCTATATATGTCTTACTCTACAATAAGAGGACGGTTTGGCGGGAAAATGTGGTTTGAGTCAGAAGAAGGGAAAGGAACAACATTTTTTATTCAATTACCTTATGAAAATTAATTACTAATCATACATGAGGAGCGTTTTACAAATGAGAAAAAAACTGAAGGAAGTAAAAAGTGATATCAAAATACTAATTGTTGATGACGATTCCGGAATAATTGATTCCCTGTCAATAATGCTTAGAAGAAGCGGTTATCATTATGAAGGATGTACAGATCCTATAGAAGCTGTTGAAAAGGTAAGAACCGGCAGTTTTGACTTACTGATACTGGATTATCTGATGACTCCGATTCACGGAGATGTTGTAGTAGAAAGAATTCGACAATTTAACAAAGAAATATATATATTAATGCTGACAGGACATAAAGATTTAGCTCCGCCTTTAGAAACAATAAAATTATTAGATATACAGGGATACTGTGAAAAAAGCGATCGTTTCGATCAATTACAACTCCTTGTAGAATCTGGTGTAAAATCCATCACCATGATGAGGACAATAAAGAAATTCCGTGATGGTCTTAACAGAATTCTCAAGTCTGTACCCAAAATATATCAATTACAACCAATTGGCAATATTTTAGAGGATATACTATCTGAATTGCTTCCCTTGGTGAGCAGTGAAAATGCATTTATTTTGGTTGATAATATAATAGATGCTGATGAGACGAAAAAGAGTATTTACAGAGGAATAGGAAAATACAAAACAGAGATTTATGATTTTATGTCTTTGTTAAACTCCAAGTTATTAGAAAAAATTGGCAAGGCAAGAATCACAAGAAAATCTATAATAACTCCTACTGAAATTATTTTACCACTTATGAATGAGTATAATGATTCAATAGGAGTAATTTATGTAGAAAGCAGCAACAGTACAGAAGCAGAAATTTCTGAGGGATATAAACTTCTTGAGATATATGCTTCCCAAGCAGCTTCATCAGTTAATAATGCATTTCTGCATTCACTTGTTAATATAAAAAATGATGAGCTTAACAAGACATACGAACAACTCAGGATACGTTATCTGGATACTATTGAGGCGCTGAGACAGGTTGTTGATGCAAAAGATGAATATACCTGCGGACATTCCGACAGGGTATCATATTACTGTGTTAAAATTGGGGAGGCGTTTGAATTATCAGAAAAAGATCTCGAAACCCTAAGAGTGGCGGGACTGTTTCATGATGTTGGTAAAATGGGTATAACCGACGATATTCTTTTTAAATCAGATAGATTAAGCATAAAGGAATATGATGAGATAAAAAAACATCCGACTAAGGGAGCTCGCATACTTTCTGTTATTTCCATGTTTAAAGATATTGTTCCTATAGTAAGATGGCACCATGAGCGAATTGACGGAAAAGGTTATCCTGATGGTCTAAAAGGTGATCAGATTCCTTTTTTTGCAAGGATTGTTTCGGTTGCTGATGCATTTGATGCAATGATGTCGGATCGTCATTACCGTTCGAAACTGAATTTTGACGCTGCAATTAGACAATTATTAGATGGTTCTGGCACGCAGTTTGATTCATGTATTGTCGATAAGTTTGTAAGTATGCTTGGACGATATCCGGAGATGGAAAAAGAAATATCATATACATATGATTTATGCAAGAGTAAAACATAAACAAAGAAGGAAGAAGGCTGCAATGTGAAAAGTACAAGAATTACAATACTATTAATACTGATGACTATGCTGTTTTCATCATGTGGACAGGTTCAAATAAAAGCCCCTGATACCCAACTAACAGAAAAACCAAATATTGAAAACAAAGACCATGGGCAAAATGATAATGATATTAATGATGAAGCCAGAGTAGCAATAAACGCTTTAAAAGATAAAGATATGGAAGAGATATCAGAACTTGTACATCCAAAAAAGGGTGTACGCTTTAGCCCTTATGGCTACGTTGATGTTGAAAATGACCTGGTATTTACAGCATCTGATGTAAAAGGCCTCTTTTCCGATTCTACAATATATGTCTGGGGAAGCTACGATGGTATCGGGGATCCGATAGAACTTACATTTGAAGATTATTATAAAAAGTTTATATACGATGTTGACTTTGCCAATGCAGAGCAGATTGGTTACAATGAGATTCTGGGGAGAGGTAATACCCTTGAAAACAGTGCCGAGGTTTATACAGATTCAATTGTTGTAGAATACCACTTTTCCGGATTTGAACCCCAGTATGAAGGAATGGACTGGCGAAGTTTGAGGATTGTTTTCGAAAAAGATAAGGGTACATGGTATATTGTTGGTATTATCCATGACCAATGGACGATTTAGAATTTTACTACATAATAATTCAAGGATTATCCTCAATAAGGAATATCATTCAAATGGAATGAAGGATGCCCAGAAAGTTTAAGATGGTCCTTTTCTTTTTACAATAGTACAATTCTTTATGGATATTGAGAAGTCAAAACTTCTTTTTTTACTGTTATCATTACTGTTATTTGACTGCTGATGCGATTTGCGATATTTTGAGTATTGTTGTATGATTTGCTGCAAAAATATGTTGAAAAAACAGTGAATGATGCGCTAAATAGAATTATAATTTAGGATATAAAACAGGAAGAGAAGTGTTAAAAAAATAGACCCTGTGAATACTATGTTCTAGGACAATTGACCTGTTTAGGTGGTTATGTTATTGTGGTAAAGATAAATAAGAAGTATAGGAAGCAAGATAATATAAATATTATTTAGTAGGAGTACATCATGACGAAAATTGGATTTGACAACGAAAAATACATTGAATTGCAATCTCAGAAAATACTCGACAGAATATCGTATTTTGGAGGAAAGCTATATCTGGAGTTTGGTGGAAAGTTGTTTGACGATTACCATGCATCAAGAGTTCTTCCGGGGTTCAAACCTGACAGTAAAGTAAAGATGCTTATGCAATTAAAGGATCAGGCCGAGATAGTTATAACAATAAGTGCTGATGATATAGAAAAGAGCAAACGCAGAGGCGACTTAGGTATTACCTATGATCTTGATGTATTGCGTCTGATAGATGCCTTCCGTGAAATAGGATTGTATGTTGGAAGCGTTGTCATAACCCAGTATCGTTCACAATATGCCGCTGATTTATTCAAAAAAAGACTTTTGAATTTAGGTATAAGAGTTTATGTGCATTACCCCATTCCCGATTATCCTTCAAATATCTCACTAATAGTAAGTGATGATGGATGCGGTAAAAACGAGTATATAAAAACCACACGTTCATTAGTTATCATTACCGCACCCGGCCCCGGAAGCGGGAAAATGGCAGTTTGCCTCTCCCAGTTATACCATGATAACAAGCGGGGAATACAGGCTGGTTATGCAAAGTTTGAGACCTTTCCGATTTGGAATCTTCCTTTGAAACATCCGGTTAATATTGCATATGAAGCGGCAACAACAGATTTAAATGATGTCAATATGATTGACCCCTTTCATTTGGAGGCTTATGGGGTAACTGCAGTAAACTATAACAGGGATATAGAAATATTCCCGGTATTAAATGCCATTTTCGAAAAAATAGAAGGCAAATCTCCCTATAAGAGCCCTACCGAAATGGGGGTTAATATGGCCGGCTATTGTATTATCGATAATGAAGTCATTTGTGATGCTTCCAAACAGGAGGTTATCCGAAGATATTACAACACATACTGCTCACAGAGGCAGGGACTTGCCGAGAAATCAGAAGTGTACAGACTGGAGCTCTTAATGAAGCAACTTGGCATATCCAGTAAGGATCGCCCAGTAGTTGATGCCGCTTTGGAGCGGGCTGAAACTACCGGCGGGCCTGCTGCAGCTCTTCAGCTTAATGATGGCCGAATTGTCACTGGAAAAACAACACCATTACTTGGTGCTTCAGCTGCACTTTTATTGAATTCTCTTAAAGAACTGGGCGGAATACATCATGATATACACCTGATTTCACCCATCATCATAGAGCCTATTCAGGTTTTAAAGATTAAACACATGGGGAATCGAAACCCTCGGCTTCATACTGATGAGATTTTGATAGCTCTTTCCATATGTGCAGCCACAAATCCAACTGCTGCGCTGGCAATGGAGCAGCTTCCCAAACTTCGGGGCTGTGAAGCGCATTCAACAGTAATACTATCTAAAGTTGATGAGAATACATTCCACAAACTGGGTGTTAATATTACTTGTGAGCCCCAGTATCAGTCTAAGAAGCTATATCACAAATAGAAATGAACAAATCTTTGTTATTGGATTTAAGAGAGTTATTCCTAAACCAGGACCATGGGTTTATTTAAGACTGCGTTTTGTCAGGAAGTGAAGATAACTCATGAAATAAAGCATATGGAATACCGGAAACAAGCATAACTGCATGACAAATAATTAATTAGGAGTGAGCTAAATAAAAAAGTATAATACTATAATATTCGATTTGGACGGAACTTTACTTAACACCCTTGAGGATTTGACCGACAGCGTAAACTATGCGCTGGGGCTATATGGATATCAGAAAAGAAGTATTGAAGAGGTTAGAAGATTTCTGGGTAATGGTGTAGGAAAATTAATGGAAATTGTTGTTCCGGATGGTCTAAATAACCCCCTATACAAGAAATGTCTTGAAAGTTTTAAGAATCATTATTCTGACAATATACGAAATAAAACAATGCCATATAAAGGTATTATGGAACTTATACAACAGCTTAAGAAGGAAAACTATAAGATAGCGGTTGTTTCAAATAAATTTGATAAAGCAGTTAAGGAACTGGTTCGAGATTTTTTTGGAGAGTATATACAAGTAGCAATCGGTGAAGCTGAAAACATCTCCAGAAAACCGGCACCGGATACTGTATTTAAAGCTCTTGAAGAGTTACAGTCCCTTAGGGAGAAAACTATTTATGTGGGAGATTCAGAAGTAGATGTAAAGACGGCAAAAAATGCCGGAATAAAGTGCGTGGGGGTAACCTGGGGTTTCAGAGACAGAGATGTTTTAGAAAAAGAAGGTGCAGATTATATAATTGACGAGTCAATGGAGTTAATGGAGATAATTGATTCTGTGTAGGATTATACAAAAGTGTATAGTTCAATATTTCAGAGCAAATTCGTGAGTCTCAATATCCATTCTGCAATGTAAACAACCAGGCAGGACGACAATGCAACAGTCAACAGACTTTTTTCCCTAAAAGCAAGGACTATTGCAACAATTGTGCCGGCAATGGCAGAATACAGAGAAGAAGTGGATGTAAAAATTGCCGGAAATGTCATAGACCCGAGAACAGCATAGGGAACATAGTATAGAAAGGACTTAATAAAGTTGCTTTCTATTTTTTTCTTAAATATTACCATTGGAAGCATTCGAACCAAATATGTTACTCCTGCCATAATAAAAATATGTATATATATCATTTTGCCACTTCCTCTACCGGGTAGACTAGCGCTCCAAAACCAGAAGCAACAAGGGCGCAAATAATTATAATAAAACCTTCTGATAATTTGTTCAGATATGGGGTATAGTGAAGAAGAAAGCTAATGGCCACTGATAGGATGATTACCCACAGCACGGGACGGACTTTTTTTGCAGGCGGGATAATTATAGCCAAAAACATTCCGTAGATTGCAATATTCATTGCAGATGAAACAGAATCAGGTAGAATTGAGCCTGCTACAGCTCCCATTAATGTACCTGCTGCCCAGCCAAGATATGGTATGGTAACCAATCCATACATATATTTAGTACCTATTTCGTGTGCCTTTCCGCTGGCCACTGCGAAAACTTCATCGGTTATTCCAAACGAGAGAATCAAGCGATGTAATGTGTTAAAAGATTTATCAGTTTTTTGAGTAAGAGACAGGGACATTAAAGAATAACGCAGATTGATAACCAATTGGGCTAGAGCCATCTCTATATATGGAGCACTGGCTTTGATGAGACCTATTCCGGCAAACTGTCCTGCTGAGGTTAGGTTTGTCATAGAAATTAATACTGCAATCCAAACAGGCAACCCTGAATTAACTGCCATTATTCCAAAGGTAAAGGATACTGAGAGATATCCTAATCCTATAGGTATACCGTCTTTAATCCCAGATAAAAAACTGTTTGATAATTTGGCAGTGTCCATCTGAAAGATGTCACCTCCGATACCTTCTTCATTCTGCTTTGTTTAATTCCGAATGACGTTACTGTAATACTTCACATATTATTATAACAGTGTAGTAGATTCAAAAAAATTAAAGCTCCACCGAGTATTCGATGAAGCCAATTCTGGTGCGGCCGACCGGACTTGAACCGGTACGCTCGCGCATACGCCCCTCAAACGTACGTGTCTGCCAATTCCACCACGGCCGCATATATGTTTGATGAACAGCATGATTTATTATACATACTGAAATCGGCTCTGTCAATACAAAAACAGCAAAAAGATAGCAGAATAGCGCATCCTCATTTGACCCTCATTTGAAAAAGTAAATTCCACCCCAAGAAAAGGTGGTTTGGGATCCATCATTCAGTTTTCCGGGAAACTCTATAGTTATCTTCTTTTTTCATTATGGATACAGTGATCTATGGCTATAGAGAGAGCACAGAAAAGGGGAACATCGTTTTCATTATTAATAATTAATTCATAGCTGTCACCCCACGACAACCAGACTTTGTGGAGTTCTCCTACGGGTATATTGTTGCGCAGAATGGAAAAGTCCATACCAAAGATATTACCAACAAAGGTATAATCCCCAAACTCGCTCTGGATACTCAGCCTGGGAGTGAAAAAGGAGAATTCCTTTTTTAGAACAGCAACAAGTTTGTTTCCACAATAAATGTAATACTCCGGGAGGAATCTGAACAGTTTTTGTTCTATATAATAAACCTCATTTCCAGTGGTATCGTACATATGAATTTTTGCGCCAAATGTGAAGACCTCGCCTTGAACAGAAAATACAGCCTGTCCGTTTTCGTTATAAATATTGTATTTGTCGCCAAAGGAAAATACCTTTTGTTTAATATATAGTTTAGTCATGGCCACCTCTTCATAAAATAATTACAAGTATTTTATTGCTATAAACTAAATCATACTTTATGATATACTTTATTACAATACTTGTTTACAATTATGCAATATTGATTTAAGAAGGTAAGGATTTATTATGAATGATGAAGAAAAAGTTTTTAGCTTTGCACCTGAAGAAGTATATGAGGATAACAGAAACAGAACAACGATATTTTTTCAGGTTTTAGGCCGAAAGTTCTGGAAACTTATTCAATTCAACTTAATTTATCTGATTCTCAATATTCCGGCTATTATAATTTCATATTTCTTAAGCGGTTATTTAATTAACTCTCTGTCACTTTCTGCTGAAACCCCAGACCAAATTATTGCATTTTTCCTTGTTTATGGATTCCCGCCGATGATACTGCTTATGGCAATCCCTGTTATTGCTGTAGGTCCTGTACAAGCTGGATTGTCCTACCTCTTGCGTTGTTTTTCTTATGAATTGCCAACGTTTTATTGGTCGGATTTTAAAGATAAAATTAAGGAGAATTATAAACAAGGTCTTATTGTCAGCATTATAAACCTGGCTGCATTTATATTTCTATTGATAGATTTTCACCTTTATAGCCAGCTGAGTAATAATGGGAACAGCATGTTGTTGGCGGCTGCAAATGGCCTTCTCATTTTAATCTTAATCTTGTTTATAATGATGTGTATGTATATTTACCCGATGATGGTAGCTTACGATTTAAAAATCAGACATTTATATAAAAATGCATTCTTGTTCAGCATGGGAAGGTTTTTACCTAATATTGCAGTATTACTGATATGCATTTTGCTTATTACAGCACCTTTGCTTATTGTGGTATTTACCGGCAATATCATGGTTCTGTCGGCAATATATATCTATTATATTCTTCTTGGATTCACTCTGCCGGGTTTGGTAATCAACTTTTTTATAAATCCTGTTATTGACAAGTATCTAAAAGCAGCTCCTTCACAGGAAAACAGCAAGAAATAGCAAGACAGAGGGAGAGCCCTCTGTCATCTGTTGTCTTTATGCGGCTGAGTTAACGAATATCATCATGAAAATATATCAGACATTTTATAATATCCCGGTTCCTTCCCATAAAGGAAAGCTGCAGCTTTTATAGCACCTTCTGCAAATAGATCCCTTGATATAGCTGTATGCTTGATTTCTATCATTTCATCATTACCTGCAAAAATAATAGTATGCTCTCCGGCTATAGTACCGCCCCTGATGGAATGGATGCCTATTTCATCCCTGGTTCTTTTTTGCATTGAAGAATGACGGTCATAAACATATTTCATTTCATTTCCCGGAAGCGCCGAATTGACACTGTCTGCAATAGCAAGAGCAGTGCCGCTGGGAGCATCAATTTTTTGATTATGATGTTTTTCAATAATTTCAATATCGAAGGTGCCGTGAAGCATTTTTGCAGCACGTTTGGCCAAATCCAGCATAAGGTTTATTCCCAATGACATATTGGCAGAAAGTAAAACCGGTACAGATTTGGAGGCATTAACAATAAGCTCCTTCTGGGCTTCACTATGTCCTGTTGTAGCTATAACTATGGGCAATGACTTTTCTGTTGCATAATTCAGAATAGTCTCCAAAGCATGGGGATGAGAGAAGTCTATTATAATATCTACTTCTTCTTTTACCAGGTTGGGTTCTGTATATACAGGATAACTTCTTTCTTCTTTAATGGTGGTGTCTACCCCTGCGACTATCAGTAATTTATCATTATACATGCATGACCGTGTAACTGCCTGACCCATTTTACCGTTACATCCGTTTAATAATATGCGAATCATTAAAAAACCTCCGATTATATGAAAACTATACTAATGCATATTCCTTAAGAGCATTTTTCAGCTGTGCCAAACCTGATTCTGAAATCTCAACCAATGGCAGGCGGCAATGCCCCACATTGAATCCCATTAAATTCATTGCAGCCTTAACTGGAATGGGATTGGTTTCACAAAAAAGCGCCTTCTCTACGGGAACAGTTTTTATCTGCAATTTCCGGCTTGTTTCAATATCCCCGTCAAGAAAAGACTTTACTATATTATGGGTATCTCTTGGCAATATATTTGCCATAACTGAAATAACGCCTTTTCCTCCAAGAGCAAGTAAAGGTACAATATTACCGTCCTCGCCGGAATATAAATCTATCTTATCCCCACAAAGATACATTATTTCGGCTGCCTGCAGCAAATTACATTCTTTCACGGCAACAATATTGTCGATATCGGCAAGGCGTGCAATGGTTGCAGGATTAATATTAAGATTTGTTCTCGAAGGAACATTATAAAGCACCACCGGAATATTTATGCTTTCGGCAATAGCTTTAAAATGCTGGTATAGACCTTCCTGTGTTGTTTTATTGTAATAGGGGGTAACAGATAAAATAGAATCAGCGCCTACGCTCTCGCAGTATTTGGAAAGTTCAATTGCATGTTTTGTATCATTGCTGCCAGCTCCTGCCATTACATGAACGCGTTTGTTTATTTTTTCAACCCCAAAGCGGATAACTTCCTTATGCTCCTCGTCCGGCATAGTACTGGCTTCTCCGGTAGTTCCACAGATTAGTATAGCATCAGTACCTTCTTTTATATGCCACTCAATAAGCTCCTCATATTTTTCATAATCGACACCGTTTTCATTGAAGGGGGTAATCAAGGCGACACATGAGCCTGTAAATAATGTCTTTTTCATTATGAGCACTCCTCTCAATTATTATAATAGATATTTTTAATAAAGCATATGATACAAAAAATCAGCTAATAAAAAGGCTGCCAAATATCTCTATCGGCAGCCTGTCTGCATTAGGCGTTTTACAAGTAAGAATACCGATAGCTCTCCGCAATAGCGACAGTTGAAAGGTTATTTACCAGTCAACCAGGTAACGAATGAAACGGCATCCGATACCTTCGGCGTTTTCCCCTTTTACTTAAGTTCACAGGACCCGTTACCCTTCCCAAAGTTACTCATGAAAAACGCACCTCTATCTAAAATTATATTCTATTTTCCTCAAGTGCTCCACCACTGAGCGTGAAGTTAACGTAAATAATATCATGTATTACCTGCATTGTCAAAGGGCAAAACAATATGATATAGTAAACTTGCATGAGAATTAATGTTAAATATTGTGGAGGTATTCTTGTGGCTTCCAGAAAGGTACAAAAGAGACCGGTGTCGGTTAAGAAAAAAGTTCAAAAGAAAAATGGCAGCAGGACTAGTGGCTCAAAACAGATAAAATCGGAAGCAAGCGGATTACTGATATTCTCGCTTGGTGTATTAATGGCCTTGAGTATTTACTTTGATAATATAGTAGGCCCTTTAGGTGAATTATTCGGGAAATTTACAGGAGGTATATTTGGCCTTTCTGCCTACGTTCTTCCTTTGATTATAGTGTTCCACGGCTTGGCAAAAATCTTTAAACCAAGGCTTATATATCAGGATAAAAGGCTATCTTTAATACTGTCGCTTCTGGTACTATTCTCTGCCATGCTTCAGGCCGGGCTTTACGACGCCCTGAAATATGAAAACATGACTATACTAAGGTACTTGAAAACTTTCTATACAGAGGGCGTAAGCGCAATCGGCAAAGGCAGTGAGTTTTTGCCCAGCGGTGGTGTGGTTGGCGGCATTATTGGGGTACCATTACTTTTTGTTTTTAAAAAGTGGGGTACAATGATAATCCTCACAACTCTGGCTATTATTGTTGCCATGCTTATCACAAGGCTTTCTTTAGCCGAAGCTGCAAGAAGTGTAGCAAGAGGTACCAGCGATGCTATCAGCGGAATTGTGGACGCTGCGCGTAAAAAACGTGAGGTCAGGGAAATAAGAAAAAGTATCGATAGTATTGAGGCTCAGGCAGCAGTAACAACAAATAACATCAATGCTCCAAGAAAAAAGCGGAAACGGGTTCTCGATTTTCCTATTGATAATACTGTTATGCATCCGGGAAATACTGATTCTCAGGTGAATCCGGCAGATTCAACCCAGGAAATATATATGGGTGATGAGCCGGTATTACATGATAATAAGCTGAACATTCTTGATATTAAAGGCAATGTGTCAGAGTCTGATATTACCACAAAATTAAATCAAAATATAACAGAAGACAAAAATATAGAATTGAATTCTGAAAGTGTTTCAGCAGGAAATGTCTCTGAGAAATCTGGTGTATCGGGCCAGTCTATAGACGATAAAATGGAACATATCGATTATTCAACCGGAAAAAGAGATGAATATATTTATCCTCCCATAGAGCTTCTCTCTAAATCAAAAGAAGGAGAGAAGAATATGAGGAGAATAAGAACAACTTCTATAGACAGTGCAAAAAAACTTGAGGGCACTCTGGCAAGCTTTGGCATAGAGGCAAAAATTATTAATGTATCAGTTGGTCCGGCATTTACCCGATATGAACTCCAGCCGGGGCCGGGAGTAAAAGTAAGCCGTATTGTAAATTTGACTGATGATATAGCCCTAAACCTGGCAGCTACGGGCGTCAGGATAGAAGCGCCTATTCCCGGAAAGGCGGCAATAGGTATAGAGGTGCCTAATAAAGAAGTGGCACCAATCAGTCTCAGAAGCGTTTTAGAGTCAGCAGAGTTTAATAAACAGAGTTCACATCTGTCAGTGGCATTAGGCAAGGATATTACCGGAGAAAACGTTGTTATTGATTTGGCCAAAATGCCCCATATACTTATCGCAGGTGCCACAGGTTCAGGAAAAAGTGTTTGTATCAATTCAATAATTATTAGTCTGCTTTACAAAGCTGCTCCGGAAGATGTAAAGCTATTGATGATTGATCCAAAAGTGGTTGAGTTGGGTGTATATAATGGTATTCCACATTTATTGATACCTGTTGTTACTGACCCTAATAAGGCAGCAGGAGCATTGCGGTGGGCTGTTACTGAAATGACCACCCGTTATAAGCTTTTTGCTGAGAAAGGTGTAAGAGATTTACTTGGCTATA
Organism: Clostridiaceae bacterium; assembly: GCA_012839205.1. GTDB lineage: Bacteria > Bacillota > Clostridia > DSM-8532 > DSM-8532 > DTU059. Next base: position 78,930 of record DUNT01000019.1, read on the forward strand.
ACGCATTGATTGATGAAACAGGTGATGGTTCAAAACTACCGCAGATAGTTATAATTATTGACGAACTGGCTGATCTTATGATGGTTGCCCCACATGATGTTGAAGATGCTATTTGCCGTTTGGCGCAAATGGCTCGCGCAGCGGGTATGCATTTGGTTATTGCAACTCAAAGGCCTTCTGTGAATGTTATAACTGGTGTTATTAAAGCCAATATTCCTTCACGTATAGCGTTTGCAGTATCTTCACAGGTAGATTCCCGTACCATAATTGATATGGGAGGAGCAGAGAAATTATTAGGGAAAGGTGATATGCTTTATTATCCGGTGGGTATTCCAAAACCTGTTCGTGTCAAGGGAGCCTTTGTTACCGATAAGGAAGTAGAATTAGTTGTTGATTTTGTTAAGAATCAAGTCAGAGCACATTATGATGAGGAAATAATAGAAAATATCAATGATAATGTAAAGAGAGAAGAAGAAAGTAATAAAGAGGAACAATACGATGAACTGCTGAATGATGCCATTGAGGCGGTAATAGATTGTGGTCAGGCTTCAGTTTCGTTTATCCAGCGAAAGTTTAAGGTAGGATATGCCAGAGCCGGCCGTATTATTGACCAGATGGCAGAGCGCAATATCATAAGCGGTTATGAAGGCAGTAAACCCAGACGGGTCTTAATATCCCGTGATCGCTGGAATGAAATGAAGATGTCTGACCCGGGGGATAAGGTATGAGTTTTTTCGAGAATGTTCCTGCCAACTATAATGTTTCTCTGGCGTTTATTGTTTTTCTGATGGCTTTTACGACGATATATATGGCTGTACGATGTTTTCGCAGGCTGGATGCATTATCAATCATAGTATTTGCTATTCAGCTTTGTGCACTTACATCCGGTGTTCTAACAGTAATAAATCGTGTTCTCCCGGTACCATTGTATGAAATCATAATAATTGTTTTTGGTTTAATGCTGCCTGGAACATTTTTGATTTCAGACTATATCGGAATGAAAAAAAGAATTAAGAAATCATTGGCCGATGCACCCCTTATAGAAAGATTAGAAAGACAGAGCCATCAAGCCTGGAAGTATCATGAGTATATTGAAGAGCTGGATGAGTGGAAAACAGTAATAAAACCAGGTGTGATTGCCAAGACTCTGGAGCTGGACGACAAGCATCTGAAAACCAATGTGAACAAACAGCTGAATGCTGTTGACACACTTATTGATAACGGTGAAATAAAACAAGCTCTTGAGATATATACAATTCTTTCTGAGCTTTTAAGCAATAATACTTACATTATTTATAATACCGTTTGGCTTTGTTATCAAAACGGTTTGTACCAGGATGCCATACAAGGCTGTAAAAAAGCTTTACATTTGATGGCTAATGAACACTTAACTAAATCAAGAGCCAGCAAAAAAAATGAGATAAGCCAGCTTATTGGCCCAATGATACACTTTTGTTATGGTTTGTGTCTGTTTAAGATTAAAAAATACCTGTTAGCCATAGAACAGTTTAGTATGGTTTCCAAGAAAGCTAAATGTCCCAGAGAGGCTGATATTAATATTGCAAAATGTTATATAGCTATAGGTGAAATCGGTAAAGCACAGGAGCATATCCGTAAAGCTCTGAAATCTAAACCGGATAACAAACTCAGATACCTTCTGGCGCAGCTTTGCTTTGAGAAAAATGAAGAGATGGAATGCAAATATCAGCTGGAGACCATTGTAGAGAACGATTCAGATTTTACTGAGGCATGGTATTTGCTGGGTATGCTGTACCGACAGCGCAGTGACTGGAAAAATGCTATAGTTGCATACAAAAACCTGACACAATTGGTGCCACAGGATGCCGAAGTATATTACCGGCTGGGTATAGCTCAGCGACATGAAGGAAAAACTGAAGAAGCAATCTCAAATTTTAAATTTGCTACAGAGCTTAAGGCGGATTTCAGCAGAGCTTTTTATAGTTTGGCATCAATTTATGATGCCGGTGGAAAAACTGATAAGGCAATTGATTGTCTGGAAAAATCCTTGATGGGAGATGAACGTCTGGAGATGGCATATAATCTGCTTGCCGAAATCTACATATCGACAGACAGAATAATCGAAGCGATCAGAGTATATGATGAAGCGGTCAGAGAGCATCCGCAATCATATCTGATTCATTTTAATCTTGGTGTTTCGTTAATGATGATGAGACGTTGTGAAGAGGCTGTCAGAGTATTCAAACGTGCCGAAAAACTTACAAATGACGATCCGGCTCTCTACTATAACTGGGCTTCTGCAGCAATTTCGCTAAAGAATTATTCTGAAGCTGCAAGATTGTATAAGGAAGGCTTAAAGCTAAAATCCGATGATGACGAGATTTTGTTTGGGCTTGCCCGGGTATCGGCTCTGGCGGGGGATGTGGATGCTACCATAGGGTTCTTGACCAAAGCTCTTGAGATTAATCCGGACTTAAGATTAAGAGCCAAGGTATCAACTGACCTTTCAGCTTTTCGTACACATCCGGAGTTTATGAAGATTACGAAATTACCTGATAAAAAAGAGAATGATGTTTAAAGAAATGGAGGGTAGTATATGGCCGAAAAAATTAGAGTTGGAATCTTAGGCTATGGAAACATAGGAAGAGGAGTAGAATTATCGGTTCTGCAAAACCAGGACATGGAGCTTATAGCTGTTTTCACAAGAAGAGGGCCAGAAAACATAAGCATTGTATCAAAATCGGCTGAGGTACTTCATGTAGATGATATTTATAAATATAAGGATTTAATTGATGTATTAATTCTATGCGGCGGCTCGGCAACTGACTTACCCCAACAAGGTCCAAAATACGCCAGCCTTTTTAATTGTGTTGATTCTTTTGATACTCATGCAAGAATACCTGAATATTTTAACAGTGTTAATGAAGCAGCAATACTTTCCGGAAAAACCGCTGCAATTTCAATTGGTTGGGATCCGGGGCTTTTTTCCATGAACCGTTTAATGCTGGAAGCAGTTCTCCCCCACGGTGAAAGTTATACTTTTTGGGGTAAGGGCGTCAGCCAGGGTCATTCAGATGCAATCAGGCGTGTAAAGGGTGTAAAAAACGCAATTCAATACACAATACCCGTGGAAAGTGTAGTGGACAGAATAAGAAATGGTGAACAGCCCGTTTTAACAACTGGTGATAAGCATTTGAGGGAGTGTTTTGTTGTTGCAGAGGAAGGAGCCGATAAAACAGAAATAGAAGAATCCATAAAAAATATGCCTAATTATTTCGCTGATTATAATACTATTGTTCATTTTATATCAGAGGATGAACTTAAAAAGAATCACAGCCGGATGCCCCATGGCGGTTGTGTTATAAGAAGTGGTGATACAGGCCAACATAGTGAGAATAGACATATTGTTGAGTTTTCGCTGAAACTTGAAAGTAATCCTGAGTTTACTTCCAGTGTTCTGACAGCATATGCCCGGGCAGTGGTCAGGCTTAACCGGGAAGGAAAAACAGGAGCATTAACGATATTTGATATTCCTCTAAGTTATATTTCACCAAGGTCTTCTGAAGAGCTTAGAAAAGAACTTTTATAAAAAGAGGAGTGAACCGGAAGGTTTAAGGCGATAAAAAGATGCTATCAATAATTAATAATATAATAACGGAAGTAAGAAGTTTGAAGTAAGAGTAAAAAAGTAATAAGAGAATAGGAAATGAAAAACAGGGATTTCTCTCCTCTTGCCTCTAACTTCTCGTTTCCAGAATATGAGGTGTATTATTATGTCTTATAAACTATTAGACGGCAAAGATTTGGCAGCAAGAATGAAAAAAACTATGTCAAAAGAAGTGGAAAAACTGGCTGCAGAGGCTATTGTTCCAGGATTGGCGGTTGTTATCGCAGGCAACGACCCTGCCTCCCGAATCTATGTCAACATGAAAAAGAAGGATTGTGAGGAAGTAGGTATCAAATCATTTGAATACGCTCTTCCTGAGGAAACCAGTGAAGAAGAGCTGCTGGGTCTGATTGACGCATTAAATCAGGATTCAGCAATAGATGGGATACTGGTGCAACTTCCTCTGCCTGAACATTTGGATGAGGCAAAAGTTATAAGAAGGATCAGCCCCGACAAGGATGTGGATGCATTTCATCCCTTTAATGTAGGGGAACTGATGATTGGAAGGCCTATATTTGCACCATGTACGCCGGCTGGTGTTATGGAACTTCTTAAAGATGCAAATATAGATGTTGCTGGCAAAAACTGTGTTATTGCTGGCAGAAGTAATATAGTAGGCAAGCCTATGGCCATGCTTATGCTTCACGATAATGCAACTGTTACCATTTGTCATTCACAAACCAGAGACTTAAAAGCTGTGTGCAAAGAGGCTGATATTCTGATTTCAGCCATCGGTAGAGCAGACTTTATAACCGATGATTATGTTAAAGAGGGTGCCATTATTATTGATGTTGGCATAAACCGGAATGCGGAGGGTAAAGTCACTGGTGATGTTGATTTCCCGAAGGTAAGCAAAAAAGCCTTTGCCATAACTCCCGTACCTGGAGGCGTAGGACCCATGACCAGAGCTATGTTGCTGAAGAACACAATAAAAGCATGCAATATGCACAATAAGAAATAGCTTTCTTGACATGATTTTTAAAACTGTATACAATAGTTTATAATGGCGTTTCGTATGCGTATTGCATGATGCCATATAATGTTATGCTTTATTGATTATGAATTTATGAAAAATAGAAAACCAAGGAGGTGAGTAATATTCTCGATATTTTTGCAACTATAATAGGGCTTATTGCAGGACTTGTGGTAGCAGTTATTAGTTCACTTATATTCTTCCGAAAGGGAGTTGAGTATAGAAAACGAGTGGCAGAGAGCGAATTTGAAAGTGCAGAGAAGGAAAGCCAACGTATTGTAAGTGAAGCTGAGAAAGTTGCTGAAAGAAAAAAACGCGATGCTTTAATGGAAGCACGTGAGGAAATTCACAAAAGCAGGGTCGAATTAGAAAGGGAAGTCCGGGAACGTAGGAGTGAGATTCAAAGAACAGAAAGACGTTTACAACAGAAGGATGAGACACTTGAGAAAAAAATGGACACCCTGGAGAAAAAGGAGGAATCCCTAAACAGACAGATTCAGGAAATCGAGGCAAGACAGGCTGAGATTGAAGAATTGTACAAAAAACAGCTGGAAAAACTTGAAAGCATATCCGGGTTATCGGTAGAAGAAGCTAAGCAATACCTTTTAAGCAATATTGAAGGCGAAGTCAAACACGAAGCGGCCATTATGGTTAAGGATATATATGAGCGCGCTAAGGAAGAAGCTAATCGCAAAGCCAAGGAAGTACTGTCAACGGCAATTCAGAGGTGCGCTGCAGACCATGCATCTGAAATCACTGTTTCTGTTGTACCTCTGCCAAATGATGAAATGAAGGGCAGAATAATAGGAAGAGAAGGCCGTAATATTAGGACTCTTGAAACTCTAACAGGTATTGATCTTATAATCGACGATACACCGGAAGCGGTTGTTTTGTCCGGGTTCGATCCTATTAGACGTGAGGTGGCAAGGATTACACTTGAAAAACTAATAATTGATGGGAGAATCCATCCTGCCCGGATTGAAGAAATGGTGGAAAAAGCGAAAAAAGAAGTTGAAAACACAATCCGTGAAGAAGGTGACCGGGCTACATTTGAGACAGGTGTACACGGTCTTAATCCTGAAATAATAAAACTCCTGGGTAAGCTTAAGTACAGAACAAGTTACGGTCAGAATGTCCTGTCACATTCTATTGAAGTATCTCATCTGGCAGGCCTTATGGCAGCTGAATTGGGTGAGGATGTAACGCTGGCAAAACGTGCGGGACTATTACATGATATTGGTAAAGCAATTGACCATGAAGTCGAAGGCACTCATGTTTCAATAGGTGCTGAGATTTGTAGAAAATACAAGGAAAGCGATGAGGTTATTCACGCTGTTATGGCTCACCATGGTGATACTGAGGCAAATTCAGTGGTTGCTGTTCTGGTCCAGGCAGCAGATGCTGTTTCCGGAGCAAGACCTGGTGCCAGGCGTGAGACCATTGAGACCTATGTAAAGAGACTCCAGAAACTGGAGGAAATCGCAGATTCATTACCGGAAGTCGAGAAATCCTATGCCATCCAGGCCGGACGTGAAGTTCGTATCATGGTTAAACCAGAAGTAGTGAACGACGACAGTATGATTATGGTGGCAAGAGATATAGTAAAACGTATTGAAAACGAAATGGAGTATCCTGGACAGATTAAGGTCCATATTATAAGGGAGACTCGAGCAGTTGAATATGCAAAATAGTCTTATGCGGGAAGCGTGAAAACGCTTCCCGTGTTTTGAGAGGAAGAAAGTTTTTTTGAAGATCCTTTTTATTGGAGATATCTTTGGTGAAATTGGAAGAAAGGCTCTAAAAAATAGTATGCCTGGGCTAATAACAACATATAACCCTGACTTCTGTATTGCAAACGGTGAAAATGCAGCAGGCGGAAGGGGTATTACCTATAATACAGCCCAGGAGATTTTTGATTGTGGTATAGATGCCATCACCATGGGCAATCACACTTGGGCACGTAAGGAAATCTTGCGGATTATTGATTCGGGGATAAGAATTATTAGACCTGCAAATTTTCCAAGAGGCGTTCCCGGCAAGGGTCGTATGGTTGTTGAGAAGAACGGGATACGTCTTGGAGTTATTAACCTGCATGGCCGTATTTATATGGATCAACCGGTAGATTGCCCATTCCAGATAGTTGACAGAGAACTGTCGTATCTTAAGGGACAAGCCGACTATATACTTGTTGATTTTCATGCAGAAGCCACCAGCGAAAAAATTGCAATGGGGTACTATGTTGATGGGCGTGTGTCTTGCGTGTTGGGAACCCATACTCATGTGCAGACGGCTGACGAAAAAATACTGGAAAACGGAACGGCTTATATATCCGATGTAGGAATGACTGGTCCCGCCGATGGTGTAATAGGTGTTGATAAAGAACTTATTCTAAAGAAATTTACTCTGGGGCTTCCGGTTCAGCACGAGCCTGCAAAGGGGAGAGCCCAGATAAACGCAGTTATCATAACAATAAACGAAGAAAAAAATAAATTATCTGAAATAAAAAGAATTAGCAACATAATAAAGATATGAGTTTTTGGAGGTTGTCATAATGAGTCTGTTGAAGGTTTCGTCAAAATCAAACCCCAATTCTGTTGCGGGGGCAATTGCAGGGGTTGTAAGAGAAAAGGGAGTAGCAGAAGTGCAGTCCATAGGTGCCGGTGCTTTAAACCAGGCAGTAAAAGCGGTTGCTATTGCCAGAGGATTTCTTGCTCCTCTTGGTATAGAATTGATATGCATACCGGCATTTTCGGAAATAAATGTTGGTGGAGAAGAACGCACTGCTATCAAGTTGATTGTAGAACCAAAAAGAACCATCTAGATAGCACATGTACAGAAACATGCTAAGTAAAGTTCGGAGGGTTTATATGAATTACAGGAAAGTTTATAAAGAATGGATTGAGAACCCATATTATGATGAAGAAACCAAAACAGAACTTTTAGCTATTAAAGATGACGAAAAAGAGATAGAAGACAGATTCTATAAAGAGTTAGAATTTGGAACAGGCGGCATGCGTGGCATAATAGGTGCAGGCACCAACCGAATGAATAAATATACAGTCCGTAAGGCTGCTCAAGGTCTTGCTAGTTTTGTTAAGAAACGGAGTCAAAGCGGTAAAGGTGTTGTTATTGCATATGATTCCCGACGCTGTTCCTACGAATTTGCCCTAGAAACTGCCTTGGTTATGGCATCAAACAATATAAAAGCATTTCTTTTTGACGAACTTCGGCCGACTCCGGAGCTGTCTTTTGCTGTAAGATACCTGGGCTGTGCTGCCGGAGTTGTAATTACAGCAAGCCATAACCCAAAGGAGTACAACGGGTTTAAAGCATATGGAAGTGATGGGTGTCAGCTTCCTCCCAAAGAATCAGATGATGTTATAAAAGAAGTTGAATCGATAAATGATGTATCTGAAATTCGCTGCATGAAAAAAGAAGAATCCTTACAACAAGGTTTAATTGAGATAATTGGCAAAGAAATTGATGATGCATATATAAATGCAGTAAAAAGTTCGTGCATAAATCCTGAATTGTGCAAGAAATACGGTAAGGATATTAGAATGATATACACCCCTATCCATGGCACGGGGAATAAGCCGGTGAGAAGGGTGCTGGAGGAAATAGGCTTTGAAAATGTTCTGGTGGTTAAGGAGCAGGAATTGCCTGATTCGGATTTCACTACAGTAAAATATCCAAATCCGGAGGAGAAGGCCGTATTTAATATAGCTATACAAATGGCCAAAAAAGAGGATGTGGAATTAATTATTGGCACAGATCCTGATGCTGACCGGGTTGGGGTCGTAGTAAAAGATGATAAAGGGGAATTTATAACACTTTCAGGTAACCAGATTGGCTGTCTGCTGTTGGAATATATTCTTTCTCAGAGGCAGCAGATTAATGAATTGCCAGAGAATGCTTTTGTGGTCAAAACAATTGTTTCAAGTGACTTAGCCAGAAGAATAGCCGAGAATTATGGAGTAGAAATTATAGATGTACTCACCGGTTTTAAATTTATCGGGGAGCAGATTAAGTTATTACATGATACAGGCAAGAAAAAGTTTGTATTTGGTTTTGAAGAAAGTTATGGATACCTCTCGGGAACTTATGCCCGGGATAAGGATGCTGTAGTTTCTTCTATGCTTATTGCCGAGGTTTACACCTGGTATAAATCCAGAGGAATGAATCTTTATCAAGGCCTTATAGATCTCTTTAATAAATATGGATATGTAAGAGAAGGGGTTGATTCCTTCACTTTGACAGGAAAAGAAGGTATTGAAAAGATAATTGCCGCTATGGAATTCCTTAGAAATATGGATATAAGAAAAGTTGGCGACAAAGACATTCATATTATTTCTGATTATAAAAAGCAAATAAAAAGAAATCTTAAGACTAATGAGTATTCGGAGATTACCCTGCCGGTATCTAATGTACTTCATTATACAATGGACTCCGGTTTCTGGTTCTGTGTAAGACCTTCAGGGACCGAGCCCAAAATTAAGATTTATTATGGTGTAACATCGAATTCCCTTGAAGGCTCAGAAAGGGAACTGAGTATTTTGAAAAAAGGTGTAATGTCGATTATCAAACCTTTATTGGAATGAAACTAAAAAGTGCGAGTCTAGGGCTCGCTTTTTTATTTAAATTCTATTTCACTTTTTCGACTTTAGTGTACAATGAATATATATAAGACACCTGTGTGCTATCCGGAACCATTGGCTGCAACAATTGGTGTTATGAATAAAGGAGGCAAAAATGAAGTTTGAGGGCACAAAGATTTCGGATTTAAAAGCTGGTGAGAATATTAGCGGTATATATCTTTTAAGAAATGCAGAATTAAAGCTCTCATCCAATAAAAAGAACTATCTGGATATTGTTTTTACAGATAAGACAGGCAATATTCCTGCTAAGTGGTGGGATGCAACTGAAGCCGATTATACGGCTTTAATTCCGAATAAGCTTTATTATGTAAAAGCCAGGGTAGATTTATGGAAGGATTCATTACAGCTTACCCTTAACAGGATTCAACTAGCCGGCGATGAGGAGCAAAAGCGAATAGCAGAATTTGTTCCGGCTGCACCGCTTTCACCTGAGAAAATGTTGGAAGAAATCTATCTTTATGTGTCTAAGATTAAAAAGACAGAAATCCGTTCTGTGGTTATGACTATCCTCGACCAAAAAGAAGAAAAACTAAAATACTATCCCGCTGCCAAAAGCCTCCATCATGCAGTCAGAAGCGGACTTTTATATCACATTGTGCGTATGCTTCGATGCGGAGAAGCATTATGCAGTGTCTATGAAGGAGTTAATTCGGATCTAATCTTTGCGGGAATCATTCTGCACGATTTGGCCAAAATCGGGGAGCTCACCAGCAATGAGCTTGGGATTTCCGAATATTCAAAACAGGGACAATTCCTGGGCCATATCATTATGGGAGTTGAGGAACTGGACAGAGCAGGCAAATTAGTGGGAGCTTCGGAAGAAACCATGTTACTTTTGAAACATATGATTGTAAGCCACCATTATGAGGCTGAGTTTGGAAGTCCTAAAAAACCACTGTTTTTGGAAGCAGAATTGTTACACCACATTGATATGATTGATGCAAGAGTTTACGATTATCAAAATGCTACCAAAGATATTGAACCGGGTCAGTTTTCAGAACCGGTGTGGTCATTGGATAGAAGATGTGTATATAAAGTGGATCTGAATGAATAGATATAAATAAGCCCATTAGCCAGGATTGCAGAAAAATATATGTAATTGTCGAAAACCCGCAAATATGGCGAATTGTTATGCTCTTAGTAAAATGATATACTTAATAAAAGAATAAACGGTGTTCACTCAAGGAGATTTATTATGGTGCAAATAGTTCCAGTCAGGAATAAACGACAACTTGATACGTTTATTACATTTCCCTTTAAACTGTACAAGAATAATCCCTATTGGGTGCCGCCCCTCATATCGGATGAAAAATTTACCTTTGATAAAAAGAAAAACCCGGCATTTGAATTCAGCGATGCCGAGCTCTGGCTGGCATATAAGGATGGTAAGGTAGCAGGTCGTATAGCAGGTATTATAAGCTACAGTTACATAAAAAAATGGGGAAACAAGTATGCCCGTTTTGGGTGGATTGATTTTATTGATGATCCTGATGTTTCTAAAGCTCTTCTTGAAACCGTCGAAGAATGGGCAAAGAAAAATGGAATGGATGGTATCCATGGCCCATTGGGATTTTGTGATCTGGATAAGGAAGGGATGCTGGTAGAAGGCTTTGAGGAGATGGGGACTTTTATCACTATATATAATTCTCCTTATTACATGAACCATATGGAGGCATTAGGATATGTCAAGGATGCAGAGTGGATAGAACTTGAGATAACAGTACCGGATAATGATATTGCTGAAAAAATATCCGCACTGTCACAAAGAGCAAAAGAGAAGTATGGCTTAAGCGTTGTTCCTTTAAAAAAATCCAAGGATGTTCTCCCTTACGCAAAAGAGATATTTGATTTATTAAACAAAGGTTATGAGCATCTTTACGGTGTTGTTCCAATTACCCCAAAGCAGGTTGATGGCTATGTGAAACAGTTTTTTTCTTATGTAAACGTTGATTATATTTGTATTGTTAAAGACAAAGACGGAAGAATAGCAGGATTCGGAATAATCATGCCTTCATTGACCAGGGCGGCCCAAAAGAGCAGAGGACGGCTTTTTCCAACCGGGTTTATCCATTTCTTAAATGCCATCAGAAAGAATGACACCCTTGATTTATACCTTGTTGCCATAAGGCCGGAACTGCGATCAAAAGGAGTCCCTTATATTATGCTGGACGAGCTCACTAAATCAGCGTTGAAAAATGGAGTGGTCAAAGCAATTGCATCCCCTGAGCTGGAAACAAATCATGCGGTACAGTCTATGTGGAGAAGCTATGAAACACGAATACATCGCAGAAGAAGATGTTACATTAAATTATTTAATAATTCTGCTGAAGACAGTACAGAACCAGGAGAATCATAATACGCAATTATTTGAGTATAATTGTAAAAGCTAATAAAGGAGGCGATATTTTGGATAATTTATATATCTATGCCTGGCTTGGGCTTATAGTTGTTCTTATAATAATCGAGGCTGCTACAGTAAGCCTAACCACAATATGGCTGGCCGGTGGAGCTCTTATTGCTTTTATATTTTCGCTGTTCGGATTGCCTCTTTGGAGTCAAATAGCAGCATTTCTGGCAACCTCAATAGTACTTCTGATTTTTACCAGACCTATTGCTGTAAAATATTTTAAAGTGGGTATACAAAGGACTAATACCGATGCTCTTATAGGAAAAACCGGATTAGTGGTTATGGATATTTCAGAGCATAAGCCGGGTCAGGTTAAGGTTAGAGGTCAGATATGGACAGCTGTAAGTGAATCTGGTGAATCAATAAAAGAGAATACTGAAGTTACTGTTGCGGCTATTGAGGGTGTAAAACTTTTAGTTAAAGTATCTGATGATAAATGAAAATAAAGGCTCTGTTAACTAAGTATGAAGAAATGAGACCTGAAAGACCTTTGGTAGAGCCCTAAAAAGAAAAAAGCCTACTAATGGAAATGACTAAGAACAAAGTAACATGAAAAAAAGTGATGTGCAA
>DUNT01000020.1 GCA_012839205.1 Clostridiaceae bacterium
AACTCGGCAACCTGCTGTTGAAGAACAAAAGGTTCACTATAATTATAGAAAGGAATGGCGTCTATATTCAGAACTTTGAACTCATACAGGTCAGAAAATCCATCTACAGCAGATTCTGTATTAAGATTGCTTGAAAGGAGCTCATATATCTCTTTTTCCATGTTTTCAATATCTCTCGGATATATTGCAAAAAGTCCGTACTGTTCCTTTAGTTGTCTGTCATACGCTGCCAGTACAGATTCGGCGCATGTTTTGAGTGCGGTCTTTGCCTGCTTTTTTGCCAATGAATAGCGTGTTATGTCTACTAATACGCAAGAAAGCGGAATCAACACCGCAAGAACTATACATAAAAAAACAGTTATGCTTCCTCTTGGTTTAAAGAGCATTTTAATCTTCCTATTCCTTTACAATCTTGTCCAGTTGCTTTTTTAAGGGCTCGATCTTTTTCATGAAATTTTCATATAAGTCTGTTGCTCTAATTGATTGATAAACATAATCTGTTGTGTTAATCATGTCTTTAGGGTCATATATCAGTGACCTTGCATATCCTTCTATAACCAGGCAATCTCCAATGCCAATCAGCCTCATAAGATTCTTTACAGGCATCTGATAAGCTACTTTTATCTCGACATTCAAAACCGCAGGTAATCCCGGTATAATATTTACATCTATCGTTGTATCAGGTTTATTTCCGTCAGCAGAAGTATCAGGACTATAAGGTTTTAAGAATCCAACATCCTTAATTCTGTTTTCTATATACTCTTTGGCATCGTTCTTCTTTCTCCTGCTGAAAAAGAGCTTTAAATTCCAATAAGTTTCTCTGCTCTCATAGGTTTGCCTTTTGTACACACCTGAGTTAATCTCTTCTACAGGCAGAGGATTATATCCCCATTGCCGGGAAAGGCTTTGGGCTGCTTCCTCAGCAATATTTTGAACAATTGCCTTTTGATATAGAATTAAAAAAACAATAATACATATAAATATGCAAATAAAAATTATGGGCATTAATAAAGCATATTCCAATGTTGAATGGCCGCTTATTGGCGACTTCATAAAAGTCTTCATTAAAAAGTACTCCTCAACTCTAGAATTACCGGTGCTACACAAATAAGAACAATAGCCAGAAACATAATGGAAAGGGGTAACATTAACTTTGAAGATGCTTTTTCTCCCAGCTGTTTCGCTACATTTTTTCTCATTTCCCAGCACTCTGTTCCCATTCTTTTTAGTTCAAAAAGCATTTGACTTCCACCCAGCTTCATGTTTTGTTGAATGATGCTTACAAAGTTAGTTATCTGCTTAATTTTGCATCGCTCTGAAAAATCCATATAGGCTTCATATTCAAGCACCCCCGCCTTAATGTCAGATATTACGCACTGCAGTTCCTTGTAAAGAGGCTCTTCTTTGTTACTGTCAGCCACAATCCGTTCTATGGCCTGTCTTACATTCAGACCTGCATTGACCAGTAAAATCAGCTTGCTGATAAAATTGGGGAAGTCTCTTTCAAGTTGAAATCTACGTTTTTTATATTGATTGTCCAGATTATTGTCAACAAGAAAAAATAGGGCCATGCCTGAAAAAGGAATAGCAAGCAACATTGAATAATTTGATGCATCGAGAATACAGAAAAGAGCTCCTAAAATTACACCCAGGAATAAATAAAATATTTTAACCGACCAGTGAACCTTCGCGTAATATGATAAATTCCGGCTTCCATAAAGCATTACAAGTTTCTGATTAAGTTTTGTCTGGTATCTTCCAGCACCTGAAAGCTGAAACATTTCAACTATGCCCAGGCAACCGGGAAGAAATTTTTTATAGGAGTAAGACTTGTCATCCAGAGGTGCAAAAAAATCAATATATTTCTTATATGAAAGACCCTGAAAAACACAGTATATAAGTATGGTAATCACCAATACGACGCCGCTGATAATTATCATCAATCACACCTCGATATTCATAATCTTATGTCCTATCAATTGTCCTGATAAAATCATTATTAATGCAATTGTCATGATTATGCGTCCAAAGGGAGTAGCCATAAGCGGTTCCAAATAATCTGAGCCTGAGCTTTTAAGAAAAAGCACCAGACCAAAGGGTACAATACTCATAACCTTTTGCTCAAACTTCTTTCCGCTGATAAGATTCTCAATTTCATTCTGAATTTCTACTTTTTCTCTTATTGTGTCTGAGGTGTTTTTTATTACTTCGATAAGATTTCCTCCGGCTCGTTTGGAAATCATAATAACATCAGCAAAACTCTTTATATCTTCAATTTTGCTTCTTTCGGCCAAATCATAAAAAACCTTCTCTATTGGTTCATTCATAAGAATCTTGTGATTAACTATTTCAAGCTCCTTTATAATATCGCTGTTCTTGTCCGGGTATATGCCAAGCATAGCCTTGTATGTATCTGACATTGCAGTTTCTATTGATTTCCCCGCCGATAACGATACGGACAGAAAGTAAAGGGCATCTTTAAATTGAATTGTTAAAGTTTCTTTTTTCTTACGCAGTTGTTCTTTCTTGTAGAAGGGTATATACAAGATACCTGCCAGAGACAAAAAAGCAGCTATAACTAAATTTTCATAAAAAATGAGACCTATCAGAAAGCATATACCCACGGCTAAAAGTAATGTAATTATCAGTTCCTCAGGTTTCAGTTTGTAAACATCGTATTGAGGCAGCACAGACCTGTCATTCAAGTTCAACCCTCCTTTGCTTTGCCTTAACATTATTCACCAAAGGATTTTCCGTTCTCCTTAAACATCCTTCTATTATCCCGTCATTATCCTGACCTATCTCCTCAAATACATAAATTGGGTTAAGTATTATTTCTCCATTTTTATATCCTGCAACCTCGGTTATTTCCATAACTCTTCTGGTGTGGTCTCTTAGTCGTGAGAGAAATATGATAATATCAATAGCAGAAGCAATTTGTTTTTTTATTGCCTCAAGTGGCAAAGGAGCCGCCATCAAAACCATTGTTTCTAAACGTGAAAGCATATCCTGGGTTGAATTGGCATGCCCTGTAGACATTGAACCGTCATGGCCTGTATTCATTGCCTGCAGCATGTCCAGTGCTTCTTCCCCCCGGACTTCACCTACAATTATCCGCTCTGGCCTCATCCGTAAAGAAGTCTTAATCAGTGTTTTCATATTTATCTCTCCCTTGCCCTCAGTGTTTGCGTTACGTGTCTCCAGCCTGGCAATATTCTTGATGGAGAAAAGCTGAAGCTCAGCTGAATCCTCAATAGTTACTATTCTTTCATCCTTTGGTATCAACGAAGATAGTGCATTCAATAATGAAGTTTTACCTGAACCAGTTCCTCCACAAATAAAGATGTTGTATTTAGCTTTAACCAGCTTTTCCAAAAACAGAGCTGCCTCTTTGGTTATAGACTGATATCTAATTAAGTCATTAATGTTTATAGGCTTATCCGGGAATTTACGTATTGTCACTAATGGACCGTTTAATGCCACAGGAGGCAGTACAATATTTACTCTTGATCCGTCTTCCAGCCTTGCATCTACAATGGGCTCTGCTTCATTTACACTGCGATTAACCCTCGCCACCATGTTTTGTATAAGATCCTCCAGCCTTTCTTTATTTTCGAAAGTAATATCAGTTTCCGAAATTATCCCATTTTTTTCAATGAACACTTGTTTAGGCCCATTTATCATGATTTCGGTGATACTTTTGTCTTTTATTAGGGGTTCGATAACATCATGACGCCGCATCTGATTAAATATGGTTTCTACTATGTATTTGATTTCTGAAACATTAAAGGATTTGGTTAAATCTTTTGTAAAGCATATAGTCTCTATTTGCTCTAAAAGCCTTATGTCAAACTCCTCTGCACTATAATCCAAGGTAGAATCTGTGGTTGAAGCAACTTCTTTTCTTATTTCCTTGATTATTTCGTATACGTTGGCCATAGATTTACACCTCTGGATTGTTCACCGCGGCTTCAAGAGTTGTCAGGTACTCATTGGAAAGTGGAAAAAGACCTGCATTTCTATTATCTAAATACGGTAAATTTACTATGTTCAAATTCGGATTATCAAGATTTATTGGGAGTTGATTATCGCTGATAGAGTTTATACAAAAAACAAGTTTTTCTTTAAGACCATATACATTCTCAAACCTGTTAATATGATTCACAATTCTATTAAGCCTGTCTATTGAAGACTTATAATTTAAAGCTGATACAAATACTCTTCCTGCCGCATTCAGAAGCCAGAGTGTAATTTGGTCAGTAATAAAAGCTCTGGAAATTATTATTTCGTCGTATGGCAAACTTCTTTGGACTGCTTTAAGGAGAGACGTTAATTCTCCTTCATTAAGACTTTTAACATCCTCAGGATTATTGTGTCCTTTCATAAAATAAATGCCTGTTTTTGTATCGCAGGAAGTACATGCTTCGGCTTTAAGGGATAAATTCTCTTTTTGGGATTTGACATAATAGAGCATCTCACTCAAACCCTTAGTATTATTGCTATTAAGCCATGAATTGGTGTTTGGAAATTCATCCAGACTCATATAATAGACTTTCTTTTTTCTCACAGCATTTATATACGCAAGCCCTTGGGCCAGAGGATTTAGTGCATCGCTTCCATCTGCATAAAGAACCAAATTGATGCATCCGTTTTTATTCTCATCATTGATATCTCTGGGAATATATTCGGCACACAATGATAATATTTCTTTCAGAATATAATCTGCCGGCCTGTATTTATTAATGCTATTAATATTTTGTGGTGCCAGACTTTCTGCACAATCTCTTAAGAGCAGGATATTCTTATTCACAGGCTTTTCTGCCAATTCATTATATAAGGAAGCTGAAATAACCAACAAATCCGTTCTTTTACCACTGCTTAACCATTCGACAAGTTTATTCTTATCTGTGTATAATTCCAGATAAAACCCGTAAGCTTTGTTTTTTTGTAGATATGCGCTTAGTTTTTCCAGGTATAAAGCATCTTTATCTGCAATAACCAACCTAATTTGTGACATAATAAACCGCCTTATGTCATAATTTTACTGTATGTTATTGCATATTTTACTATACTTTGATTATATTGTCTAGAAATAAAAGTATTTATATTTTTTATATATTCTAATATATGTTATTATTCTTTTACTTTGCATATGGTTGCACAATTTTGATAATATATAGCTATAGTAAAACCAAAATTAGCAATATTAGCACAAAAACAGCTTGACAGGAGAATATGAAAAAAACAATTAATCCTCTTTTAATATTAATAGTATTTATATGTATGCTTTTATCATCATGCACAAGATTAGAAAATAATAACAATCAATATATACCTGACCCTGCCCCCACTACAATTATTCCCGGACCTGACATGGGAATCGGTGGGGTAATAAATACACCACTTCCTGCCTCCCCTGTTGCAACTCCGGGTATAACCCCTATTCCGACACAGATTCCTGATTCACACTCAAATCCCGATTTCGGACCCATTTCATCTTTGAAGCAAAGTCAGGAACTTCTGAGCAAAATGAGCATTGAAGAGAAAGTCGGGCAAATGTTCATTGCACGCTGTCCCCAGCAAGATGCCGCTATAAAAGCGGCACAATACCATATCGGAGGGTATATTCTTTTTTCCAGAGATTTTGAAACCAGATCTGTCGATGAAGTAATAGCTAACATCAAGAGTTATCAGGATGCTGTAAAGATTCCGCTATTAATCGGTGTTGATGAAGAAGGGGGAAATGTTAATCGCATAAGTCTTCATAAGCAATTCAGAGAAGAGCCTTTTATGTCTCCGCAGGACTTATATAAGAAAGGCGGGTTTGATGCCGTCGTTGATGATACTATTGAAAAAGCAATTTTTTTAAAGTCATTCGGTATAAATCTCAATCTTGCTCCAGTATGCGATATATCAACTGTTGCCACAGATTACATATTTCCAAGATCCTTCGGGAAGGATGCTGTTTTAACTTCAGAATATGTTAAAAATGTTGTTACCGCTATGAATAATCAGCGTATAGGCAGCGTATTGAAACATTTTCCTGGTTATGGAAACAATCTGGATACCCATATGGGTATGGCATATGATAACAGAGATTTTGATACATTTGTTAATAATGACTTTTTACCTTTTATCTCAGGAATCAATGCGGGAGCCGGTGCCGTTCTTGTTTCGCATAATATAGTTACTTCTATGGACGAGAATTATCCAGCATCATTATCTCCCGAAATCAATCGGGTTTTGCGCCAGGATCTTAATTTTAATGGTGTTATCATGACCGACGATTTATCCATGAAGGCCATCCAAAATTATACCGGGAACAGCGACGCTGCTGTTCTTGCAGTTCTGGCCGGTAATGACCTTATTTGCAGCACAAATTTTGAGGAACAGATACCTGCTGTTATTAATGCAGTTAAGAATGGGGTGATCTCTGTTGAAAGGCTTAATCAATCTGTCCTCCGCATTCTGTTATGGAAGCACGAACTTGGAATAATAAATTAGTTTTTATTCCATGAATAACTGGATGTTTAACCCATCCGCCGGCTATTCACAATACTTTTCCTCATTTATCCCAGTCAATATTATCAATTACCCAGGCGGTCAGCTCATTGAGGGATGGATGTATAACCATAGAATCATTTATTGGCGTGAAGCTCCCAAGTGGTGGGTATACCAGTTTATTGCCCTCATTCATTCGCTTTCTTTCACATTTATGATTTGCATTCATCAGATAAACAAATGGCTGCAGAAGAATTGATGCCTGAGGTCCTACTATATGCACACCGAGTATAGTGTCATTCTCACCTACAATTATCTTGACAAAACCATTATCGCTGGAGTCCCTGTTTATGCCTAAAGCTATACCGCCGGCAATTTGAGAATAATAGTTTTTGCCAACCCAATACTTCTTACCAGACTTCTTTGCTTCTGCTTCAGTCATACCAACATGAGCCACTTGCGGCCAGGTGAATATAGCCCATGGTACAGCATTGTACAAGGCTTTTCTTTTCTCACCGTGATAAAATAAGTTTTCTATAAGGATTTCTGCTTCATAATTTGCCTTATGTCTGAACTGATATTTTCCGTTTATGTCACCGATAGCATATATTCCCTTCTGGCTGGTCTCCAGATATTCGTTTGTTATTATCCATCCTCTTTCATCGATTTGGACATCTGTATTATTAATCTTCAATGTGTCTGTGTTGGAACGGACACCTGAGGCAATAAATATTTCATCAGCTTCGATAAGTCTTCTTTCCCCTGTCAATGTATCTTCCACAGTCAATGTTTTTGAATTGCCCTTTCTGCCCGAAGCAATAACTTTGTTGTTAGTCAACACTGAAATTCCATTGTTTTCAAATTCAGTGGTAACAACACTGCTTATTTCCTCTTCTTCGGCGCTTAGAATACGTGGCTTCATCTCGATAATTGTTACCCTGGTACCAAAAGCCGAGAAAATATGAGCAAACTCCGCTCCTATGGCACCGCCCCCCACTATTATCAGGCTGGACCATGGTTTTTCAGGAAACTTATCCCCAAAAAAAGTTTCGGATGTTACATAGCCGGTATTTTCGATATCTTTTATAGGCGGAATAAAGGATTCTGCCCCAGTTGCAATAATTATAAGGTCACTTTGGATTTCCTCTGAAAAACTATTATCGTCATACTTAATACGCAAAGTCTTTTTACCTGTAAATTCGGCTATTCCTTTATATACTTGTAAATTTTTAACCTGTTTCAAGCCTTGTTCCATCTTAGTGCTATAGTTTATCTGATTCCACATCCGTTTTGAAATCTTGTCCCAATCAACTATAGGCTTACTAAAACCAATACCGACCCGGTCTGCTCTTTCAGACTCACGAACTAAATCCGCCGGGTAAACAAGCATTTTTGACGGAATGCAGCCTTTTGTAAGACATGTCCCGCCAAATTTGGACTTTTCAATAATTGCGCATGACATACCGCTGGCAAGAGCAGCTTCAATAACCATAAGACCTGCCCCACTTCCAATAACAATAATATCAAAGGTCTTCATGCTGGAACCTCCTTGTGGCATTTAATGTTAATATTGTCATCCTTAAATCAGATTATCATACCTTATTTACAAACTCAAATTCAAAACTGTAATGACACTTTTGTCAATTTATCAATGATTTATTATGTCATAAATTAAGCTACTAGGAAATATAAAGGCGCCTACGAGATGACGGCGTCTCCACTCATAAGAAACATCTATATGGCACTTGTACCCAAATCAATACCTATATATGACATAGTCTCTACTTTTAAAATTGGCGATGCAGTTTCCTGCATCGCCAATTTATCAATTACCTATTTTCTATGTACTAATTATGCAAACGGATTCTCGCTCTTATATAACATACCCTTAGGCTGATTGAATCCGATTTCATCATGGCATACACCGATGTACTTAAATACTTCAAACAATGCTTTGCCAAAGTGACCAAATACAACCGCGGCATGATGAGGATAGTTCTTCTCTATTAATACATGACGATAGAAACGTCCCATCTCAGGTATAGCAAATACACCGATTGCACCGAAGGACTTCGTTCTGACATCAAGCACTTCACCTTCTGCGACATATGCACGAAGAATATTATCGGCAGTAGACTGCAAACGGAATAAAGTAATCGAACCCGGCATAATGTCACCTTCCAGAGTTCCGTTTGTAACTTCTACAGGAAGATTTCTTGCCATAATTTTCTGATACTTCATCTCACAGAAAGCAAGTTTGGAAGAACAGGTATTACCACAGTGGAATCCCATGAAGGTATCCTTATGAATATAAGGGAACTTGCCTTCAATGGACTCTTTATACATATCTGCAGGAACAGTGTTATTAACATCAAGAAGTGTAACTGCATCTTCGCTTACACAGGTTCCAATAAACTCAGAGAGAACACCATAGATATCAACTTCACAGGATACGGGAATTCCGCGACCGGTTAGTCTGGAATTTACATAGCAGGGAACGAATCCAAACTGTGTCTGGAATGCAGGCCAGCATTTTCCGGCAATAGCAACATATTTACGATATCCCTTATGTGCTTCCACCCAGTCAAGAAGTGTAATTTCAT
>DUNT01000021.1 GCA_012839205.1 Clostridiaceae bacterium
AGATCTTTCTTCAAAAAGTATTGTTGATACCGAGCTGGTGGCAGGCCAGAAACTTGACCACATAATATTGGTGGGAATGGCAAGAAGGTGAGAAAGCCAGGCTAAACCTAATGCTGCATGTGCAAACACAGCTATTTTTTTGCTGTTTTGTTTCTCTATCCGGTAAAGGTTGCCTTCTTTTTTGTATCCGTGGCGGGCAAAGAAAAGATCGGATTGCTCATTAATGTTTTCCAGCAGTTTCAATAGCCCCGGATCATTATACGGAGCTCTTTGAAACCAGTTATCATAATACTCGCCTTGTTTGATGGAACGGACTACCTCTCCCGGAATATTAAAGACATGGGTTCTGCCCCAATTTTCCACTTCTAAATAGTAGTATATTTCCTCTGTCCATTCCAGCAACTCAGGTTTTATTCCTGTAAGTTGGGCAGTATAGCTCATTGTTTCCCGGGCTCTTCCCAACGGTGAATAATAGATTTCATCTATACCCTCTTTTTCAAGCCTTTTTGCAAGGGCTTTTGCTTCTAGAATTCCGGCAGGGGTAAGGACATCCTTTTCGTAATCGGGATCTCCGTGCCGGATTAAATACAATCTCATTAAAAAATCACTCCTGTTGTAATATATTTCTGCACTCTTAGCCTATATGCCATTAAGATTATTATACATGATAAAAATCATATAAATCAAAAAATGGAAAGACAGTGCATTTTCAATGATGATATAATCACTGATATAATCATAGTATAAAACTAAATTATGAACTTTTTCCCGGCTACGGTGTCAAATTATATAGAAGAGAAAAAAGGAGGAATCCGATATGAATAACTCTGGAAAAAAAGGATTTAGTCTCTTAACGAAAAAGGCAATTACAATATCTTTACTGCTTGTTGTTGTTCTGGTGTTTGCATCCTGCGCATCGGCCTCAAAAACAGCACCTGCTGTAAATCAGGCAGGCTATGCTGAAAGTGCGAGCTATTACAGCTCTGCGGAGGCTCCCCAGGCGGCATCTCCCGATGATTATGAATACGCCGGAGGTGGTCTTGGAGAAAGTGCAGATTACAATGACATAAGTTCTGCAAAAAACATAATGAGCCAGCGTAAGATGATCATGGAAGGGAATGTTTCTCTTGAAACCCTGGACTTTGATGAATCTATCAACGCTATGGATCAGTTGGTAAAAGATTTCGGGGGCTTTGCTGAAACAAGAAACGTAATGGGAAAAGGCCAAAATTCAAGAGCCTTAAGATACGCAAGCTACATAATACGAGTTCCGGCCGAAAGTTTTGAATTGGTACTCAAAAGTATGGGAAGCATCGGAACGGTTTTAGAATCTTCTTCACAGGGAACCGATATTACCGAGCAGTACTATGACGCAGAAACTAGAATAAAAACTTTAAAGGTTCAGGAAGATACTCTCTTAGATATTCTTGCAAAGTCCACAAAGCTGGAAGATGTTATCACGCTTGAAAAAAGAATTTCTGAAGTCCGCTATGAAATTGAGCGTCTTGAAAACACCATAAAAAATTACGACAGGTTAGTGGCATTCAGCAGAATAAGTGTTCATATTCAGGAAGTAGACGATAGAACTGAGACTAAGCCGATACCGGTGACATTGAGTGAAAGAGCTTCCAGGACGTTTACCCAGTCCATCGACAATTTCAGGAGAAATTTCGAGAATTTTCTGATCTGGTTGATCTATTCATGGATAGATATAATTATATTATTGGTTATAGTTGGAATTGTGTTGCTCATAATTAAAAAAGTCAGGAAAAAACCAGCAAAAAAAGATTTCCGGAAAGAAGAGAAAATAAACGAGGAAGATAAAGGTAAGGAAGAATAAAATTAGCCTGCATAAAGCCCCCAGCGACAAATTTCTGTTTAATTCAACAGGGATTATTGTCATAATGTGTTTGAAAACAGCGGATTTGGGTAATTATAATCACTGGTGCTTAATTTTTTACTGGAATTATGTCGGCTGGGGGATGCCATGAAAATACTTGGTGAATCTGATAAAGACATAAAAACATACTTTTTAGCAATTATTATTTCGCTTATTTTTGGTGGTGTAGTTATTTTATATACTAATACCTATCTTAATAATATGGTTAAGCAATCATTGGTTGAGATCGCAAAGATGGGTGCTAATAACATTGAGAATAAGATTGAATGGCATTTGGAAAGGCTGGAACTTCTGTCGGAATCGGAGATTATATACAGTGATGATTATTCAATTAAAGATAAATTAAATTATTTACACCAATCTGACAAGCCAAATGACCATACTGAATATGCATATATCACAAAAGACGGGATGATGTATTCGGTTTCCGGAATGAAATTTGATGTAAGTCAGGAACAATTCTTTTTAGAAGCCATGGAAGGCCAACAATCGGTCGAAATGATGGAACAAAGATTTTATCAGGATTATCCCGCAATAGCTTTTACATATCCTGTCTTCTATAATAACAGCATAAAAAGTTTTATATCTTTGATATATTCGGCAGAAGCCCTCTGTGAAATAGTGGAAAATATTACATTTGACCAAGCAGGTTATGGATATATTATTGACTCCAAAGGGGTTACTCTTGCGCATATTGACAGAAATCTTGTAAAAAATAAAGTAATATCTATTGATGATGCAATGGGTGACCCAGGCCAAAAAAAACTTGCAGATTTAGAAAAGAGAATGCTTCAGGGCGAGACTGGTTCGGGGTCATATTCATATAATGGTCAAAAAAAGATAATGGGCTTTTCCAGTATTAACAATGTATCCTGGAGTTTTGCAGCCACTTCCCCTATGAAAGATGCTTTCGGTGATGCAAGCACTATTATCATGATAGTTGCATTAGTGGCTGTTACCTATAGCTTATGCTTAATACTGATGAATATTTATTTCGTTACTCTTAACAAAAAATCAAAAAGAGAGGAAAAGACTCTCAAGAATGCTGTAGAAACAGCCAATATTATAATCATATGTTTTCGGTATGATGGAATCATTTTGGAATTCAATGTTAATGCTTCTAAAATACTGGGGTATGACCCTAAGAGGATAGTCAATACTGTCAGTGTCTATGATCTTCTTTCACCTAAAGAACAACAAAAGCTAAAAAGAATATTGGATGAGCATAAAAAGGGTCTGACAAAAAAGAATTTTGAGCTCAGTATGGTAACCGAAAATGGTAAAACCGAGTATGTTCTGTTTAATCTTAATATAATAGGCAAGGAAAGCACCTCACCTGTTTGTGAACTTATGGGGATTTGTATAACTGAGCGTGTAATATCAGAGACTCAGCTGAGAGATAAACATGAAGAGCTTACGGCGGTTTATGAAGAGCTGGCAGCTTCTGAAGAGGAATTAAAAGATCAATTGGATGAGCTTATTAAGCAAAAAATGTTGCTTCAGGAAAAAGACGAGAGACATAGTCTTGTAGTAGAGGCCTCTAATATAGGCATCTGGGACTGGGATGTGAAAAGCGATACCTATTTCTACTCCCAAAAGTGGTATGATATTTTAGAAATTGAAAAAGAAAAAATATTAGGGAAAGAAAGAACCTATAGAATAAATGCAATTCTGGAAGAAGACAGAAAGATAGCTGAAAAAGCCTATTCTGATTGTATTCACAAGAGAACGCCATACTATGAATGTGAATTTAGGATAAGGACACCTGATGGCAGAATTAAATGGATATATGAAGTGGGGAAGGCTCTGTTTGACAGCAGGGGACAAATTATAAAAATGGCAGGGGCTCACTCTGATATTACCATGAAAAAGGAGTCTGAAGAGCGAATACATAGACTTGCTTTTTATGATACTCTTACTGGATTGCCTAATCGCAGCAAGCTCATCGAAAAATTTTATGAAATAGCAAAAACACCTGGACGTAAGATAGCTGTTATTATTATTGATATCGATAATTTTAAGCTGATAAATGATTCCTATGGGCATGATGTAGGAGACAAGCTATTGGTTGAGGTGACTGAAAGATTTAACAGCCTTAACATAGAAAACACTTATTTAGCCAGAATGGCCGGAGACGACTTTGCCCTGATGATTTGGGACTATGAGGATGAAAGAGAGCTAACCGGGATAGTAACTAAAGTATTAAGCTGCATTGAAGGAATGACATTTATCGATAACTACAGTATAGTTATAGAAGCTAATATAGGGGTGGCTCTTTATCCTAAGGACGCCAACAGCTTTGATATTCTGTATAAGAATGCTGATACTGCAAAATTTCAGGCTGATGAAAAAAGAGTGAAATATGCATTTTATAATCAGGATATGAATGATGCAATTTTAGAAAGGCTCAACCTCCAGAACAGCTTGAAATCAGCACTGGACAAGAATGAGTTCATACTTTATTATCAACCACAGTATCGTGCAGCAGATAAAAAAATTATGGGATTTGAGGCTTTGGCGCGTTGGAACAGTAAAGACAGGGGCCTGGTTTCACCTGACAAGTTTATCCCCATAGCTGAGGAGACCCGCCTTATAATTCCGTTAGGTGAATGGATAATGGAAGAAGCCATTAAATTTATTAAGAAGATCCATGAGCTCGGGCATACAGATTTAATAATGTCTGTAAACATTTCAAACATCCAGTTTATTCATAAGGACTTTTCTGAACTTGTTATAAATCTTATTAAGAAATATGATCTGCCTCCAAAGAATCTTGAACTTGAGATTACCGAATCGGTAATGATGGGGTCGATGGATAATGTAATCAATAATATGAACAAATTAAGGGAAATAGGAATCCAGATAGCATTGGATGATTTCGGGACAGGGTATTCTTCATTGAACTACCTTACAAAGATCCCCATCAACACATTGAAGATTGACAAAACATTTATTGATGATATTGGCTTGAAAAAAGAAAGAGACCTTCTGGTAGAATCTATTGTAAATATAGCACATGGGCTTGGGTTAAGCATTGTAGCAGAGGGAGTTGAAACTGAGGAACAGTACATATATCTGTTAAAACATAAATGTGAACGAATCCAGGGATACTATTTCAGCAGACCATTGCCTGAAGATAAAGTGATGGATTTAATTGCAGGTCATTGACATTATCCATTTATTTGTGATATAGTTATTGAGCTAATAATATAGTATGACGAATATATAGAGATAGAAAAAAGCGTGTAAGCCCAAAAAATGAAGTCTTGGAAGGAGGCATTCTTTGAAATGTCTGATATAAAAAAGGATAAAGGCCCAAAAAGGGGCGGTGGCGAAGGTAGAATGGGTGGCCGCGGCATGAGAAGGGCTAAGCGTAAAATATGCCAGTTCTGTGTCGATAAAGTAACTGAAATTGATTATAAGGATTTAATGAAAACCAGGAAGTACCTGTCAGAAAAAGGGAAGATTCTTCCCAGAAGGATTTCAGGTTGCTGTGCAAAGCACCAGCGTCAGCTGACAAGAGCCATCAAGAGGGCCAGACACATTGCTTTGCTGCCCTACACAACTGACTAATTGAAACTAACAGCCTATAGATACTAATCTATAGGCTGTATTTCAATGTGGGTTTAGCCATCCTGAGGATCGCAAAGTGGCCCAACTGCCATCCTGTGTTAGGGTCAGTATATATTTATGAAACACGGGGACAGGTGCCTTGTCCCACCGGTTTGGTTCCTGTAGAGTGAGTTAAATTCGCCGCTCAAGTGAATCCATCAATTGGGATGTGAGAGGTGCGAAGTGCGAGGTTAGAAGTAAGAAATTGTATAAAGAATATAAGCAAATATCTCACTTCCAATATTTTGACATCACTCACGGCATCAGCAGTGTTTACTGTCACCCTGAGCGTAGCACAGCGTCCCCTTACTGTCACCCTGAGCG
>DUNT01000022.1 GCA_012839205.1 Clostridiaceae bacterium
GCTTACACATTTATCCACTTGGGGGCGGGGCAAGCTATCTTTTTATCTTATATTGAATTCTATTTGCTTCCTGTTTCCAGGGAGCTTTTTTATTTGCTCCTTCCGTGTATTCATTTGAAAATCTATGGAAGAGGTTTTCATAAGTATGAGAAACAGAAAAATTGTTGTCTTTTTACTCAGTGTGCTTATACTGTCGGTTCTCTTAATCGGCTGTACAAAAGCAAATGAAAATGCACCAAAGGATACACCTGATCAAACACAGACGCCGGAGCCAGTTCAGGATTCCGCAACTGAGCCGGAGGATACTTCTATCAAAGTCACTGATATGACAGGACGTGAAATTATACTGGAAGAGCCGGCCACACGAATCGTTGCGCTTACTCCTTCTGACTGTGAAATTCTCTATGCTATCGGAGCAGAAGAAATGCTGGCAGGCCGGGGCGAATACTGCAATTATCCACCGGAAGTTCTGGATGTACCTGTTGTACAATCGGGAGCCAATACAAATTTGGAACAAATTATCGGCCTGAAACCACAGGTGTTGCTGATGAGCACTATGGATCAAACTGAAGAACAAGCAGAAGCGCTTGAAGCAGCTGGAATCAAGGTAGTTGTTACCGATGCAAATGACATTGAGGGCGTGTATACTTCCATCTCCTTGATTGGAGCGCTTATGGACAGGGAGGCCGAGGCAGAAGATGTTATTGCTTATATGAAAAAAACGTTTGCCGAAGTTTCCACAAAGACTAAAGTTTTTAAAGACAAAACCGTATATTTTGAGGTTTCTCCCCTTGAATACGGACTGTGGACGGCAGGAAACGGTACCTTCATGAATGAAATTGCCGAAATGATTGGTCTTAAAAACTGTTTTGCTGACATAACCGGTTGGGGAGAGATTTCTGA
Organism: Clostridiaceae bacterium; assembly: GCA_012839205.1. Taxonomy (GTDB): domain Bacteria; phylum Bacillota; class Clostridia; order DSM-8532; family DSM-8532; genus DTU059. The sequence goes on from DUNT01000022.1 coordinate 904, forward strand.
AGAACAGGTACTTGGACGTAATCCGGACTATATAGTAACGATTGCAATGTACTTTGGTGAAGGGCCAAAGCCGGAAGAAGAGATTATGAGCCGCAAAGGATGGAAAAACGTGACTGCCGTTAAAAATGGCGCCATACTCAACCTTCAGAACGATGAGCTTTCCCGTCCCACGCCACGCCTTGCCGATGGTGCAAGGATACTTTTTGATTTTGTAAACAGCGCAGCTTTACAGGATGAAAGCACATAAGTTTATGAGAATAGTACAGGACTTAAATCAAAAGGGATGCTGCCATCCCCAAACATTAGGCTCGGGGGGTATTGTGATTAATAAGCAAGAAGGTTTTCGCATTTATGAATATGTATTGTTTGCAGGAGCAACATTTTTGGCTTTTGTCCTTTGTGTTTCAGTGGGCAGCGTCAGTTTTCCCCTAAAGGATACCATGACAATAATATGGAATTCTGTCTGGGGTATCCCTGTTCCGGAGACCATTGAAACGCCGTCCATAATCTTATCTGTCCGATTGCCGCGAGTCATCTGCGTTGCACTTACCGGCGCATCACTTTCTCTTTGCGGCGGGGCTATGCAGGGATTGCTGCGTAATCCGCTGGCCGATGGCTCCACACTTGGGGTATCATCCGGCGCTGCATTGGGGGCAGTCATAGCCATAGCGTTTGGTATAACAATGCCTTCGCTTCCTTTTGCAGGAACTATGATAATGGCAATTGTATTTGCATTTATTTCGCTTATCGTGATTCTAACCCTTGCATATAAAATGGATTTTTCATTATCAACCAACACAATCATTCTGATAGGTGTTATATATTCCATGTTTGTTTCCAGTGTTTTGTCCCTCATAATAACGTTTGCACCCGACAGAGTAAAACACATTACCTTCTGGACAATGGGAAGCCTGTCCGGCAGCAGTTTTGACAATGCGCTGGTGCTTCTGGCAGCATTGGCCATCTTTGGCGGAGTGATTGTTCTTCATGCACGGGAATTAAATGCTTTTGCTATTGGTGAAGAAAATGCCCGAAACATAGGTGTGAATGTAAAGAGGGTTAAAATATTTATCATGATCTCTGTTTCCGGGCTCATAGGTGTATGTGTATCAATCGGGGGAACAATAGGCTTTATTGGATTGGTAACACCACATATTGTCCGCATGATTACAGGGCCGAATCATAAGAGACTTCTTCCTGCCTCGCTGTTGGGAGGTGCAACTTTCCTGATGCTGGCCGACCTGATTGCAAGAATACTGTTTAATCCGCTGGAGCTGCCCATCGGGGTGGTTACCTCATTTATCGGTGCCATATTGTTCGTCTATATATTCTATACTTCAAGGAGGAAGGCCCATGCTTGAAGTAAGGAACCTGAAAGTACAATACGGAAACCTCACAATTGTCGACAACGTGAGCTTTTCTGTCGGCGAAGGACAGTGGCTGATGATTGTGGGTCCCAATGGAGCGGGCAAAAGCACCATAATAAATGCAGTATCCCAAGGCGCACCGTATACAGGAGAAGTGCGGTTTAACAATAAAAAAATTGAGAAATACAAGCCCCATGAACGGGCAAGAATCATTGGTGTTCTGGCGCAAAGTAATTATGTTAATTATTCCTTTACGGTACAGGAGGTTATCCGGCTGGGGCGTTACGCTTACGCTCCCGGAATATTCTCCCGTCAGACCAAAGAGGATGAAAGGTATATTTCAGAAGCAATTGAAATGACGGGGCTTAAGTCTCTGCTGAATCAGTCGGTTTTAACCCTCTCGGGGGGCGAACTTCAGCGTGTTTTTCTGGCTCAGCTTTTTGCACAAAACCCAAGATTGCTGCTTTTGGACGAACCCACCAATCATTTGGACCTTCTATACCAGAAACAGGTATTTGCTCTTATACAGGAATGGCTAAAAACTCCGGGAAGGGCAGTAGTATCGGTAGTACATGACTTGAGCCTTGCCAGGGCATACGGTAAACAGGCATTACTGCTGGACAGGGGAAAAATAAAGGCATCAGGAGAGATTAATGAGGTGCTGAATGCCAGAAACTTGGATTCAGTGTATTCCATGGATGTCTATGAATGGATGCGCAGCAAGCTGGAGCAATGGATATAGCATGGAAAGGGGCTATTATAATGGATTTAACAAAACAAACCATAAACATAAAAAACCTTGACAAAACTTCAATGGATAAAGCAGTGGCGAGATGGAACGATATTGCAAAGCCAGTGGGCAGTTTAGGAGTGCTTGAAGATATCGTAGTGAAGATTGCAGGTATTACCGGGAACGCTGATGTAAGGCTGGATAAAAGAGCAGTAATTGTGATGTGTGCCGACAATGGTGTACTAGCCCAGGGGGTAGCCCAGACACCCGGTGAAATCACTGCCGTAATGGCAGGTTTTATAGCCGAAAAACGTTCTTCTGTATGTATAATGGCAAAAAAGGCAGATGTGGATATTATCGCTGTCGATATGGGTATGTTTACCCGAATAAATAATAAGGATATACTTGACCGTCGTATTGCCAATGGCACAGCAGATTTTACTCAAGGCCCGGCCATGACAAAAGAGGAGGCTCAAAAGGCTATAGAGAGCGGTATTGAGCTGGTAAAGGATTGTAAAAAGAAGGGATATAAAATAATAGCCACAGGTGAAATGGGCATTGGCAACACGACCACTTCAAGCGCTGTGGCATCTGTGCTTCTGGGCTTAAGTGCTGAAGAGGTAACCGGCCGTGGTGCAGGGCTTTCGGATGAGGGACTTGCCAGGAAGATTAAGGCTATTAAGCAGGGAATTGAAATAAACAAGCCGGATGCCACCGATGCTTTTGATGTGTTACATAAACTGGGGGGATTTGATATTGCAGGCCTTTGCGGTGTGTTCCTGGGCGGTGCCATTTGCGGTATCCCAATTGTCATTGACGGATTCATAAGCTCAGTGTCTGCACTTGTGGCTGAAAGGATATGTCCTGGGGCCAGGAATTATATGATTTCCAGCCATATTTCTGCAGAACCGGCATGTAAAACTGTGCTGGAAGAGCTGGGACTACATCCTGTAATCCATGCCGGGATGCGTCTTGGCGAAGGCACCGGTGCAGTTGCAGCTTTACCCCTTATTGATATGGCACTTGCAGTATATCATGACTTAATGACCTATAAAGATATTGGAATGTAGGTGAATAATATGCGAATATTACTGACCGGGGGCTCGGCCTGCGGGAAAAGCACATACGCCGAAACCCTTGCGGTGCGTCTTGCTGCCCCTCGTTATTATATTGCCACCATGAGAATCTTTGATGATGAAAGTCAAAAAAAGGTTGACCAGCACCGGAAAATGCGCAAGACAAAAAATTTTATAACCATTGAACGCGATACAGATATTCATTTGATCAGATTGCCACAGCGCAGCACTGTATTGTTGGAGTGCATGTGTAATCTGACTGCAAATGAGATGTTTGACAATTACGGCAATATTACAGATGTTTATGACAAGATTATATCCGGCATTGAATCCCTTGCATCCCAATGTGAAAATCTTATTGTTGTGACCAATGATGTGGGCAGTGACGGCGGGGAATACGATGCAGGTACACGGGAATATATAAAAACTCTTGGCAGACTCAATATTTCACTAGCTCAGCGCTTTGACTGCGTTTATGAGCTGGTATGCGGAATTCCTCTGGTATTGAAGGGAAGATTACTATGAGTATTTTGAAATCTTTTGTTCTTGCGTTTGCCCTGTTTTCTAAAATTCCGATGCCACGGGTTGAGTGGACAAAAGAAAACATGCGGTATTTAATCTGCGGATTTCCTTTTGTAGGCATGGTCATTGGCCTGCTTTTGCGGGGCTGGTTATGGCTGAGTAATTTACTTATGTTGGGGCCCATTATCTTTGCAGCAGGGCTGATGTGTATACCTGTTGCAATAACCGGCGGCATTCATCTTGATGGCTTTTGTGATACGGTTGATGCACTTGCCAGCCATGCTGAGCCGCAAAGAAAGCGTGAGATATTAAAAGACCCGCATACCGGGGCGTTTGCAGTCATCTTTGTCTGCGTCTACCTGCTTATATATTTCGCACTTTGCACCGAGGCCCCCCGTGAAACACAAACAATATGGGTTCTCAGTTTAATACATATAATGGTCCGTTCTGCTGTGGGGTTCGGTGTTCTGCATTTTCCTGCAGTCAGCTCACAAGGTTTGTTTTATACTACCGGCAGCTCATCGCATAAGCGAAGTGTTACTATTGTTCTTTGCTGTATATTTGTGCTATGCGTAGCAGCATTGTCACTTATAAGTTGGTTAATGGGTATAGTAATAACATTGGTTACAGTCCTTTTAGCCATATATATTTATTATATGTCGAAAAATCAGTTTGGCGGCATGAGCGGAGATATCTCCGGATACTGGCTGCAAATTACTGAACTTGCAACGCTGGCTGTGTTTATTATCATCAAAAAGGTGGAGGTATTATGATACTGGTAATTGGTGCAATTGCATCCGGAAAGTTGGAATATGTAAAATCCCTCGGCTATTCGGACTCAGATATTGCCGATGGGGTATTGGATGAGCGTCCTGTGCTTAACAATCTGCAGGATATGGTTTTTTCTGACCCGGCAGGCAGTGATAAGCTGTATGATGCACTGTTAAAAAAAGAAGTTGTGATATGCAACGAGGTAGGCAGTGGCATTATTCCTTTTCAACGCACAGACCGGGAAGCCCGGGAAGCCACCGGCAGGCTTTGCAACCGTCTTGCGCAGGCAGCGGAGCGGGTGGTGCGCCTTGTGTGCGGTATTCCTATAGTAATAAAGGAGTAAAGATATGAGAATTTTTCTGTTACGGCATGGCCTGACTGAGGGGAATATACATAGGCGGTATAATGGCCGGACTGACGAGCCACTATGCCAGCAGGGAATTTTACAAGCACAGGCCGCAGGTATATTAGAAAATATGTCATATGTTTATGTCAGCCCTATGCAGCGGGCAGTGCAAACAGCGAAGATTTGTTTTCCAAATGCACAAATGCATATTATTGAAGATTTGCGGGAGATGGATTTCGGGGACTTTGAGGGGCGTACCGCCGATGAAATGGCAGATGATACAGCCTACCAGGAATGGGTGAAGGGTAATTGTGAGGGGAAATGTCCCAACGGAGAAAGCATCGTTTCTTTTCAGAAACGAGTACAGGCAGCTTTTGGTTTTGTAATTAATGATGCCTTTGAACGCCAATTAAAAGAGCTGGCCATAGTTGCGCATGGTGGCAGCATTATGGCCATTATGTCAAAATTTGCTGATCCGGCCTGCAATTATTATGATTGGTATGTGCCAAACTGCTGCGGCTATGAAATATTTATTGACCAGGACACATGGGAAGATATGCCGCATTTTTCAGAATACAAGTATTTGGAGAGAATTTTTTGACCACACATTTTTCATGTCCTCAATAGTCCCAGGACACTTTGGAAAGAAATGAACAAAAAAAGAGCCATTTTGTGGCCCATAACGGGTTTTGTACAGAGGTTCTGAAGCAAAATATTATTTTGGTGATTATTATGTGGTTATATATTATTGAACCTGGCCAAGATTTGGTATAATAAAACTAGTTTGCGTATGCAAAGATATTCGCTGTTGTAATTAACATGAAAAGGAGAAAAACGATGCGTATTAAGCATGTGACTTTTATGGTCAGAAACCTGGAAGAATCTATTAAATTTTATGAGACTATTACAGAATTAACCGTTTCCCGCCGATTTCAAGCGGGACCAGCAGAACTTGCATTTCTGACAAATGGCAGTGGAGAAACAGAAATTGAACTTGTCTGTAGGCCACAAGGCCCCAAATTTGAAGGTAAAGGTATGTTCATTTGCTTTGAGACGGATAAGCTGGATGAAATGCACAAGATTGCTCAAGACAAAGGTCTTAACCCTTCGGATATCCATAACCCTGGGGATGATACCCGGTATTTCTATGTTTATGACCCCGATGGGGTATCTGTGCAGCTGCGAGTTTTCCCAAAATAGTTCTCAAAAAATATCAACAGTAATTCACAACTTAGTTCTCCGCACGCCCCAAAGCGATATGAGGGTAGTCCTGGGCATGACTTAAAAAGGTTCTATTTTTATGTTTACTTTTTAGTAGTCTGTTGCCATCTAAGTGTTATTATTAATCACGTCACTAATTATTATGAATTCCCAAGTATGATTTCGCATAACGTTCCTTTTTCACGAAGCCATCTCCTGAAACTGGCGTAATCAAAGACTTTCTTAGGTAACCTCTTGTCTATATATTCAGCAAATAAACAACAATTTGTAGGTTTTCGCGAAAAAACTAGAAATAACAAAACCGCCTGTTCTTTCGAACAAGCGGTTTTCATTGGTTGCGGAGGCGGGATTCGAACCACACGACCTTCGGGTTATGAGCCCGACGAGCTACCAGACTGCTCCACTCCGCGACGTCATTTTTTAGCGCCATATTAGTATAACAAAGAATTCGTAAGATTACAAGCCCTTTTTTTATATCCAAAAACTACAATAATGCAAATGCAATGCAAATGTGAAAAATAAAAAAAATTTCCAAAAGGCCTTGTCATTTTTTTAAGATTGGAATAGTATGCTATATAAGAAATCAGTATGAGGAATGTTTTGATATTGCCCGTTTGTACATATGTTATAAAGCAGGGCTGTAGCGTGTTACTCCTATTATAAGAATGCTGGTAAGTTATGCCATAGCTTGCTAAGCCTCACTATAATTGATATAATTATCGATGCATGTGGTACAAATATACATATACTTTTAATATAGATGAAATTAAAGGCTTAGTTATTCAAAAGAATAAACGGAGGAACCAAGAAATCTGGGGTTAATCCATGTTACATGGTAGGGAGACCTCTTTGCCCGAACCCGTCAGCTAACTCCGGAAGCCAAAATAGGAGGAACACCATGGAAAGACCACGAAAAATTAACTTTCCCTTGTTGATGTTAACATCACTTTTTTTACTCACGCAAACAGCCTTTGCTTTATCGCTGACTTTATCATATGATGATACGAACAAAAATGTGCAAAGGGACCAAACAGAAGAAGAAATATATTTAGCTATAGAAAATGATGATACAAACACTCTTAATTCAGAAGAAAATTCAACCACTGCAACTTTATCAGCCCTTCAGGAAATGGATTCAACAACTCAAAATATTACTTCGGCAGATGATCCAAGTATTTCTTCAACAGATTTAAACCTCGACGAAACAGAAACGGCTGTTGCGTTATCACTTGATGCTGATATTCCGGAACCTGCAGAACCTGCTCCAACACCAAAGCCGGAGATTAAATCAGTGGTTAAGCATGTCAATGCTGATAAACTGAATGTAAGACAAGAGCCTACAAGCCAAAGTACGTTGATAACGTCTATAAAGAGAGGGGACAAGGTTACCTATTTCGAAACTGTTGGGGAATGGGCAAGAATAATAACCTGGACGGATAAAAAAGGTTATGTTTTGGCCAAATACCTGGTGGACAGTGCTGACAAAGTAGATAAAGTCGTTGTACAGGCGCCTCCACCTCAAGAAACAAAAAAGCCTGAAGAAAAGCCTGAAGAGAATGTGGTGGCATCCAGAGGAACCGAAGAGGCCCAGGAGGAAGTTTCCTCTGAAGCTGATAAACTAGCCGATGAAATTGTTGCATATGCAAAGACCTGGCTGGGTGTACCGTATAGATGGGCTGGCAATTCTAAAAATGGCACAGATTGCTCCGGTCTCACCTATCATGTTTTTAAACATTTCGGAATTAGTGTACCTCGTTCATCACGAGCTTATTCCGGAATTGGAACCAAGGTGTCACGTTCAGAAATCAGGAAAGGCGATATACTGATGTGGGATACAGATAAAAACGGTACAATAGGCCATGTAGGAATTTATATAGGTGACGGAATGTTTATACATGCATCCTCTTCAAAGGGGAAGGTAGTTACAAGATCCTTGTCATCCTATAAAGAAAAATACATGGGAGCAAGACGCGTTATTAAATAGTATAATTGTTTTTTAAAAATAGCTCTGGGTAAAATAATACCCAGAGCTTTGTTTTTTGTCATTAATATCTTTAATCCGACACCAGATTTCGAATGGGTGCTGTGTTATTGAAACTCGAGGAAGATGGACTCATACTACTACCTTAGAGTCAGGAGGAATCTTTATTCTCGTTTTATCAGATTTATATGGCTTAATTTTCTTAAATATAATAGAATTATTTCTAAGGAGGGAAATATAATGGACAGAAAAACCCCTTTATATGAGGTTCAAAAAAACTCAGGAGCCAGGTTTATTTCTTTTGGGGGATGGGAACTTCCCGTTTCCTATACCGATATAATAACGGAGCATCAAGTGGTAAGAACAAAGGCAGGCCTTTTTGATGTTTCTCATATGGGTGAAATCCAGATTACCGGAAAAGACGCTGTTAAAGCATTAAACAGGCTTATATCAAACGATATAGCACAGGTACCCGCTGGTAAAATCCTTTATTCTCCCATTTGCTATGAAAACGGAACAGTAGTGGATGATATTTTAATTTACAAGTTTTCAGAGGAAGAGCTGCTTTTAGTTGTTAACGCCGGAAATACCCAAAAGGACGATGAGTGGATAAGGTCTCAGATTACAGGAGATGTTAAGGTAGAGAACCTTTCTGACAAATATGTACAGCTGGCATTGCAGGGTCCGGAGGCAGAAGACATCATAAAAAGTATATTGGATGAAGATACAGAGCTTCCGGGATTTTTCCGTTTTAAAGAGGTATCCCTGCTGGGGATGAAGGTATTGCTGTCAAGGACAGGCTATACAGGTGAAGACGGATTTGAATTATATTTATGGCTTCCTAATTCTTGTGCAGATCCGGAAAAGCTGTGGAATGGGATATTGGACGCGGGAAAGGATAAAGGAGTTGCTCCTGTAGGGTTAGGAGCCAGAGACACATTAAGGCTTGAAGCAGCTTTGCCCCTCTACGGCCATGAGCTTTCAGAGGACATTTCACCGTTGGAAGCTGGTTTGAAAATCTTTGTTAAAATGAATAAAGATGATTATATTGGTAAAGCCGCCCTGTCCAGACAACTGGACCAAGGCTTGAAGCGGAAACTGTATGGTTTTGAAATGGTGGACAGAGGCATACCAAGAAATGGATATGATGTTATAATGGACGGAAGCAGGATTGGCTATGTAACCAGCGGCGGGCTTCTGCCAACATTAAACAAGAACGGAGGCCTGGCCTTACTGGATAATCCCGATTTAAAAGATGGTGAGACAATAGAAATTGTGATACGAGGCAGAAAATGCAAGGCAGTGCTTGTTCAGCTTCCTTTTTATAAAAAGAAATATAAAAAATAAGCTGTCTTTTAAGTTATAAAAAAGTAAAAATAGATACAGGAGGGTTTATTTATGGAAATCAGAGAAGGATTATATTACACAAAAGATCATGAATGGGTACGTGTTGAAGGAAACCGCGCATATGTAGGGATTACAGACTACGCTCAGGATTCCCTCGGTAGTATCGTGTATGTTGAGCTGCCGGAAGAGGGTAAAGCTTTGTCAAAGGATGAAGTTTTAGGTGTTGTGGAATCTGTAAAAGCCGCTTCTGATATTTTTGCACCAATATCAGGAACCGTAGTTGAAGTAAATGAAGCCCTGGCCGACAACCCCGAGCTTATTAATGAAAGCCCATATGAAAACTATATGGCTGTTTTGAGCTTCGAAAATAAAGATGAGCTGAATGAGCTTTTGAGCCCTGCTCAATATGAGGAGTTGACAAAGGGAGAGTGAGTAAATTGAAATCATCATACATCCCAATGACCAGGCAGCAACAGGAAGCCATGCTTTCAACTGTTGATGTCAAGTCATTAGATGAGCTTTTTTCTGCAATCCCTGAGGAGCTGAGGCTTCAGAAGGACTTAAAACTTCCGGAGCCTTTATCTGAACATGAGCTAAAAAAGCATATGAACACGCTGGCACAAAAGAATTCTGACACAATCGGGAATACTTGCTTTTTAGGAGCAGGTGCCTATGATCATATCATTCCTTCAGCAGTAAAGCATATAACATCAAGGCAGGAGTTTTATACTGCTTATACGCCATACCAGCCCGAAATCAGCCAGGGCGTGCTTCAATCGATATTTGAATATCAGACTATGATTGCCGAGCTTACAGGAATGGATGCCGCAAATGCCTCCCTCTATGATGGTGCGACAGCACTTTATGAGGCAGCTCTTTTAGCCAGCAGATACAATGGCCGAAAAGAAATATTGATAGCCAGAAGCGTGAACCCGGAATATCGCAAAGTACTGTATTCAGGACTCAGGTATTCGGGAATCACCGTTAAAGAAGTGGATTTTTACAAAGAAGAAAACAGCAATAATAAAAGCGGCACAATTAATTTAGAACAATTACAGGACCACATCAGCAAAAACACGGCCGCTATTGCTATACAATCTCCAAATTTCTTTGGTATTTTGGAGGATATTAAAGCTGTATCCCATACGGCCAAAGAGGTTGGAGCTCTTTTAATTGCAGTATGTGATCCCATTTCATTGGGCGTGTTTGAATCCCCGGGTGCGCTTGGGGCCGATATAGCGGTGGGGGAGGCTCAACCTCTCGGAAATCCCATGAATTTCGGAGGTCCACTGTTGGGCTACTTTGCTGTTAAAAGCCCCTTTATAAGAAGAATGCCCGGTAGAATAGTGGGAGAAACAATAGATTCTCAGGGAAGACGTGGATTTGTTCTGACTCTTCAGGCAAGAGAACAGCATATAAGGCGTGAAAAAGCAACCTCTAATATCTGTACCAATCAGGCCTTGTGTGCCCTTGCTGCAGCAAATTATCTTTCTCTTATGGGCAAGGAAGGCCTTAAAGAAGTGGCTACCCAATGTATAAATAAGTCGGTTTACACATATCATTCTCTTCTTGAAGCCAGCCAGGTTTCCCAGGTATTCGAAGCACCTTTCTTCAGAGAATTTGTGGTAAGACCTAAAATCAAACCAAATGCCATTAATGAGGCACTATTAACTGAAAAAATTATAGGTGGCTATGATTTGACGGCTGAATACCCGGAACTTGAAGGTTGCTGGCTTGTTGCTGTAACAGAGAAAAGGTCAAAGAAAGAGATTGATGATTTTGTGTCCAAGGTTAATTCAATATGTCAGGGAGGGATTATAAATGATTAGGGATGAAAAACTGATATTTGAAAAATCAGTAGAAGGCCGAATCGGATATTCTCTTCCAGCAAATGATGTTCCGGAAGTGGACTTAGAAGTGGTTTATCCCGGTGATATGCTGCGAAAAACAGCTCCCCAGCTTCCCGAGGTATCAGAGGTGGATGTTATACGCCACTATACCAACCTATCAAAAAGAAATTACGGAGTTGATTCAGGCTTTTACCCGCTGGGTTCCTGTACAATGAAATACAATCCAAAGATTAATGAAGATATAGCGTCAATGGAAGGCCTGGCCCAAATGCACCCGCTTCAGAATCCTCAAACTGCTCAGGGGAATTTAGAGATTCTTTATAATATGGACAAGTATTTGTCTGAGATTCTGGGAATGGAGAGAGTTACACTGCAGCCGGCGGCAGGAGCCCAAGGCGAAATGACAGGCCTTATGATAATCAAGGCTTACCATATGCACAGACTGGACAGTAAACGTGTAAAAATAATTGTTCCTGATTCATCACACGGAACAAATCCCGCATCGGCAGCCCTTGCAGGCTTTGAAGTTGTGCATATCCCCTCTGATGAAAGAGGTTGTGTAGATATCAATGCTCTTGAGGATATCCTGGACGATACCGTAGCGGGACTTATGCTGACAAATCCAAACACACTGGGTCTTTTTGAGGAGGATATTCTTAAAATATCCCGGATGGTTCATGACTGCGGTGGTCTTCTTTATTATGACGGAGCCAATATGAACGCTATAATGGGGATTGCACGTCCCGGTGATATGGGATTTGACATCGCCCATGTTAATCTTCATAAAACCTTTTCTACCCCACATGGAGGAGGTGGACCGGGTTCCGGCCCCATCGGAGTGGTGAAGGAGCTTGTTCCATTTCTCCCGGTGCCGGTAATTGAAAAGGTGGATGATTATTATACTCTCGATTATGACAGGCCTCTTTCGATTGGCAAGGTTAAATCATTTTACGGGAATTTCGGAGTAATACTCAGAGCATATTCATATATTCGCACCATGGGCTCTCAAGGATTGAAAGCGGCATCCCAGACAGCCGTTCTCAACGCCAACTATATAAGAAAAAGGCTGGAGGATCTTTACGATATTCCTCATAACAGAATTTGTATGCATGAATTTGTTCTGTCAGCGCAAAGGCAGGCCAAAAACGGTGTTACTGCGCTGGATATTGCAAAAAATCTTCTTGACAAGGGAATTCATCCGCCTACAATATACTTCCCCTTAATTGTTCAAGAGGCAATGATGATTGAGCCTACCGAGACCGAGAGCCCCGAAACCCTGGACAATTTTATTGAGATTATGCGGGACTTGGCCATAAAAGCTCAGGAGAATCCGGAGAGCCTGAAGAATGCCCCAAAGGAAACCTATGTCTCCAGACTGGACGAAGTTAAGGCTGCCAGAACGCCAGTTTTGAGGTGGAAAAAATAATTATAGAAAAATTTGCATAAAATCTGAACCAAACCAACGGAGCTACGTCTATAAATTAGAGGTGGCTCTTTTTACGGTTGTACTGGACGAAGGGTTATTTGAGAATTATCGCCGGGATAAGGCAGACAAATACAATTAAATGGTAAGTGACACTTTTGTAATTGCTAGATAATTAACAATATGGTATAAAGAAGAAAACTGTACTAATGCTAAACAGGAGCAAAAGATGAGCGGACTAATAAAGATTATTACCACAGACATTCAGAATCCCTGGATTAATTTGGCTCTGGAAGAATACTTACTTATTAATCTTAAAAAAAATGAGGTTGTACTATTTCTTTGGCAGAATAAAGATACAGTAGTTATTGGGAGAAATCAGAATCCTTGGTCAGAGTGCAACCTTTCTTTGATGGAAGATGACAATATACGTCTGGCACGCAGAATTACCGGGGGCGGAGCAGTTTTCCACGATATAGGGAATCTAAACTTCTCCTTTATACTAAGCAGGGATAAATATGATGTAGGCCGTCAATGCAATGTTATTATTAACGGTCTTAAGAAATTAGGTATAAATGCTGTAAAAAGCGGGCGAAATGACATGACCGTTGATGGCAAAAAGTTTTCGGGCAATGCCTTTGGCTTTAGAGGCAATAATGCGCTGCATCATGGCACAATTCTCATCGGTGCTGATAAGGAAAAGATGTCAAGATATCTTACAGTATCTTATGACAAAATCAAAACCAAGGGAGTTGCCTCGGTAAAGAGCCGTGTAACAAATTTATCAGACATAATGCCCGGTATTACGGTAGAAGTTATTAAAGAAGCAGTTATTAAGGCTTTCACTGACGAATATGGCAAAACTGGTGAGATAGTTAATTTTATGGCAAATGACAAAGATATGTGGCCCAAGGATGCTGCTTTCAGAAATATAATGGCCAGAAATAGCTCATGGGAATGGCGCTTTGGTGAGACACCTGATTTTGATATTTATCTTAAGAACAGATTTTCCTGGGGAGGAATAGAGCTGTACTTTAAGCTGGATGAAGGAATCATCAGTAAAGCCGAGATCTATTCCGATGCATTATGTGAAGAGATTATAACCGCTTTGCCGGAGCTTTTTATAAATTTGCGTTTTGTTGGCAAAGAGCTGTCACAAAAGCTCATTGACAGTAAGGGCACTTTATCCGGCCTCCTGAAAGACCGGGACAGTGAGGATATGGTATTGAATGACCTGGCAGTGTGGCTCTCGAAAGAGCTTTAATAGATTTTAATAAGGAAACATATATATTTTAATTAGATTGTCTCATAGTGTATGTCATTCTGAGTGCCAGCAAAGAATCTTACATCCTTTGTCATTCTGAATGGAGCAAAGCGGAATGAAGAATCTTTGTGTTGACGTAAAGATCCTTCGACTTCACTTCGTTACGCTCAGGATGACATAAAAGGGTGCATTCCGCTCAGGATGACATAAAAGGGTGCATTCCGTTCATGATGACACCATCCCTATGTCATTCTGAGCGTCAGCGAAGAATCTGACCAAACGGTCATCCTGAGCGCAGCGAAGGATCTTATGTGTTGACATGAAAGATTTTTCGACTCCGCTAAATGATCCTCAGGATGACATAAAGGGAAACACGGTGTTTGAGACAGTCTTATGTAATGGAGGATACATATGTCCGCATTAATTACCTTAAACGATATATATAAGGTGTATCGTATGGGGCAGGAAAAGATTATTGCAGTTAATGGCGTCAGCCTTGAGATAGGAGAAGGCGAAATTTGCTGCATGAAAGGGCCTTCGGGCTCTGGAAAGTCAACATTGCTGCATCTTATGGCGGGATTGGATAAACCCTCTAAAGGCACCATAACAATAGGCAAAAACAGAATTGATAAATTAAATGAGAATCAGCTGGCTCTATTCAGGCAACGCTATGTTGGTTTTATTTTTCAAAGTTATTATCTTATTCCTACATTGACGGCGCTTGAGAATGTTGCAATGCCCCTTACCTTTTGTGGTGTACCCAAAAACAAACGCATAAAAAAGGCAAAAGAGCTTCTTGAGGCGGTAGGTCTAAAGGACAGAATGAAACACAAGCCTTCTGAGATGAGTGGCGGGCAGCAGCAGCGGGTTAGCATAGCCAGAGCCTTTGCCAATAATCCAAAGGTGGTATTTGCCGATGAGCCTACTGGAAACCTTGACACAGCCACTACCTTTGAAATGATGAATTTAATGACTACTATGGCTAAAGCCTGGAATCAGACCATGGTAATTGTGACTCACGATAATGAAATATCCGGTTACGCTTCGCGCATTATTAATATTCGCGATGGAAAGATAGAAAAGATTGAGAATGGAAGGGATTTTCATGATGAAGAAATTAATGCTTAAAAAAATGGGAACGGGTCTTGTTTTAATGATTTTTCTGTTTACAGCCGTCCTGTCCATGACGGGAACAAAGCTGGAGGCGTATGCTGCAGCGTCTGATTTTCTGCTGACGCACGGATATACCGACGAACTGGAAGAAGGTGATTCTTTCACATTAGCACCTTTATATATGAGGAATTTAACAGCGGATAAAACAATTACAAATATTCAGCTTGATTTTTCAAAAGCTGGAATTGCGGTGCTTGAGAGTGGTGGAACCGTATACAATGTAGATAAAACTATAGATGCAGGTGATCCACAGATAGATCTTAACGATGCTTCAGACAAAATAAAAATGAAATTTATCGGCGACGGAAGCAGTAGTATAATGACCGTAATTGTTACATATTCATTAGATGACAGCTCAACAATTCTAACTGAAGAAGCAAAATTGGTTCTTAACGTTAAAAAGCCATCTACATCAGACCCAACTCCTTCTGATCCTTCTGAATTAAAACCCAACATAATAGCTACAGTGCCGGAAAATGCATCGTTGAGTGCAGGAAAGCCCGGCTATATAAATGTTACCCTAAAGAACATCAGCACTGCTTCGTCAGCAAGAGACATACTCTTTAAGCCGGTATACAGCAGCGAATCCCCGTTTATATCAGTAAATCCGGCAACTCAAATGCCTATAAAAAACCTTGGAACAAATGCTTCAATTGAACTGAGGCTTTCGATAGAAACCGACAAATTTTCAAATGAAGGAC
>DUNT01000023.1 GCA_012839205.1 Clostridiaceae bacterium
ACTCCATGTAATGGCTTAATATAGTTCTTTTAAATGAAACTGGCAGACAATCTAAATGACCATCTGCCAGTAACATATAGCTATTTCATTTTACTTTGTCCTACCCCAACAATTGACGTAGAACCGGTTTTTATCCAGGGTTCTTAATATTTATTTATTTCCTCGGGTTGCTTACCTGAGCCTGCGCTGCTGCAAGACGAGCAATTGGCACACGGAAAGGTGAACAGGATACATAATCCAGACCCACTCTATGGCAGAAATCAATTGAAGAAGGCTCTCCGCCGTGTTCACCACAGATACCCAGTTTGATATCCGGGCGGGTCTTTTGACCTAATTGAACTGCCATCTCTACCAATTTACCAACACCTGTCTGATCAAGTTTTGCAAAAGGATCGGATTCATATATATTCTTTTCATAGTAATCTTCCAGGAAGTTACCAGCATCGTCACGAGAGAATCCGAAAGTCATTTGAGTAAGGTCATTGGTACCGAAGGAGAAGAACTCTGCTTCTTTAGCAATTTCATCAGCTGTTAAAGCGGCTCTTGGAATCTCAAGCATGGTTCCCACCATGTATTTAAGCTCGACTCCGGCTTTTTCAATTATCTCATCAGCTGTTTTTACAACAACATCCTTAACAAATTTTAATTCTTCAACATCTCCAACCAGAGGAATCATTATTTCCGGAACAACGCTCATGCCCTTCTTATTTACATTGATAGCAGCCTCTATAACCGCTCTGGTCTGCATTTCTGCGATTTCCGGATAGGACACTGCCAGACGACATCCACGGTGACCCATCATAGGATTAAACTCATGCAAGCCCTCCACAATTGCCTTAAGCTCATCATAGCTCATGCCCATTTCATCGGCAAGATTCTTGATGTCTCCATCGGCCTGAGGCAAGAATTCATGTAGCGGAGGATCTAAAAAGCGAATGGTAACAGGATAACCCTTCATTTCACTGAAAATGCCTTCAAAGTCTTCTCTTTGCATTGGAAGGAGCTTATCAAGGGCCTTTCTTCTTTGTTCCTCTGTACGGGATACAATCATCTCCCGCATTGCTTTGATTCTGTCACCCTCAAAGAACATATGCTCGGTACGGCACAAACCGATTCCTTCTGCACCAAATTCTATAGCTTGAGCTGCATCTGCAGGTGAATCTGCATTCGTTCTTACCTTCAGTACCCGAATCTCATCAGCCCATTCCATAAACTTACCAAAATCTCCTGTAAGCTCAGGGGCAACTGTAGGCAATTGGCCCGCATAAACATTACCGGTGGAGCCATCGAGCGAAATCCAGTCACCTTCTTTATATACATTTCCAGCTGCATCTGTAAATTTCTTGCCGGCTTCATCGATTCTTACTTCGCCACAACCAGCAACACAGCATCTTCCCATGCCACGGGCAACAACAGCTGCGTGAGAGGTCATTCCGCCACGGGCCGTTAAAAATCCCTTGGAAACATGCATACCTTCAATATCCTCTGGAGAGGTTTCAACACGCACAAGTATAATGTTCTTTTCACCACTGTTAAAGGCCGCTGTAGCATCATCGGCAGTAAAGTAAACTTTACCTGTAGCTGCACCAGGGGAGGCTGGCAATCCTTTAGCAATGGGTTTTGCCTCTTTTAATGCTTTAGCCTCAAAATTCGGATGTAGCAATGTATCAAGTTGTTTAGGATCAACTTTCATAATTGCTTCTTCTTTTGTGAGCATTCCTTCACTCACTAAGTCAACTGCTATCTTTAAAGCAGCTTGTGCAGTACGTTTTCCATTTCTTGTCTGGAGCATAAACAGTTTACCACGCTCAATTGTAAACTCCATATCCTGCATGTCCCGATAATGCTTTTCGAGTTTCTCAGCAATCTCAACAAACTGATTATATACTTCGGGGTTTATGTCTCTCAGATGGTCTATAGATTGTGGTGTACGGATACCTGCAACAACATCCTCACCCTGTGCGTTCATTAAAAACTCACCGTATAGTTTTTTATCACCGGTTGAAGGATTTCTGGTAAATGCAACACCGGTACCTGAATCTTCACCCATATTACCATATACCATTTCCTGCACGTTAACAGCAGTGCCCCATTCACTTGGAATATCGTTCATGCGGCGATAGTAAATGGCACGAGGATTGTTCCATGAACGGAAAACAGCTTCTACTGCTTTAATAAGCTGTTCTTTAGGATCCTGCGGGAACTCTGCTCCCTTCTCCTTCTTATACAGGTCTTTGTATTGTCCAACAAGTTTCTTTAAATCATCAGCATCTAAGTCAGTGTCTAGCTCAGCACCTTTTTTATCCTTCATTGTTTCCAACAGATGATCAAAATTAGTTTTTTCAATTCCCATAACAACATCGCTGAACATCTGAATAAACCTTCTGTAGCTGTCATATGCAAATCTTGGATTGTTTGTCAGCTTTGCAAGACCTTCCACAACAACATCATTCAGACCAAGGTTGAGAATTGTATCCATCATACCCGGCATTGATGCTCTTGCGCCGGAGCGAACTGATACCAATAATGGGTTATCAGGATTACCGAATTGTTTCTCTACCACCTGTTCCATTTTGGTCAGATACTCATAGATTTGGTCCTCAATATCTTTTTCTATTTTTCTTCCGTCATTATAATATCTGGTGCATGCCTCAGTTGTAACTGTAAAGCCTCTTGGTACAGGTAATCCAAGGTCTGTCATTTCAGCCAGGTTTGCACCCTTGCCTCCGAGTAAATTTCTCATCGAAGCATTGCCTTCGCTGAAGAGATACACGTATTTTACCATTCATTTTACCTCCTGATTATATTTAATACAAGCAATTCATGCTTACTTATTACTAGAATGTTATCTTTTCCTTTATATACCCTTTTAATTCTTTAATAGGTATTCTTACCTGTTGCATTGTATCACGTTCACGTATTGTTACGCAATTATCTTCTAAAGAATCGAAGTCAAAAGTTATACAGTAAGGCGTTCCGATTTCATCCTGCCTTCTGTAGCGCTTTCCAATCGAACCGGTTTCATCAAATTCGCACACGAATTTTTTACTGAGTTCTTGGTAAATCTTGAAAGCTTCATCGGATAGTTTTTTCGAAAGAGGCAGCACTGCAGCTTTTACAGGTGCAAGATAAGGGTGCAGCCTTAATATGGTTCTTACATCTCCTTCACTGATTTCCTCTTCATCATAGGCATCGCATAAAAAGGCCAATGCCACACGATCTGCACCTAATGACGGCTCAACACAGTATGGGATGTACTTTTCATTTTTTACAGGGTCAAAGTATGACAAATCCTCTTTTGCATGTTCCATATGCTGCTTTAAGTCAAAATCGGTACGATCAGCAATTCCCCAAAGCTCGCCCCATCCAAAGGGAAATTTAAATTCAATATCAGTGGTTGCCTTGCTGTAATGAGACAATTCTTCCTTGGAATGATCCCGCATCCTGATATTTTCTTCTTTCATACCAAGACTAATCAGCCAATTTTTACAAAAATCTTTCCAATAATAGAACCACTCTAAATCAGTCCCAGGTTCACAGAAAAACTCAAGCTCCATTTGTTCAAATTCTCTTGTTCTGAATATAAAGTTTCCTGGAGTGATTTCGTTTCTGAAAGATTTACCTATTTGGCCTATACCAAAAGGTATCTTTTTTCGGGTCGATCTTTGAACATTTTTAAAATTCACAAATATACCTTGAGCGGTTTCAGGCCTTAAAAATATCTCACTTTGAGAATCCTCAGTAACACCCTGAAAGGTTTTGAACATAAGGTTGAATTTTCGTATGTCGGTGAAATCATGTGCACCGCAATTGGGACACGGGATACTCTTTTCTTTCATGTAGGCTGCCATCACATCGTTTGAAAGCCCATCAACAGCCATATCAATATTATTTTCTTTGTTAAAATCTTCGATAATTTTGTCTGCTCTATGCCTTGTTTTACATTTCTTGCAATCAATAAGCGGATCCGAAAAACCTGCCACATGACCAGAAGCAACCCATACTTGCGGGTTCATCAGGATAGCACAGTCAACCCCAACATTATATGGGCTCTCCTGTATAAACTTTTTCCACCAGGCTTTTTTTACATTATTTTTAAATTCAACACCCAACGGACCATAGTCCCAGGTGTTGGCAAGTCCATCATATATTTCTGATCCTTGAAAAATAAAGCCACGGTTTTTACACAGTGCGACCACTTTGTCCATGGTTTTTTCAAACTGCATTTATTTCTCCTCCTGTATGTTACTTAAATTTAGTCAATAGTCATTGGTTAGATTTGATCCTCGATGCTGTTTAGCGAGGTTTCAACCATATTATCATGTGTTGGCTGCGGTTTTCTGACCCTGTGATAAGCTATTTTACCCTCATTAATCTCATGAATTGCAATAGTTACATCCTTGTCAGAATTAAACTCTGTAAGTTTTTGTGCTCCGTTTGTCAGCATGCGGGCGCGTTTAGCTATCAAAATGGCCAGTGTATACCGGCTGTCTACCTTCTCCAGCAAAGAAGGCATTGGGGGATAAATCATAGTATTTCAGCTCCTCAAATATTCTTAAATTTATTTATTATTGATTGATTTCTCTTTGTTCGCATTTGTTCAGCCTGTACTATGCTGAAAAACCTTTGCGCTGCATTTTCTATAGAATCATTTATTATCAGGTAGTCATACTCCTCCAAATATCTGAATTCTTCTTTTGCTCGTGTAAGTCTTTTTATTATTGCTTCCTCAGTATCAGTACCTCTTCCTCTGAGTCTTTTCTCAAG
Organism: Clostridiaceae bacterium; assembly: GCA_012839205.1. GTDB lineage: Bacteria > Bacillota > Clostridia > DSM-8532 > DSM-8532 > DTU059. Next base: position 4,768 of record DUNT01000023.1, read on the forward strand.
CTCATTAAAATCAGGTGGAATTATAAAACAGAGTACACAATCAGGAAAAAGACGTTTTACATTAAGTGCTCCATCAACTTCAATTTCCAGTAAGACTACATTTCCTTTTTCTATCTCACTTAAAACCAGTTCTCTAGGGGTTCCGTAATAATTGTCGCAGTACTCCACCCATTCAATTAATTCATCGTTTTTTATCATGGCTTCAAATTGCTCTCTGGTTTTATAATAGTAGTTATTGCCTTCACTTTCGTTTGGCCTTGGAGCCCTTGATGTAGCTGAAACCGACAAAACAAACTTTGAATTTTTCTCCAGCATTTTTCGTACTATAGTACCCTTACCCACACCAGCTGGTCCAGATACTACAATAAGTAAACCAGGATTCATATAGTTGCCTCCTGTTCGGGCTTTATCTTTTTTAATCTCTCACTGGCAGAGTTATCTTCCAATTCCTGCATTCTGTTGGCAACTGTCTCTGGCTGAAGAGCAGAAAGAATAACGTGATCGCTGTCTGTAATGATTACGGCGCGTGTTCTTCTGCCATAGGTGGCATCTATTAATACTCCCCGTTCTCTTCCTTCTTGAATAATCCGCTTTATAGGCGCTGATTCAGGGCTGACAATTGCAAGTATTTTATTTGCAGCAACCATATTTCCAAACCCAACATTTATTAGTCTCATTAGCGCCTCCTCCTCAATATTTACTCGATGTTCTGTATTTGTTCCCGTAACTTTTCAATTTCACTTTTCAACTCAACAACATTACGTGTAATATCAATATCACTGGCTTTTGAACCAATCGTGTTTACTTCTCTGTTCATTTCCTGAATCAAAAAATCTGCTTTCTTACCAACAGGACTACCGACATTTAGCATTTCTCTCATTTGAATTATATGACTTCTTAATCTGACAAGCTCCTCATCAATACTGCACTTATCGGCAAACAGGGCAACCTCAGTAGCAATTCGTCCCGGGTCAACCCTCTGTATATCAATCAGCTCCATAAGCCTCGTCTCAAGCTTTTCTTTATATTCTTTTACAACAAGAGGTGCTTTTTCGTTAATTTTTTCGACAAACATTTCTATCGTTGAAAGGTTTGCAAAAAGGCTCTCTTTGAGTTTTTCACCTTCACGGGTTCTCATTTCTAAAAGTTTTTCAATGGCTAAGTTAAAAGCCTTTTCCAGCATTTTTCCTACTTCTTCGTTATTATCTTGTTTCTCAACTTTCAAAATATCAGGAAAACGAGCTAAGGATGTGGCTGATATATCATCTCTAAGCCCGAGATTGTCTGAAATACTTCTCAAGGCCTCGCAATAAGCTTTGGCAAGCCTCTCATCAAGCATTACCTCTTGAAAGTCCTTGGATTTATTATCGTAAGTTATGTAGATATCAATCTTTCCTCTTTGAATTTTAGCCGATACAAGAGAACGAATGAGTTCTTCAAAGGCTGAAAGTTGTTTTGGCATTCTAAGGAAGATATCGATATATCGATGATTTACGGTTTTTATCTCTATCGTAAAAGTAATATCGTTTTCTGTATATTCACAATGGCCAAATCCAGTCATACTTCTAAGCATTTAAAGCAGATACTCCTTATTAATTCCATAAAAAAATATTAATCCATAGCAAGAACATTCTTGATTGATTGGTACACTCTTGATTTATCAAAGGGTTTAACAACAAAATCTTTTGCTCCCTGTTTTATAGCTTCAATAACCATTGATTGTTGTCCCATAGCTGAAACCATTATGATGCGCGTTTTTGGACTAACTTTCAGAATTTCTTTAACAGCACGTATACCATCCATTTCTGGCATTGTTATATCCAAAGTCAAGACATCTGGTTGATATTTCTTCGCTACCTCAATTGCCTCACGGCCATTTGACGCTTCTCCGACAACTTCATACCCTTCATATTGCTCAATAATATTTCTTAACAGGGTTCTCATGAAAATTGCATCATCGGTAATAACAAATTTAATCGCTTTCATAGATTTAATTCACCCATCTCATACATAATAATTGAAAGCACAGATATGCTGGCTGTCTCTGCTCTCAATATTCTTTTCCCCAAGCCTACAATATTGTAACCCAAGTTTTTGCAGTTTTCTACTTCCTGAGATGTAAAACCGCCTTCTGGTCCTACAAATAGTGCAATATCCTTAATCTTATTAATATTATAACATTTCAGTGTTTCTTTCAAACATTTTTTTTCTTCATTCTCATACAAGAATAAAGCCCTACTAAAAGTATTAGCTTTTATTAAAGCTTCATCAAAAGTTACAGGTTCTGTGACCTCAGGAACATAGGTTCTGCGACATTGTTTGGCGGCTTCCCTGGATATTCTTTGCCAACGCTCTGTCTTTTTTATGCTGTCTTTTTTATTAAGTTTAACAACCGTCCTGTTTGTTATAACAGGAAAAATTCTATGAACTCCTAATTCGACTCCCTTTTGTATAATAAGATCCATTTTTTCGCCTTTTGGCAGTCCTTGAAACAAGGTTACACGAACCTCAGGTTCTGTTTCGCTTTTAACGGTAGCCTTTATTTCGGCTATTGCACTGGATTTTTCTATAGAAAAAATATTTGCCTCGTATTCGGTGCCGCTTCCGTCAAACACATTAATTCTGTCACCGGGCTTGAGTCTCAGAACCTGATGTAAATGTTTGAAATCGTCCCCTTCTATCGTTATTTTATTACCTTGAATATTATCGGGAGAGACTAAAAATCTATGCACGGAAAACCATCGCCTCCCACTCTCCCATACTCAGTTCATCAATAAGAATAAAGCCTAAGTCTGAATAATTGTTTTTTACCTCGGCTTTTCGCTCTTTAATAATACCCGAAAGTATGATTATTGTCCCGCTTTTTACATATTTCTTTATATCCTTTGATATTTCTATAATAACATCGGCAATAATGTTAATAAATATCAAATCATAGGGTTCCTCAGGAACTTCATTCAGTGTACCTTGCATCACCTGAATTTTATTTATTTCCCCATTATTTTTGATATTTTGCCGGGCCGTCTTAACAGCCGCCTCATCAATATCCACAGCCAAAACAGATGATGCTCCAAGTTTTGCGGCTAAGAGGGCCAATACAGCAGTTCCGCAGCCCAAATCCAGTACTCTGTCGTTCTTTCTTAGAAACTTTTCACCCAGAAGAGCACACATCCTGGTTGTTTCATGAGTTCCTGTCCCAAAAGCCATGCCCGGATCCATCTCAATAACCATTTCATCTTCCTGAGGAATGTATTCTTCCCAGCTTGGTTTAATCACTATCCTATCAGTAAAATTAAAAGGCTTAAAATACTGTTTCCACGACTCTTTCCATTCGGAATCGTCTCTCAGGGCATACTTTATTTCTCCAGAACCGATATTAATATAATTAGAAAGGTTGTCCAGAGTTTGCTTAAGTTCATTTGATATGATTATTGGATCAAGCTCGTCTGAAAAATAAGCTCTGACAATAACATCAGTTCCATATTTATCTAAAAATCCATCATCAGCATAATCGAGATACTTGTTGTTTTCAAGGGCTTGGCGAAATGCTGCAGGATCAACCATTTCAGTTCCGTTTGCTCCCATATTCAGAAGTTTCTCTGCTATTGCCTCAGATGCACCATGTGTTGTACTTACTGACACTTCAATCCATTTCATAGGGTACCTGCTTTCACTCTTTAAATATATCTCTCACTTTTTCGAAAAATCCCTTCTTCTGTTCGAGCCCTTCGTCTCCACTGATTTCAGCAAATTGCCGCAGTAAATCCTTTTGTTTTTGGGTCAATCTGGTAGGTACTTCCACGTTTACACGAACATATTGATCACCCCTGGAATTGCTTCTCAGGCGCTTTATTCCTTTACCTTTCAACTTGAAAACAGTAGCAGTCTGGGTTCCTTCAGGAATAGTATATTTTATAATACCATCAATAGTGGGGATGTCAATTTCCCCTCCTAAAGCTGCCTGTGTAAAGGATATCGGTACATCACAAACAACATCATAACCTTCTCGTTTAAAAATCTCGTGAGGCTTGATATGTATTATCACATACAAATCACCTGCCAGACCTCCTCTTAGGCCTGACTCACCTTCACCCTTCAGTGATATGGTTTGACCATCATCGATTCCAGCAGGAATACTCAAACTTATTAGCGATTTCTTTGATATCCGTGCTTTACCATGGCATGCTTCACAAGGATTGGTTATTATTTTCCCCTCACCATTACAAACATCACAGGTTTTTACATTAACAAACTGTCCAAAGGGTGTTGCCTGGGTATAACGTATTTGTCCAGTTCCCTGGCAATGCTTACAGTTTTCCGGTGAGGTCCCGGCCTTAGCACCAGTCCCGTTGCATTTTGTACAGGTTTGCAGTCTTGTTACTGATATTTCCTTAGTTACACCAAATGCAGCTTCCTCAAAAGTAATATCTATGGAATACTGAATGTCCCTGCCCCGTACAGGTCCGTTACGCGTGCTTTTCCTGCCTCTTCCAAAGGCTCCCCCCATAAAGGTCTCAAAAAGATCATCAAGTCCACCAAAACCGAAACCATCGAATCCACCAAAGCCACTCCCGGTACCATCAAAGGCAGCGTGCCCGAAACGGTCATAATTGGAGCGTTTTTGCTCGTCACTTAATACACTGTAAGCTTCATTCACTTCTTTAAACTTTGCTTCCGCATTTTTATCCCCGGGATTGATATCCGGGTGATACTTTTTAGCTAACTTTCTATAAGCCTTCTTTATATCTTCAGGGGATGCTTGCCTCGGGACACCAAGCACCTCATAGTAATCTCTCTTTTCTGCCAAAATTAACCCTCCAAAACAGCTTTCGATGCACAAACACGGAACGGTAAATGTCTATTATACCAGACAAATACCGTTCCGAATTAATATTAGCATAAAATTCTTTCATGATGGATTTCGCCATCTATTCTATTGTTTATCATCCTCATCGACTACTTTATAGTCAGCATTATAAACATTATCTTGAGTATTGTTTTCGGCTCCAGGGTTAAATCCGGCATCCGGATTAGGTCCTTGCCCCTGAGGATTCTGTTGATACAATTTTTGAGATATGCCGTAGACTGCCTGGGTCAGGCCTTCGGTAGCCTGCTTAATTGCGGCAATATCACTACCTTTGAGCGCTTCCTTAACCTTATTTATCTCGGCTTCAATTGTAGATTTGTCATCAGCACTCAATTTGTCACCCATATCTTTAAGTGTCTTCTCTGCCTGATAAACCGCACCGTCGGCTTCATTACGGGTTTCTATCATTTCTTTTTGTTTTTTATCTTCAGCAGCATACTTTTCAGCCTCTTTAACAGCCCTATCAATATCTTCATCGCTTAAGTTACTGCTTGCAGTAATGGTTATATTCTGTTCATTTCCTGTTCCCATATCCTTAGCTGATACATGCACTATACCATTGGCATCAATATCAAATGTAACTTCAATCTGCGGAATCCCGCGAGGAGCCGGTGGGATACCCGTAAGCTGGAAGTTGCCTAATAACTTGTTATGGGCAGCCATCTCACGTTCACCCTGGTAAACCTTTATGTCAACACTGGTTTGTCCGTCAGCAGCAGTAGAAAAGATTTGGCTCTTCTTAGTAGGAATTGTTGTATTCCTTTCAATCAGCTTTGTAAACACACCGCCAAGGGTTTCAATGCCGAGAGACAGTGGAGTTACATCTAAAAGGAGTAAATCTTTGACCTCTCCTGAGAGTACACCAGCCTGTATAGCAGCACCGATTGCAACACATTCGTCAGGGTTTATTCCCTTAAAAGGTTCCTTTCCTAAGAATTTCTTAACCCCTTCCTGAACAGCCGGAATACGTGTTGAACCACCTACCAGTAATACTCTGTCAATCTCATTAGGTGAAAGATCTGCGTCCGCCAGTGCTTTGCGCAGCGGCTCCATTGTCTTTTCAACTAAATCGGCTGTTAACTCATCAAATTTAGCACGGGTTAAGTTAGTGTCCAGGTGCTTGGGTCCTGATGCATCAGCAGTAATGAAAGGCAGGTTAATATTAGTTTGTGCAACACCTGAAAGCTCAATTTTAGCTTTCTCTGCCGCTTCTTTAAGCCGTTGCATTGCCATTTTATCATTTCTTAAGTCAATTCCGTTGTCTTTTTTAAACTCATCTGCCAGCCAATCAATGACTCTCTGGTCAAAATCATCTCCGCCTAATCGGTTATTTCCGTTAGTTGCCAAAACCTCAAATACTCCATCTCCAATTTCGAGAATGGATACGTCAAAAGTTCCGCCACCTAAGTCAAAAACAAGAATCTTCTGATCACTTTCTTTATCCAAACCATAAGCCAATGCTGCAGCAGTAGGCTCATTAATTATTCGCAAGACTTCGAGGCCTGCAATTTTACCTGCGTCTTTTGTAGCCTGGCGCTGTGAGTCAGAGAAATATGCAGGAACCGTAATAACTGCCTGGCTGACTTTTTCACCCAGGTATGCCTCAGCATCTGCCTTAAGCTTTTGTAAAACCATTGCTGAAATTTCCTGAGGAGTAAAATTTTTATCGTCAATTTTTATTCTTCTATCAGTACCCATATCTCTTTTTACTGACATAACGGTTCTTTCAGGATTTGTAATAGCCTGTCTTTTTGCAACTTGCCCGACAAGCCTTTCTCCTGTCTTTGAAAAGGCTACAACTGACGGTGTTGTGCGATTTCCTTCTGCATTTGTGATTACGACGGGTTCGCCACCTTCCATTACGGCGACACATGAGTTAGTTGTTCCAAGGTCTATTCCTATAACTTTTGCCATTATAAACACTCTCCTGTTAATTTATTTAAGGTCAAAGAATGCAGATTAAGTACAATTCTTATACTAACATATTGAAAAGTCTTTTATCTGACATTTACTATTGTCAATTTGCCACCTTTACCACTGAATGTCTTATTACTACTTCATCTTTGTATATATAGCCTTTTTGAAATTCCTCCACTATTATGTTGCACTCCAGTGAATCATCTTCAATATGCATGACGGCATCATGAATTTCAGGGTCAAAACATTTCCCGACAGTTTCAATGGGTTTAACACCCAGTTTGTCCAGCGCATCCAATGTTTGCTTGTAAATCAGGTTTATTCCTTCCTGTAATCCCTTGCTTTCATCCTGTTCAGCCGCTGTAACAGCTCTTTCCAGGTTATCTACTACCGGTAGAAGTTTTCCTACTACATCTGCCAGCGCATCAATATAGATTCTTTCTTTCTCTTTCTGAGTTCTTTTTCTGAAATTATCATATTCTGCTGCTAAACGTTGCATTCTACCGACTAGTTCATTTAACTCAGCATCTTTCTTTTTGATAACCTCGTTAAGATCAATATTTTCATTCTGTTTATCCAAATCATCAGAATCTTTTTGTACAGGTGCCTCAGCTACCTTGTCAACTTCTTCCTCTGTACCTGTTTTCTTTTTTGGTTCAACATCACTGTTCTTTGTCATCCTTTACTTCCTTTCGCGCATATCAGAGATCATCGCCAAATATTTTAATTAATTCTCTATTTAGAAGCTCTCTGATGTATTTTATTGAAGAAACTACTTTGCCATAAGTCATACGTGTAGGACCTATGACTCCTATAGTTCCAATGTCCTTTCCTTCTCTGCCATATACTGTTGTTATTATACTCAGGTCCTTCATTTCATCAATTTCATTTTCGCTGCCGATTTTAAAATCCAGCTGCTGCTTTTTTGTTGCCTCAAATACCAGTTGGTGTATTAAATCTTTTTCTTTCAGAAAATCCAATACTTCCCGCGCTTTCATAAGATTGCTGAACTCAGGGTAGTTCAATATATTGGTTATACCATCAATATAAAAATCTGTAGCCTCAATTTTTCGCACACAGTCTTCTATTGCCTCAAAAATAGGGAATATCACTTCCTTAGGAACATTAATGTCTCTTGGAAGCTCCCTTAATACCGGCATAGAAATCTGATCAATAGTTTTCCCTGATATAATAATGTTAAAAGTTTTATTAAGCTTTTCTATATCCGATTCATCAATTAAACTGTCGTGTTTTATTAGTCTGTTGTGAACTATTCCACCGCCCGCTACCACTACCACCAGCAATCTTTTTTCATCAATAGCCAGCAGTTGCACAGATTTTATCACCGCTCTTGAAAGCTGCGGTGACATAACTACGGCAGTATAGCCCGTTATATTGGATATAATATTACTTGCTTTTTTGATAAGATGATTTATTTCCTCAATTTTTTCATCCATAGCCTTTCTGATTATAACTATCTCTTCCCTTGCCAGACTATGGATTTGCATTAAATTCTCCACATAAAACCGGTACCCTTTATCAGAAGGTATCCTTCCGGCAGATGTATGAGGCTGTGTAATATATCCTAATTCTTCCAGGTCAGCCATTTCATTGCGTATAGTTGCAGAACCAAGGCCCAACTCGTGTTTTTTGGCAATAGTCCTGGAACCAACAGGCTGTGCCGATTCTATATAATCATCTATGATGGATTTCAATATGGTGCGTTTTCTTTCATTCAGCTCGTCCCAGGCCATTACCTCACCTCCGTTCTGTTGTTAGCACTCTCGTTCAATGAGTGCTAATATAAAAATATCATTGTACTTTGCCTTTGTCAAGTATTCAAACTTTTATTAATGTGATAACGTTACAAACAGATCAATAGAATACCCTTGTATGATTACAAGGGTATTTTTTATCATTATGTCACTCTATATGTGTTTTAATTAATTCATCTCGGAATTATGATGGATATCCTTACACCTTCACCACTCATATCATCGGCCTCCAGCCGGCATTTTAAATAATTGAGTTTTTGCATGTTTTCTATATACTTATTGTCTGACTTCAGTTCTTCAATATCGGTAACAACATCACCTGTAATATCGATATGTACAGTATTATTATCTTCATAAGCAATCACTTCAATACTGCCGATACGTTTATTTATTCCATTTTTGTCTTTTTTCCTGCAGTATGTCTTTTCCAGAAGGAGCCAGATTAGATCGCCGAGTGGAAGAGCAATTTTTTCTGCAATATCCTTGTCCACCTCAATATTCTCACCCAGGGTAGAAAACATAACCTCCAGATGATTTTCCTCAATAATAGAACAAACTATCCTGGTAAGTTTTTGAAATGCTTGTTGTAAAGTCACCATGCGCAATTCCTTTAATATATTCTTGACATCAGTAATTAAGTGATAGGCTTTTGTAGACTCAATAGTCAAGGCATCATTGCTGCCGAATCGAAGTACGGCTTCATCTTTTACTGAATCATATAAAGTGCTTACATTTTTTATTATATCGATAATCTGGTCCAGTCTCTCCAAAGGGATTCTCACATATTGATCTGCAGAATTTGTATTGCGTACCTTCTGCATCCGGATAGCTTTGATGATATCAGATGCATCAACCTTTTTCTCTCTGAGTACGATTTCCCCGAACTTCATTTTATAATTACAACTGTTCTGTTTTTTCAGAACATCCTCAACTTCTGATTGAGCCAATGCCCCCTCCTGAACCAGTATTTCCCCTATACGGGAATCTCTTGTCATTGGCTTGCGCACTTCTAATAGAATATCTTCTTTAGCATTGGCAAGATTAATTAAGTGGCGGCCAATTTCACCGTTAAATATACTGTCCTCAATTAGTTCAGGATTATGGTTGAGCTTTTTTATAAAAGAAATTGAATCCAAGACCAGATTAATTATGTTTTTTGTCACTACAGGACAATATTTTCTGACTGCTTCCAGCAGCTCTTCAGTAGCTATAGTGACTTTTGTACAGGCCGTATTATTAAGTAGTCCAGTTAGTCCTCTTATTGTATGAAAGCTACAATAAACAGAGTTAAGGTGTTCTTTATTACCGGGATCCACTTCTAAATTAACAAGCTCAAGTTCAATGTCATTCAATATCTCCATAATCTCTCCCAAAAAATCTTCCATATAGCTATTACTGTTTTCAGAAAGTTGCGGTACCGCCAAAGCTATATCTTTCTCATTATTTTTTTCCATCAAGATCCCTCCCTTAATATCTCTTTTTTGCTGAAGAAGACTATAATAATTCAACAATTATAGCATTTGCTAAATCCATCCCTTTTCTTGTCAGTCTTATTACAGTTCCATCACGCTCCAATAGTTTTCCAGAAATTAACTGTTCGAGTTTTTTATTAATCCCGCTTTCTAAATCTATATCAAACTCTTTGGAAATCTTAAGAATATCAATCCCTTCATTAAGCCGCAGCCCCAAAAAGATGCTTTCCTCAAGCCGATCTTTGGTTGAAAGATAAGTATCTTCCGATAAAGCCAGTTTTCTGGTATTAACACCTTTAATGTACGTGGAAACGTCGGCTGCATTGGCAAATCGCCTCCTGTTATAATGTGAATGGGCACCTGCACCAACTCCGAGATATTCTCCTCTTCTCCAATATTTCATATTATGTCGGCACTTTAAATGAGGTTTCGCAAAATTAGATATTTCATATTGATACAGTCCGGCAGCGTTAAAGCTATCGACAGCATAATGATACATCTTTCTGTCAAGCTCGTCCTCCACCACTTTAATGGCACCCTCATTCTTCATATTACCATAAACAGTGCCCTCTTCAATAAGTAAGCTGTAACATGAAATATGAGCGAGATCTAAAGAAATAATCTGCCCGATAGTCTCCTGCCATTGCATTAATGTCTGATTTGGAATACCAAATATTATATCGGCATTTATATTATCAAATTCATGTTTTCGTGCCAGTTTTATAGATAATAAAAAGTCTTCGTAAGTGTGAATTCTGCCAAGTTCTTTTAGAATTTTATTCTGACATGCCTGCAATCCAATACTGAGACGGTTCACACCAGAATACTTATATGATTTCAGCTTATCATCGGTTAAAGTACCCGGATTGCACTCTATTGTACATTCGCAATCCGGGGAAACTTTGTAATGTAAAAAAACGGTATCAAGTATTTTAGATATATACATAGCCGGAATCAGGGACGGGGTGCCTCCCCCGATAAAAATAGTCTCTACGTACGGTTTTTCGAATTCTTCTGCCTTGAGGATAAGCTCTAATGTCAAAGCATCAATATAGGACTCCCAATAATTCTCCATCCCGGGATAAGAAGGAAAATCACAATAAAAACACTTCTGCTGGCAGAAAGGGATATGAATATATAAACCGATTTTTTTCTGATCCATGTATTAAGCCTTTCACAGGTCCCAATTTTATTTATATAAAAATTACTAAAGGCCGCTATGTGTCCAGCTTCAGGACGCTCATGAATGCCTCTTGCGGCACTTCTACACTGCCAATCTGACGCATGCGTTTTTTACCTTCCTTCTGCTTTTCAAGCAACTTTCTCTTACGGGATATATCTCCACCGTAACACTTGGCAAGAACGTCTTTTCTATATGCCTTAACCGTTTCCCTCGCAATTATTTTGTTACCTATACAGGCTTGTATCGGAACTTCAAACATTTGCCTCGGGATTGTATCCTTTAGTTTCTCAGCCATTCTTCTTCCTCTTGAATATGCCTTATCGGCATGAATGATGAAGGAAAGTGCGTCAACTACCTCATTATTCAGCCTTATGTCCAGCTTAACGAGGTTAGATTCCTTATAGCCCTTAAATTCATAGTCTAATGACGCATACCCTTTGGTGCGGGATTTCAATGCATCAAAGAAATCATATATTATTTCGTTTAGCGGTATCTCATATTTCAATATGGCTCTGGTTTCCTCCAGATATTCCATACCCAGATATATCCCCCTCCGCTCCTGACAAAGCTCCATTATATTACCGACAAATTCGGTAGGAGACATTATGGTAGCATCCACTATTGGCTCTTCCATACGCTCTATGAGTGTTGGATCAGGCATGTTTGTAGGATTATCAAGTTCAATTATTTCTCCGCTGGTCTTTATTATTTTATAGATTACACTGGGTGCCGTTGTTATAAGATCAAGATTATATTCACGCTCCAACCGCTCCTGAATAATCTCCATATGAAGCAGACCCAGGAACCCGCAACGGAAACCAAAGCCTAATGCTTTAGATGTCTCGGGCTCAAACATTAATGAAGCATCATTCAACTGAAGTTTTTCAAGAGAATCCCGAAGATCACCGTATTTGGAGCCGTCTGCAGGATATATGCCGCAGAACACCATGGGTACCGCCTTTTTGTATCCAGGCAATGGCTCTTTAGCCGGATTTGATGCAATAGTTATGGTCTCACCCACACGACAGTCCTTTACATTTTTAATACTTCCACATAAATATCCCACCTCTCCGGCAAGAAGTGTGTCACTGGGAATAAGGCCTCCGGGCCTCAAATAACCGATTTCAGTTATCAAAAACTCTTTTCCGGTGTGCATCATGCGGATAGTATCACCTAACTTTGCTTTTCCCTCCTTGACACGGACATATGCTACAACGCCTTTATACGCATCATAGTAGGAGTCAAATACTAAAGCCCTTAATGGTTCTTCTTCGTTGCCTGTCGGTGCAGGAATGCTCTTGACTATTCCTTCCAAAACACTATCAATATTAATTCCGTTTTTAGCCGATATTTGCGGAGCATTTTGTGCTTCTATACCAATTACATCTTCTACTTCCTGAATTATCTCATCGGGTCTGGCACTGGGCAGATCAATCTTGTTAATAACAGGCATTATCTCAAGATTGTGTTCAAGAGCAAGGTATACATTGGCCAATGTTTGAGCTTCAATTCCCTGGGAAGCGTCAATCACCAGCACTGCTCCTTCGCAGGCAGCAATGCTTCTGGAAACCTCATAATTAAAGTCCACATGGCCTGGGGTATCTATTAGGTTTAATACATATTCATTTCCGTCATTTGCTTTATATATCATTCTGACCGCTTGTGCCTTGATGGTTATTCCGCGTTCCCGCTCAATATCCATATTGTCTAGAACTTGTGTTTCCATCTCTCTTGATGTAAGTGCACCGGTTTTCTCCAACAATCTGTCGGCTAAAGTGGATTTACCATGATCAATATGCGCTATAATGCAAAAATTACGTATTCTTTTCTGTCTCTCTAATCCCATATTCTAAAACTCCAATAAGTATATTATTAATATTTATCCGTCTTTTATCTACAGGCACCAAATTGATGGGGCAAGGCACCTGTCCCTGTGACCCATGGGTGTATACTAAGCCTATCATAGTATAACATAAGCACTTTTTTCGTACAATCTCAACTCCCCCGAAGAATTTTAGTTCTATTTTTATATTGCCACATTTATAAGGTTTGTCTGTCATAAATATAAGCAAGTAGTAATTACTTAAGGAACAGTATGAACCCTGACATAGTTTTATCAATTATTCTGGCAACTCTTGCCGGTCTTTCAACTGGTATCGGCGGATTAATGTCGGTTCTTTTTAAAAAAACCGATACTAAGGCTTTATCCATAATGCTTGGGTTCTCTGCAGGCATTATGATTTACATTTCGTTTATCGAGCTTTACCAGGAATCTCAGACAAATCTATGTGATATACACGGCCCGGTCAACGGTAAAATGCTTACTGCTTTATCGTTCTTTTTTGGTATTACTCTTATGGCTTTAATAAACGAGTTTATCCCAGAGGCGAATCATCCCCACAGAGCAAGAAGAATAGACCCTCTACACAAACTGAATATATCCTGCAGTAGCAGAAACACTGGCAAACTCATGAAAACCGGTGTCTTCACAGCAATAGCAGTAACCCTTCACAATTTTCCCGAGGGTATTGCCTCCTATGTATCAACAATGAAAAATTCTGTTCTGGGAATCTCAATTGCTTTGGCTATAGCTATTCACAATATACCTGAAGGAATAGCTATTTCTATTCCTGTTTATTATTCCACCGGCAGCAGAAAAAAAGCTTTTCTTACAGCACTTTTTTCCGGTTTATCTGAGCCCCTGGGGGCTATAGCCGCAATGGCTGTTCTTGGCAGATTGATAACCGACACAATGTTTGGTATTATATTTGGCGCAGTTGCAGGTATTATGGTGTATATCTCTCTTGACGAGCTGTTGCCCACGTCAAGAGAATATGGTGAACGAAATCTTTCTCTTCTGGGATTAATATTGGGTATGGCAGTAATGGCTATAAGCGTCATTTTTATATTTTAAGTGTTACATTCAAATCATTCCGGAGGATGACAATATCAAAACCCAGCTGAACACCGTAGCAATTGACAATAATGATGTAACTACTACAATCTCTCCCGCCAACTTGGCATTTCCTCCCAGTTCCCGTGCCATAGGGAACGAGGATGCCGCCACAGGTGCTGCATTTAAGGCCATTATTGTAGCCAACTCCATCCCCCTGATCCCCATAAGAATCGCAACTGATATAAATACCATGGGCACTATAATCAGTCGTCCTATGCATGTTACCATTAGAGGCTTTTTATGCTGCCTCATTTCCTGAATTTTAAAGGTTCCCCCGAGGCACAATAAAGCCACCGGAGTTCCCAGTTTTGATACGCTCTCTATCTGATTTAACAGCAGTTCAGGTATTTCCAGCCTGGTTATTAAAAAGAACATTCCCAAAACCCCTGAAAATACCATCGGGCTTTTAATTACATTAAACAATAAATCTTTTCTATTATTCTTTTTATCTGAATACATCTCGAAAAGCAATACTGTTACAACGCTGTAAAGAGGAACAATAACAGCCGATAATAATGCTACCATGCCCATGTCGGTATCAGGATAAATGGTCTGTACTATACACATTCCATAGATTATAAAGTTACCGCGATATATTCCCTGCATTACAACAGGCTGATCCCATTTGTCTTTGATTATACGCGGGATAATAAAATAAAGTATTATGCACATTATAAAGAAGGATATTATTGCGTAAGCGGTCAGTCTGACGTTGAAACTACTTGTCAAATCGGATTTATAAATATTTACGAACAACAGGGCGGGAATAAAAATATAAAAAGTCACTCTGCTAAACATACTAAATCCACTCTCAGTGACCAGTTTGAATTCCCTGATTAAATAACCCAGTGCCACCATGAAAAAAATCGGAAAAATAACTTCAAACGACAAAATTAAGTATTGCATTTTTGTTGACCCCCCCGGAGCCAATAGCTGTAATGTTTATTTCTTACCTTTTGCACTTAATTGTAACATAATAAATTAATAAAATATATTAATATCTTTATAGAAATTGAGTATCTACTGACACCTGAACAATTGGCATTTCTATTTGTTAAGCATGGAATCCGTATCCAAGGATAATAATACATTTTCTGACACAAAACAGGCCGGCTGTTTACCGGCCTATTGCACTATTCTTTTTCAAAGCTCGCACATTCGGTATCGCTCTCAGTAGTTGCAGTGGTTGGTTTGTTTTTTGCAACCTGTATACTCTCCAGACTGCACATAGGCTCATTTTTTGCATGATATCTGCATTCTGTTACCGAACATCCAATTGATCTGTTTGCCTTCAAGAATAAATCACCTCCCAAATTATTATTGGTCAAGTGACTTAGTCTTATTCTGCCGTGATTATCTTAATATGCTATTTTATTCCGATATCTTTTCTGTAATGCGCATTCTTAAAGTCAATGGAAGAAACTGTCTTATAAGCGTTTTCCCTGGCCGTTTTAATATCTTGGGCCACTGCTGTTATTCCCAGAACACGTCCTCCATTGGTATAGAATTTTCCATTTTCTTTCTTTGTTCCGGCATGAAACAATATAATATCTTTCTGATTCTTTATTGATTCCAATCCTGTTATTTCGTAACCTTTTGTATAGCTTTCAGGATATCCTCCCGATGCCATAATAACACAAACCGCACAATCTGGTCTCCATGTTATGTTTATTGTATCCAGCTTTTCATCAATAACAGCATCGAATATTTCAACCAAATCAGTTTCAAGCAGGGGAAGCACCACCTGAGTCTCCGGGTCTCCGAAACGAGCATTATATTCCAGTACTTTTGGGCCATCCGGGGTTAACATTAATCCAAAATATAATACGCCTTTAAATGGTCTTCCCTCAATCTTCATTGCCTTAATGGTAGGGAGGAATATTGTTCTCATACATTCTTCCTGAAGCTCATTTGTATAGACTCTGCTGGGTGAAAATGCACCCATCCCGCCTGTATTAAGGCCCTCATCATTATCGAATGCCCTTTTATGATCCTGTGAGCTAACCATTGGAACAATAGTTTTGCCATCTGTAAAAGCAAGAACAGATACCTCGGGACCCGTCATGAACTCTTCCACAACTATCCTTTGTCCGGCATCTCCAAACTTCTTATCATCCATAATCATGGATACAGCCCTTATAGCTTCCTCCCTTGTGTTACATATAAGCACACCTTTTCCCAGGGCAAGCCCGTCTGCTTTAACAACCAAAGGTAATTTAGCTGTTTTAACATATTCAATGGCTGACTTACTGTCGCTAAAACTTTCATAATCCGCGGATGGAATATGATATTTTTTCATAAGATCCTTTGAAAAAACCTTGCTGGCTTCAATAATTGCAGCATTCTTTCTTGGTCCAAATGCACGCATTCCCGCATTTTCCAAAGCATCCACCATTCCCGCCGCCAAAGGATCATCGGGAGCTACTACCACCATATCTATGGATTTTTCCAGAGAGAACTTTACCATCCCATCAATATCCATAGCATTTACAGGCACACATTCAGCTATCTCTGAAATTCCGCCGTTACCCGGTGCGCAATAAAGTTTTGTTACCTTTGGACTTTGTCTCAGTTTCCACAAAATTGCATGTTCTCTTCCACCGCTGCCTACAACAAGAATCTTCATTATCCACCTCTATAGTATTTCTACATGTCTGCCATTTATTTTTAGTTTTTTCTGGCTAAAGAGCTTTATGGCCTCGGGCAGAATCTCCCATTCGGCCTGTTCCATTACCCTTTTTTGTAAAGTTTCCGGTGTATCTCCCGGTAGTATCTTTACAGCCTTCTGTAATATAATGGGACCGGAATCATAATCAAGTTCAACAAAATGAACTGTGGCACCAGTTATTTTGACCCCGTATTCCAGGGCTTTTATATGAGGAATAAGCCCATAATAACCTTTTCCGCAAAATGAAGGAATTAATGAAGGGTGCACATTTATAATTGCATTTTTATATGCATTTACGAATCTTTCACCCAGATGGCTTAAAAAACCGGCCAATACAACCAGTTCTGCATCATAGCTTCTCATATGAGAAAGAAGGGCATCATCATAATCCTCTATTGAAATAAAATCTTTCCTGGAGATTACTTTAGTCGGGATATTATTCTTTCTTGCCCGTTGGAGGGCAAATACATCCGGCTTACTTGAAACTACCGTAACAACTTGACAACCCGGTAACCTGCCATTGTTGATATTATCCAAAATGGCTTGAAGGTTAGTCCCCCCTCCGGACACCATAACACCTATTCTTAGCATATCTCAATTTTCTCCTCACCCTTAACTATCTCACCGATAATATAGGCTTTTTCTCCCTTATTATTGGCTTCGGCTACAACAAAGGGTGCTATCTCAGCCGGAACAGCCAATACCATGCCAATTCCCATATTAAAAGTATTATACATGTCTTTCTCAGCAACATTGCCTTTTTCCTGAATAAGTTTGAAAACAGGGTGAACAGGCCATGTACCTTTATGAATCACAGCTTTCATACCGTCGGGCAGCATTCTTGGTATATTCTCCAGGAATCCTCCGCCTGTTATGTGGGAAATTCCTTTAATATTATACTTTTTTATCAGTTTTAGTATGGTCTTAACATATATTTTGGTAGGGGTAAGCAGCTCCTGTCCCAAAGTCTTGCCCAAGATTTCCCTGTACTCTCCTAAAACATCCTTGTTAATATCAAAAATTTTTCTTACAAGCGAATATCCATTGCTGTGTATTCCGGATGAGGCAAGTCCAATTAAAATATCGTTGGGTTTAATCTTTTCTCCGGTAACAAGTTTGTCCCGGTCTGCGATACCTACAACAAAACCCGCCAAATCATACTCGTCTTCAGGATAAAAGCCCGGCATCTCAGCTGTCTCTCCGCCAATTAAAGCACATCCCGCCTGGATACATCCATCCGATACCCCTTTTACAATTTGCTCGACTTTTTCAGGTATCAGCTTTCCTAAAGCTATATAATCCAGGAAAAACAGTGGCTGGGCTCCGCTGCAGGCCACGTCATTGGCACACATGGCAACACAATCAATGCCTATAGTGTCATGCTTGTCCATAATAAAAGCTATCTTCAATTTAGTTCCGACTCCGTCAGTTCCTGATACCAGCACAGGCTTTTCATAATGCATGCCTTCCAGGCTGAAGAGCCCGCCAAAACCGCCAATCTCTGTAAGCACCTCTGGTCTCAGCGTTTTCTTTACATGGGATTTCATCTTATCAACAGCTTTATAACCTGCTTCAACATCTACTCCGGCTTCCTTATAATTTGTCATTTTCTAACCTGGCCTTTCTAAAGAATAATAAAAATTAGCATTTTTTATTTTCAGGAGAATTACTGGTAAATGGGACACTTAACGGATACTCACCTGTAAAGCATCCTGTACAAAAACTGTTGACAGGGGCTCCGATAGGTGTTTTTAAGAGGCTTTCCACCGATAAGAAAGCAAGGCTGTCTGCATTAATGCTTTCCCTTATTTCTTCTATACTGTAGTTTGCTGCAATTAAATTTTCTTTTGAAGAAATGTCGATACCAAAATAACACGGATTTAAAACCGGCGGCGAACTGATTCGCATATGAACCTCTTTAGCCCCTGCATCTTTAAGCATCTGAACTATTCTGTATGAGGTTGTACCGCGTACTATTGAGTCATCAATAATAATAATTCTTTTGCCTTTTATCTCTTCCCTCAGAGCATTTAATTTTATGCCGACACTACGTTCTCTGAGCTTTTGGATCGGCTGTATAAATGTTCTTCCCACATATCTGTTTTTAATCAACGCCTCTCCGTAAGGAATACCTGATTCTCTTGAATATCCTATTGCCGCAGTTATACCCGAATCCGGAACACCTACTACAAGATCAGCTTCTACTGGATATTCTATTGCCAGTAATCGTCCGGCTTCTAATCGTGATCTGTAAATTGAGGCTCCATCTATAATACTGTCAGGTCTTGCAAAATAGATATGCTCAAAAATACATGACTTATGCGCTTTGTTATAACTGGTTTTGATTGATTTTAAAGAATCATCTTCTATAAATATGATTTCACCGGGTTCCACATCTCTGATAAAATCGGCTCCAATTGCATCAAAAGCACAATTTTCCGATGCAAGAACATATGAGTTTCCTAATTTTCCAAGACAAAGAGGACGTAGACCCCATGGATCACGTATCCCCACTAATTTCTTCTGAGTAAGAATAACCAGTGCATAAGCGCCTTCAATAACGTCCATGGTTTTTTTAAGAATCACTTCAAGGTCTTTGTATTTAAGACCGTATCGTGATATTAAGTTGGCTATTACTTCAGTATCGGCAGAAGTTTGAAAAATAGCGCCCTTATTCTCTAGCTCATACCTGATTTTTGTTGCATTAACAAGGTTTCCGTTATGAGCCAGTGCAATTCTTCCTCCCTTATAATTAAATATAAGGGGCTGGCTGTTTTCTATTGAGCTGCCACCGGTGGTGGAATATCGGGTATGACCTATTGCAGATGTACCATCCAAACGATCAAGAATTTTTTCTGTGAAAACCTCTGGTACAAGGCCTATCCCCTTTTGTCCGATTATCTCACCGTTATTATTTATTGCAATTCCACAGCTTTCCTGTCCTCTGTGCTGAAGTGCATAAAGTCCAAAGTACATTATATGGGCTAAATCATCATCCTGATAGTTTGATATCCCCAGAACGCCACAAGATTCATGGATATCATCATCTTCAGTATCAAAATTGCTTAAATCAAAGATTCTGTTATCCATTTACTATATACCTCGCAATTTATCTTGAAGGTTTTGATCTTTTATTGCAACTTGATCTGCCAACTTATTCTTATATTCATGAAATTTCCCTCTTAGTTCTGGATATACTCCCCCTAAGATTTGGATGGCAAGAAGAGCTGCGTTTTCACTACCATTTATGGCAACCGTTGCGACCGGAATGCCGGTGGGCATTTGTACAATTGACAGCAGTGAGTCAAGGCCATCCATTGTAGAGGATTTTATTGGCAGGCCAATAACCGGAAGAACGGTGAAAGCCGCCAAAACTCCCGGTAAATGTGCAGCTTTTCCAGCTGCTGCAATAATTACATCATAACCGTTTTTCTCGGCGTTTCTTGCAAGTTCTGCAGCTTTATCGGGTGTTCTGTGAGCTGAGCAGATATTTACAGTATAATCTACTCCAAACTCCTTAAGAACTTTTATACTCTTCTCAACCACTGGCAAATCGGAATCACTTCCCATAATGATTGCAATTTTAGGCTGTTTCGTCATTGTATAACCTCCAACATTCATTTGTTTTTGCTTAGACATGAATGCTTTTTCATAACTCGTAAATACAAAATGGGCTGGGGAAAGACCAACCCTTATATTCGTACATTTTCATACTATAGAAACCAAAATCTAATGTCAATGTGAAACCTTCACTAAAAATTTCTTAACCATAAAGGCCGGATTGTAGGATAATTTAGCTTTTCTCAAACCAGCAATACCCAAATCCTCTTCACGATTAATATATTTTACATTACTCCATTCATTCCTGCAGAAATCTCTGTTTATTATTGCATAAAGACCATGATAATCGGTATTAGCTTTTTCAATGTGTATTAAAGCTGTTTCAGGGTTTAAAAGCTCACCTATGGTAAAGGCTTCAAAGCTGCCGCCAACTTTTATTAAGGCTCCCTTTAACGAAGTAAACCTGTTCCAGTTTTCAAAAAGCTGATAGCAAGCAAACCTTTCACTGTTTTCAGGAGCATGGACTAATTCGTTTTTATCTGCCCACTGGTCAAGTATTCTTTTACATTCGTCCAGATTATCTTCTGTTATCGGTACATATTCATAATCCTTGTATAGCCTCATGAACTTACTTATATGGTTTCTCTTTTTACTAAATTTTTTACCAGGAAGATTAATTAAATCTGAAGCGTTATATACATAATCATATGTGTGAGGGAGAGGTTCAATTGTAACACTGTCCTGATAAACTCTTATTAGTCTGTCTATACAGCTTTCACTGACCCTTGCATAACGCAGTGACATTCCTTTTTCCTCAAAGTATTCCTCAATAAATCTGATAGCTTTTTTAAGTTTTTGTTCATCATCCACTCCCTTAACCGGAATAGGACAAAAACTGTAAGGTGGATATATATTTGATTTGGAGATTAAGCAAATATAATCTTCTACTATAGTGTAGCTGAAGTTATAGTCCCTTCTCCACATATAAAGATAAGGAAAGGTAAACTCTGAAGCAATAGGTTCAATTCTTTTAAATACGTCTGTAAATAATGCCATATCTTCTAATGTTATTGGTTTGAAAATGTCCATAAATAGAAAATGCCTCCAATGTAACGTTGTTAATCGCCAAAGCTAACACCCATATTTCTTGCAATCCTGACAAGCTCCCCGTCAACAGGCACATTCTTGCATTTATTAGCCACCTGGGCTAAATCAATTGGACAAAGTCCGTTGTTTATGATTCCGGCCATTTTATTATAATTTCCTTCTGCGGCCATATTGACTGCTTCCACCCCAAGCCTGGTTGTCAGTATTCTGTCTGACGGCGATGGTTCGCCGCCTCTTTGTAAATAACCCAGTACCGTGACGCGTGATTCCAGATGTGTCAGCTTTTCAAGCTGTGCAGCTATGTGGGAGCTTATACCATACACAGTATTCTCTGGACATGTTTTATCTGAATATTCTGAGCCTTCTACCGGAACAGCTCCTTCAGAAACACAGATAATACTGAAATTTTTGCCGGTTCTTTTTCTTTCTAAAATTTTTCTGGCTATTAAATTTATGTCATAAGGAATCTCCGGGATAAGGATGATATCAGCTCCTCCGGCAATACCTGATTCTAAAGCTACCCAACCTGCTCGCCTTCCCATAACCTCTAAAAGCATTAACCTGTGATGGGATTCAGCTGATGAATGCAGTTTATCAAGCGCTTCAGTGGCAGTATTAACTGCAGTAATAAATCCTATTGTAGCATCTGTACCGGGAATATCATTGTCAATGTTTTTAGGAATGCCAATAACATTAACTCCCATTAATGATAGTCTATAACCCGTAGTTATTGTGTTTATTCCTCCGATTACAATCAGTCCCTCGATATCATGCATCTTTAAGTTGTAAATAATACGGTCGCTCATATCTCTTTCCTGCTTTTCACCGTAAACATCTACAACCATTTTAAATGGATCAAAACTGTCGGTTGTACCCAAAATGGTTCCACCCTTATCTAAAAGCCCGGATACATCTGACAGGGTTAATTTCTTAAAACGGTTATTGACTAAGCCCAAATACCCGTCTGTGAAACCAATTACATCATATCCATAAATATTAATTGCTGTTTTTACTACTGCTCTAATAACAGAGTTAAGTCCCGGGCAATCTCCACCCCCGGTTAAAATCCCTATTCTCTTGCGTTGTCCCTTCATTAAAAAAACCTGCCTTATTTGCTTAATTATATATAAATATACCCGTTTATCAGCCTGTTAAAAAAGATTGAATGCCTATAATTCTTCCTCATGCAGATGTCCTTTCAGTTGCAAATTTTTAAAACCCTTCTGCCTTAATGCCTCATAAAGAATAATCGCCACTGAATTGGACAAGTTTAACGAACGTATATTATCCAACATCGGAATACGTAAGCATTTTTCATAATTTGCTTTTAGCAATGTCTCTGGCAGCCCTTTTGTCTCTTTACCGAAAAGAATAAAACACTTATCAGTATAATTTATTTCATGGTAAGATTTTTGAGCTTTGGTTGTGCAAAACAAAAAGTGTGCTCCTTCATTCAGATCAAAAAATTCCTGGAGGCCATTATAGTATTGTAAATCAACATATTTCCAATAGTCAAGGCCTGCTCTCTTTAAATACCGATCGTCTATTGAAAAGCCTAAGGGCCCCACTAAATGCAGTGCGGCCCCAGTA
Source organism: Clostridiaceae bacterium (assembly GCA_012839205.1). Taxonomy (GTDB): domain Bacteria; phylum Bacillota; class Clostridia; order DSM-8532; family DSM-8532; genus DTU059. The sequence goes on from DUNT01000023.1 coordinate 27,864, forward strand.
GCTGCGCAGGTTCGCGCAATGTTACCGGTGTTTTGAGGTATTTCCGGCTCTACCAAAACAATGTTAATTTTCACAGTATTACTCCAAAATGAAAACCAGATGATTATTCATTCTTTTCTTCCAAAGATACATCGATTTCAATTATCTTATTACCATCTATAACTAACGGAATGCTAATGGTCTGCATATTGGCAGGTGATATCGTAAGTTTCTCACCCATCAGTAACGATGGGGGGGTGATATCTATTCCAATATTTCTGTTGGCTAAAAGTGTCGCAGTATTACCCATTATCATATTTGCAAGCTCTGATAATGCGCTTTTTGATATTTCATCAAGTTCGGTTAGCTGCATTCCCCCCATCATGGCAGATGCAACTGTCAAGGCTGATTGCTTAGAAAAAGACATTACCACTTGTCCTCTTATTCTCCCTGTTAAGCCAACAATAACTGCAATATTTTCACTTGGGAAAGGAGTTCTCCTTAAATAAACCTTTCCCAGTTCGGGCTTTACTCCCGTCATCATCACTATTACAGATTGGCTTGCTTCAATAAATGGATTTATGTATTCTACGTTCATGTATTCACTCCTCAGGAGTCGATGTATTATGTATTATTGTGGTATTACGATAATAATAATATTACCATAAAACTATTGGTAACAACAAATAATTATTAATATTTATACATTATACCCATTATTATTACATATTGTATCATTTATTGTGATATATTACTAATTAAAGCGTCTGTATTCCAAAAGCTTTCTTAAAGCATTTTTTCTTATCTTTATGGCTTTTTCCGGGCAAAATTCATGACAGCAAAAACAGCTGATACATTTTTTGTAATCAATGACAACCTGCTTTTCTTTATCTTTTGCTACTGCCTTTGGAGGACAAACCTCAATGCATTTCCCGCATCTTATACATCTTTCCTGTATAATCTCTGGTTGGGGACGGAATTTACTCTTGATATAACGTATCAGGGCAAATCTCGAACCAGTTCTTTTATAGGTGAGAGCCGGTACATCAAAGCTATCGGGTTTTATACTTTCTAAATCAACACCAAGAATTTTTACATTATCCTTATTAAAAAGACCGCGTTCTTCAGCAATTCTCATCACCGGAACCTTGCGATAATCAACTCCTATGGCCTTTAATGCTGCATAATCGCATGCAAAAGCATCTTTGGATGCAAAGAGGCAGCCAATATATTTAGGTACTCCCGCACTTGGTCCGTCACCTTCCATGGCAATAATGCTATCAATTATATTAATGCGGGGCTTTGTTGCCAGGAATATATCAATAAGGCAATTAGCAAACAACTCATCATTACTCATCCTTAAATGGTAATCTGTTTTTTCCAGCCCTGCAATAGAGCCGAACATATTCTTTACCGCTCCTGTATAAACCATAAAACCATGAGTTTTCAGCTTTGCCAGATTAATAATAAGATCTGCATCGTGTAAAGGTTTTAATATTTTTAAAGACTTTAGATATTCAGCTTCATCATTATTGATTTTTTCAATCCTGAGGTCATAGTTAAGCTCAGCTCCTGTTTCGTTTGCAACTTGCTCAATACCAGTTTTTGCATATACCATCTTGAGCAAAGGAATATTATAAGGCCCTCCCGGACTTTCAACTATAACAGCAATTCCCCCTGCTTTTTGTACCAGCTTTACCACGGCCTGGACTACAGAAGGGTGTGTGGTAGCAGCATCCTCAGGTTTTTTTGCCATAAGAAGATTAGGTTTTATAGCTACCCTCATTCCGGGTTTGACGATATTTTCAATCCCGCCCATACTGTCAAACATCTTTTCTAAGCAGGCGACAACTCTGTCAAGTCTATAGTTTTCTGAAGTATTAATAATTACATCCATCATATCCGACCTTTATCATAATTATTTAATCTGTATCTTTTCTGCTGAAACGAGAACAGCCATAACTTCTGTTGTGTTACAATAATCAAATAAGTTTTATGGGTTTTCAGGTAAAAAGACACTTTCTGAATATGTATTGCTGCCGTCCCAGAGAATCCATTCCTCGTAACCGGCATCATATACCGCTTGAATCTGTTCTCTTACCTGTTTGGCACCATATTCCTGGTAATAGCCTTCCTTCATTTTGATAGTAAAATCCTGCAAATAAGGTCTCACCTTTGACTTGTAACCAGGCACCTGACTTATCCTTGATTTGGCTTTTAAAAGAGCCTGGTAAATAACATTATAAGGCTCAAGGTCCGGTGCGGTAAATAAAACTCCGTTAATGGCCTGTCCTACTCCGTTTCCAAACATTCCGTTTGAAGCATTTGCATAGTGGGAAGGATAAATCATGGGGGAAATATAATCTATGTCCATACCTATTTCATCGAATAACTGACCTATCGCTTTACCGTCTCTGTCACTTTCAATAACGATTCCAAAAATATCAGCTGATACAGGCACGTCTTTTACCTTTTTTATTTCATTTGCAGCTTTTCTTAAAAAGTCGTTAATAGCTTCTGTCTTTGGAGGGGCATTTTCACTATAGACAACCTCATTTGCCCTGGTAGTAGGAAACCTTACATAATCAAACTGTATCTCATCGAAGCCTAATTCCACAGCTTCTTTTGCAATTTCAATATTATAGTCGCCAACCTCTTTTATGTACGGATTTGTCCATGAGCCCATTTTCCCCTCTTTCCACAAATCCCCGTTTGGTTTCTTAATAGCATATTCAGGTTTTTTATTTGAAAGATTGTTATCTCTGAATACAACAATACGCCCTATTACATAAATATCGTTATCATGACATTTTTCTAATACCTCTTTAACATCATATACCTTTTTGTATAATGATAATTCCTGTGCTAACGGTATCTGGGATTCATAATTTATAATGCCATTTTCTTTTATATCAATTACCAAGGAATTCAATTCTGTTTTATTTGCCAGGTCTATATAATGATCCAGGCTCTTAGCCACTGTGCTGCCGGTTAAATATAAAGCCTTAACTTTCACAGGCTCCTTGGGCTCGGGTGTCGGTGTTGGGGTTGGAGTTGGAGATTGTGTAGGAGTTGGTGTGGTTGTTTCTTCAGGCATTGGTGTTGATGTTTCATCAGAAAACCCCGGAGTTGTTGCAACCGGGGGATTTGTTCCGTTTGGATTATTTGCTGAGCACGAGGCAAAAATCATTGATGCAATAATAATAGCTGTTATCCCTAAGATTCTTCTTATCATGTTGTTTTCCTTCCTAAGCAATTCAATATTTGATGTATAACGACATAGTATCAATTTACCAAACTTTTTGAGGGTTTACAACATTCATTTAATTACAATAATAAATAATATGAAACGAATTGTTCATTAAATATCGTTTCAAAATTCTATATTAGAAAATCTAACATTAAAATATAAAGAATTCGATATAAATCGTGTCAAATAAAACGTTTAATGAATGTGATAATACAAGAAAATATGGTTAATATATCAAAAAAAGATACGTCACATCAAGATGTGGCGCATCTTTGGCTCCTCAAGTTGGGCTCGAACCAACGACCCTGCGGTTAACAGCCGCATGCTCTACCTACTGAGCTATTGAGGAATAAAAATTTCGGCAACGACCTATTTTCCCGGGCCGTCTCCAGCCAAGTATCGTGGGCACTAGAGAGCTTAACTTCTGTGTTCGGGATGGGAACAGGTGGATCCTCTCTGTTATAGTCACCGAAAATTTCT
>DUNT01000024.1 GCA_012839205.1 Clostridiaceae bacterium
CTTTTTCAGCAATTTCTCACTAGTTCACGGTATTATAATAAACGAGAGTTTTCACATCAATGTCGTTACTGCCCGAAATGTATAGAATTTTGGCGCGAAATGCAAAAAGGACTGGGAGAAGAAGAGAATTTATGATAAATTGAAATAAGGTTTATAAAGGGAGCTGAAAAATTTGAGAATTGCAATTTGTGACGATGATTCGCTGGAACTTGGCCGGATCACTTCCTTTATAGAAGCATACAGGCATGAACGCAGTTTATCTCTTGCATATAAGTCCTTTCAAAGTGCCACAGAGCTTATCTCTCATGCAGAAAAAGGAGCTTTCAGTCTTATACTTTTGGATATCATGATGCCGGGTATTAATGGAATGGAGGCAGCTAAGGAAATCAGGGCCATAGATGTTGGAGTGAAGATTGTATTTCTTACATCTTCACCAGAGTTTGCAGTGGAGAGTTATACCGTAAAAGCCTATGACTATATCCTGAAACCTGTCCATAAGGACAAGCTTTTTTCGGTGCTGGATGCGGTTATAGCTGATGAACAGATGCCTCTGGATGGTCTTACTGTCAAAACTCAGAAAGGTATGGTTCGTATCCTGTTCTCTAAACTTGCTTTTGTGGAAATCATAAATAAAAAGCTGTACTTTCATATGGCGGACGGGAATGTTCATGAGGTGAACTCATCACTTGCGGCATTTGAGGAAAAGCTGCTTGCCCGCTCTGAGTTTGTTAAGGCACACCGTTCTTATATCGTAAACATGTTCCATATAAGTATGCTTGGGACTAAAGAACTTGTTACCGATACCGGGAAAACTATACCAATATCACGCACACTCTATGGAAATGTAAAAGAGGCGTACATGAAACACTTGTTCCTGGAAAAAGGGGTGGAATAACATATGCTTATTCAGGCTGTATTGATATGTACCACCATCCTTTTCGGTATTATAGCACAAATGATGCTGTTAAATGTGAATATGAAAAACCTGAAAGGTTCAGAACGTTTGTTTTTCGTTTTTGGCAACCTGCTGGTTTTGGCTGCGAATATCTTTCTTTCGCTGGCTATTCCAGTGGACTTACATCTTAAACTCTACATACAGGTAATTCATATACCAATCTTTTTAATATTCTGGATTGTTACAAGGATATCAGCCATTAAAGTAGTTTTCGCCCTGTATACCGCAGTATTCATGATCTACCCGGCAAATTTGGTACTGACAATGGTTTCAAATACAATAAAATGGCTGCACCCGGCAGGATATTATTTGATTTACATTACGGTCTGCATAATAGTGCTGCTGGTCATCAATTATTATTTCAGGCCGTATTTCCGTTATCTGATAGAAAATTACAGCAATATCAGCTTTGTAAAGCTCAGCCTTCTTCCGCTGGCCTATTATATTGCGAATTACTGGCTGGGGTTGTATAACTTTATCTCTGTCAAGTCGTGGGAAATAATCATACTGCGTGTTGTTTTCTTTGTTATTACACTTATAGCCTATGCACTGATTTTTGACATAGCAAAAACTGCCCGTGAGAAAGAAGCCCTGCAGGGATCACAGATGGCGCTGTCATTGATGCTGGAAAGCGCCAATCAGCAGTTATCAGCTCTGCAGGCAACACAAAGGCAGGCTGCCGTATACCGCCATGACATGAGGCATCACTTGGCCCTGATAGGTGGATATCTTGATGATGGTGAAGCTGAAAAGGCCAGAAAATATATTAAACTTGTGCAGACTGATATAGAGGACATCACACCCAGACGTTATTGTGAGAACAATGTCGTTAATCTGATTTTGTCACACTTCGAATTAAAAGCAAAAAATAAGAGTGTACTGTTGGATGTGGATGCCCAACTGCCACAGAATATTTCCATACCTGAAACAGAGCTTTGCGCATTGCTTTCCAACAGTTTGGAAAATGCAATCGAAGCTGCCGCGCAGGTTGCCCATCAGCAATTCAGAAAAGTGAAAGTACGCTGTCATACTCATAAGAATAATCTGCTGATTCATATAGAAAACAGCTATACAGGCAAGATAACAATGGAGAACGGTTTACCGCAAAACAAAAGAGAAGATCATGGCTTTGGCACAAAGAGTATAGCCATGATTGCAGAAAAACATAACGGTTATTGCGCTTTTGAAGCAACAGATGAGATATTTATACTGAGAGTGGTATTGCCGCTTTAATTCCATACAGAGTTCATTGTTTTATTTTTCAAGCCACTTTGTAAATGCCCGGCACCTGCTTTTTGCTATTGTTTTAAGCAGTGCTTTATTATAAAATGATAATAACAGACAAAGTTTTTGTTTTGTAACTTATATTTACATTAGAACATTAACAGTTACTAAAGAAAATGGTGTTTATGCCGGGGGAATTTACATGGACAACAGAAATTTGATGGTTGCCGTCAGTGTGGTTTTCATAGTGCTATTTATTATCGTGCCCATCCCTACCTTTCTGTTGGACGTTCTATTAGTCATTAATATTACTCTATCTCTATTAATTTTATTAAATACAATTTATTCCACAGATACGCTTTCAATGGCGGCATTCCCGACCATGTTACTATTTACCACTCTGTTTCGCCTGTCTCTTAACATAGTTGCCATACGTCTTATTATTGGTCAAGGTGAAGCCGGGAAAGTTATTGAAAGTTTCGGCAGATTTGTTGGTGGAGATAACCTGGTTGTGGGCGTTATTGTTTTCCTTGTAATTATGATTGTTCAATTCATGGTCATTACCAAGGGAGCCGAACGTGTCTCCGAAGTGGCTGCACGTTTTACCCTGGATGCGATGCCAGGTAAACAAATGGCCATTGATGCGGATCTGAATTCGGGGCTAATAAGTGAGTCAGAGGCCAAGGAAAGGCGGAAAAGAATTCAGAACGAAGCTGACTTCTACGGTTCAATGGATGGTGCTACCAAGTTTGTTAAGAATGACGCTATTGCCGGGATTTTAATAGTATTTGTAAATCTCATCGGCGGTATAATCATGGGAATGATTTTCTTAGACAAATCATTCGGAGAGGCCATTGAACTTTACGCTATTCTTACTATAGGTAATGGTCTTGTAGGCCAGATACCATCATTGTTAGTAGCCGTTGCAACAGGTATAATAGTTACACGTGCTGCCTCGGATGACGATCTGGGAAGCGATATAGTAAAACAGCTGTTTGACAGCCCGAAGGTTCTGTTTATAGGAGCAGGGGGCTGTATTTTATTAATGCCAATCCTGAAACAATGGTCATTGCTTTTAACTGCTGCCGCTTTAGTATATCTGGGTATTTATCTGCAGAACCAGACAAAGGAGCTTTCTAAAGCAGAAGAAATCGAAGTCGAGGAAAAGGAAGTAGAAGAGATCAGGAAGCCTGAAAATGTGATTTCATTGCTTCAGGTTGATCCGATTGAGTTGGAATTTGGTTATGCTATTATCCCTCTTGCTGACAAAAACCAGGGCGGCGACTTATTGGACAGGGTTGTTATGATAAGGCGTCAGCTTGCCCTTGAACTGGGTGTAGTTGTTCCGATTATACGGCTCAGAGATAATATACAATTATCACCGAACCAATATATCATTAAGATTAAAGGTGTTGAGGCTGCAAGCGGAGAGCTCATGCTGGATCATTTTATGGCAATGAACCCTGGTACGGTTGATGAAGAAATTCAGGGCATACCTACTGTTGAACCAGCATTTGGTTTGCCTGCCATCTGGATTCCCGAGGCTATGAGGGATAAGGCCGAAATGATGGGATATACCGTTGTGGATGCTCCTTCCATCGTAGCCACACATATGACGGAGATTATAAGAAGACATATACATGAGCTGTTAAGCAGGCAGGATGTACAAACCCTTGTCGATAATGTCAGAAATTCTTACCCGGCCATTGTGGAAGAATTGGTACCGAAGATGATGTCTCTCGGAGAGATTCAAAAAGTGTTGGCAAATCTCTTGAGAGAAAGTGTATCAATCAGGGACATGGTCACAATTCTGGAGACTCTTGCCGATTACGCACCCGTAACTAGAGATCCGGATATGCTGACTGAATATGTACGACAATCACTGGGAAGGGCTATTTCCAAAGTATATTTAAACAGTTCCTCCAACGAAGTTATAACTTTGGATCCTAAACTTGAACAATTAATTATTGACTCGGTCCAAAAAAATGAAGCAGGAACATATATAGCTATTGAACCGGAAATAAGCAATAAAATAGTAGCCAGAACTGCAGGGCTTGCAGAGAAAATGGCACAATCAGGCAAGCAGCCTATAATTCTTGCTTCTCCGGTGGTCAGGCTATATTTTAAACGTCTTACCGAACATGCTATACCCGGGCTTACAGTTCTGTCATATAACGAATTGGATCCAAGTATAGAGGTCAATGCAATTGGTATGGTCAGTATTTGATAGAAAGGGTCGGATAATTTAGAATGAAGATTCGCAGGTACACATGCAAGGATATGCAGGAAGCCTTGCTAAAGGTGAAAATAGACCTTGGAAGTGAAGCTGTGATTATGAGCAGCAGGAAAGTAAAACCCAAGGGTTTTCTGGGTCTGTTCAAAAAGCCGTTGATTGAAGTAGTGGCTGCAATTGATGATGAATACGTCAGACCGGGCAGAACGAATTATAGTCAGCGGCATGTATCGGCTTATGATACCAGGCCGCAGCCTGCTCCGGAGAAATATGTACCGTCACCCGGGCCGACATCCGAATCATCCCCTGCAAAAAACGAAGAATATATGAAAACCACGGCAGGGGAGGCCAAAACTATAGCATTTGAAAATCCGGGACAAATAAAGGAAAACTCGAAAATTTCTGAGCTGGAGGATAAGGTAAAGAATCTGGAAAGCATGCTGCATAAGATTTATCAGGTTGTTCAGTCAGATAAAGCTGCAGAGACGACACAAGAAGATGTAGGGGCTGCTGAAGAAACAGAAAATAATGCAGCAGTAAATGAAGCTATTCATGAAGAAACAAAAATTGCAGAAGATAAAAAAGAAGATGACAAGGATTTTACGACATTAAAGGGGAAATCACTATTTGAGTTAAGAAATATTCTTTTTGAAAATGATGTAGAACCAAAGCTGATTGAGAAAATCCTGGAAAAGATAATAGAGCACGGAGGCCATGATCTTAAGCGGGAGGAAGTATTTCATCTTGCTTCAAAGGTACTGACAGCTTCATTGGGTGAATCTGAACCCATAAAGATTATTGAGGGAAAAAAACCCTATGTTGCTATTTTTCTTGGACCAACCGGGGTGGGTAAAACTACAACCCTCGCTAAGTTAGCAGCCGATTTTACTTTCCGCCAGAAAAAAGTAGGTCTTATAACAGCCGATACATATAGGATAGCTGCGGTGGAACAGTTGAAAACCTATGCTGAAATATTAAATCTGAAAGTAACGGTGGTATATTCTCCCGGTGAGATTAAAGAAGCCATAGAGAGTCTTAAGGACAATGACTTGATTCTTATAGATACTGCCGGCAGAAGCCACAGAAATAAACAACATTTTGATGAACTTAAAGCACTGGTAAGTGCAGCCGATGCAGATGAAACCTATCTTGTTATAAGCAGTAACACCAGCATGATTGCAGTTCGTGAAATCTTAGAATATTACGCATTTATAAAGAATTATAAACTTCTTTTTACTAAGCTGGATGAATCTCCGGCTTCAGGGGTTATCCTTAATGCCAGATATATGACGGGAAAGCCGCTTTCGTATACCACGGCAGGCCAAAGTGTCCCCGATGATTTGGATATAGCCAATGTAAAGCAGATTGTAGCGAATCTATTAAATGAAAACATCGACTAAACAACTGACTTAAGGGGGAGGCTGAAAGACGAATGAGTGACCAGGCAGAGATGCTCCGCAAAATAGTTAATATGAAAACAGAAAATCAAAAAAACGGTCTTCCAGCTGGAAACTCAGAAAAAAAGGCAAGAGTTTTAACTGTTACCAGCGGCAAAGGTGGAGTCGGGAAAACCAATATTACCATAAATCTGGCCATAGCATTAAGCAGGATGGGACTTAAGGTAGCAATTCTGGATGTGGATTTCGGATTGGCTAATATTGATGTATTATTTGGTATTATTCCCAAATATACAATGCTGGATCTTATACATGAAGAAAAGGATATTTTTGAAGTACTTACTGATGGGCCCGATAATATCAAGTTCCTTTCAGGAGGATCAGGTGTTGAAGAGCTAATACGACTGGACAGGAAAAAACTTAGAAGATTTGTCAGCAGTATTGGGCTACTGGATAAACTTTTTGATGTTATTCTTATCGATACAGGAGCGGGTCTTTCGCAAAATGTTATGAGCTTTATTATGGCTGCTGATGAGGTGCTGTTGGTTACAACACCGGAACCTACTGCCATAACTGATGCTTACGCTTTAGTGAAGATGGTTTCGCGCCGGGACAGAAAGAAAAAAATAAACATTCTGGTTAATAAAGCCGAAAGTGCCAGGGAGGCACATGAAATAGCAAACAAGCTCTGTGTTGTATCAGAAAAATTTTTGTCTTTAAAACTAATAAAACTTGGGTATATATTATACGATGATAATGTGACAAGAAGCGTCAAAATACAAAAGCC
>DUNT01000025.1 GCA_012839205.1 Clostridiaceae bacterium
AGCCGCAGAGAGGTTATATCGGAAGATGTATCAGCTGCGGTTTTTAAATATCGGCGCCATAGCCAAGTGGTAAGGCAGAGGTCTGCAAAACCTTTATTCCCCGGTTCAAATCCGGGTGGCGCCTCCAGAATATGAATCCTTGAATTGCTTAAATAAAGCGGTTCAGGGATTTTTTAATTTCATAAATATTAGTTTTTACTAGGCGGCATAAACTTAATTTATATAGTTTTATTGTGATAATTAAAAGCCATTTTTGGTGAGCTTTATCTTTAAGATTTTGAAATTACGGTTTTTAAAAATACTTATCTTAACTTAGCCTTAAAGACAAATTCGGGTACTAACAAAACCAGCCAGGAATTATTTGCATAATTAATGAAAAGACAATAAAATTGATAATATAGTTGCGATATGGGGAGATGCAGTATGGATATAATACCAAAAACCAGATGCCTGCGATGCGATGGAGAAATGGCATCGATGGGTATAGAAAAAATCCAGTTGGGACAAACGGGATGGATATTGGGGTATTTACCAAATCTTATTTCAGGTGCGATAGAGGCCGAGATTTATGTGTGTAAAAACTGCGGGAAGATTGAGTTTTACTATACCCAGGCAATTGAAGAAGAGGATGTTATCGCGAAGGTAAAGTGCCCAAAGTGTGGCCAGATGCATGATGTGGACTTTCCCAAATGCCCGTTTTGCAAATATAGTTATTAACATTATGCAGCTTTCCGCACAACGATTGATTGTTTCTTCGTCAAGCATGAAATTCTCCTTCATACATGCTAATATCATATTCTTGATTTGTTGTCGGTGTAACATGATTTAATTATGTTCAATATTTTGCGGTATTTTTTGAGTATAAGAATTAAGCTACAGCCCGGGTGAAAGGGGCAAATAACATAAAAGCCCACCACATGGTGAGCTTTTTAATCTTTGAAACACTGAATCACTATTCTTCAAAAATCCTTAATCTCAGGAAGTCGTCCTTGACAAAATCAAACTTAAGAATTTTCTGGAGTGCTTGCTCCATGGATTTTTCCAACGCCTCATGCGTAAGCAGAACGATAGGAACATAATTGTCCTTTTCATGGCTTTCCAGTTGCACCATAGAGGATATGGAAATATTATTATCGGCCAGGACTCCGGAAATCTTGGATAATACACCGGGTTTGTCCAAAGTCATAAAGCGCAGATAGAAACGGCTTTTTACATCCTCGATGGGTATAAGCCGTACGTTTTGAGTCAGGCTTATGGCTCTGTTGCAATACTTTTCACCTTCTTGCAGGAGGAGATCCCTGGAAAGATCCACAATATCACTGACAATTGCACTTGCAGTAGGGCGTTCGCCAGCTCCGGGGCCATAGAACATAGTGTCCCCCACAAAATCACCTTTCACAAATATGGCATTAAGCTCATTGCTGACGGCCGCCAACAAATGAGAGTTATCAATCAATGTAGGATGGACGCGCAAATCCACACCCTCTTCAGATCTCTTGTAAATTGCCAGCAGTTTGATGGTCATTCCGAAAGACTGGGCAAAGCTGATATCCAGTTTAGTAATTTCGGTGATTCCTTCGAGATATATCTTGTCAAATGGAATAAAGGAATTTGAGGCAATGGTACTTAATATTGCAAGTTTGTGGGCGGCATCTCCACCGCTGATGTCAAGGGTGGGGTCAGCTTCGGCAAATCCTTTTTCTTGCGCACCTTTTAGAGCATCGGCAAAATCCAGGCCCTTTTGATGCATTTTTGTCAAGATATAGTTGGTTGTTCCGTTTAGAATACCATAAATGCTTTCGAATCTGTTTGCGACAAGTCCTTCACGAAGGCTCTTGATAATTGGGATTCCTCCGCCCACACTAGCCTCAAACAGAAAATCTACACCATTTTCCTGAGCCATTTTATACAGCTCCATACCTTTAGTGGCAATCAAAGCCTTATTAGCTGTCACAACATGCTTACGATTTTTCAGCGCCTTGCTTATAAAGGTGAAGGCAGGCTCATATCCACCAATGGTTTCGATAACAACATTAATTTCAGGGTCTTCTAAAAGCGTGTCTGCATCTGTTGTACAGTTTACCTGTGAAAGATCCAGATTTCGGTCTTTACTCCAATCCAGCTCCACAATAGTTTTTAAATTAAAGTCCAAAGAGGTACGGGTTTTTAATAATTCTTTCTGCTCCAGAAGAATACGTGCAACCCCGGTTCCGACTGTTCCCAGTCCAATAATTCCAACATTTACTTGACGGCAAT
>DUNT01000026.1 GCA_012839205.1 Clostridiaceae bacterium
GAAATCAAGAAGCCTTACCTTATAGATCAAAGCAAATGTATTAAGTGCGGTGTATGTATGGAAGTATGTAAATTTGCCGCCATTGAGAAGAAATAAGAGGGGAGAGTGAAATATAATGTCTGAATTTGTTACCCTTACAATTGACGGTAAAGAAGTAAAAGCCCCGGTTGGTTCAACCGTGCTTGAGGCCGCAAAGAGTGCCGGGATTAGTATACCCACCCTCTGCTTCCTCAAAGATATAAATGAAATCGGTGCCTGTCGTATGTGTGTTGTGGACGTGGGAGCCAGAAGCTTACAGGCTGCCTGTATGTATCCTGTATCAGAGGGCTTAAAAGTTATTACCAATAGTCCCAAGGTTCGTGAAACCCGTAAAGTTACACTGGAACTTATTCTGTCATCCCATGAGAAAAAATGTCTCAGCTGTGTAAGAAGCATGAATTGTGAACTTCAACAGCTTGCTCGAGATTTGAATATCCATGACATTCGTTTTGAAGGTGAACTCCAGCACTATCCTATCGATGATTTATCCCATTCAATAGTGCGGGATCCCAACAAATGTGTTCTATGCCGCCGTTGCGTGAGCGTATGTAAAGATGTACAGACTGTTTCAGCTATCGAAACAATTGACAGAGGTTATAATACGATTGTAGCATCACCTTTCCATATGCCTCTGAAGGATACACCTTGTGTAAACTGTGGTCAGTGTATTGTGGCCTGTCCTGTAGGCGCTTTGCGGGAGAAGAACTCCACAGAGAAGGTTTGGGATGCTTTAAACAATAAAGATCTTCATGTTGTTGTTCAGACAGCTCCTGCTGTCAGAGCAGCCATAGGCGAAGAATTTGGTTATCCAATCGGAACCCCTGTTACAGGGAAAATGGTTGCAGCACTGAAGAAATTAGGTTTTGCAAAAGTATTTGATACTGATACTGCAGCGGATCTTACAATAATGGAAGAAGGAACCGAGCTGGTTGACAGAATTAAGAACAACGGTGTCCTTCCACTTATTACATCATGTAGCCCCGGATGGATAAAGTTCTGTGAGCATTTCTATCCTGATATGCTTGACAATTTATCAACATGTAAATCACCCCAGAATATGTTTGGTGCAGTGCTTAAATCCTACTATGCCGATAAAATGGGTATAGATCCGGATAAAATGTTTGTTGTTTCGGTTATGCCCTGTACAGCTAAAAAGTATGAGGCAGAAAGGCCTGAATTAGCTTCAACCGGTTATCCGGATATAGATGAGGTTATTACAACCCGTGAGCTTGCCGAGATGATTAAGGAAACCGGAATTGACTTCAGAAATCTTGAGGATGAAGAATTTGACGATCCTATGGGCGAAGCAACCGGCGCAGGTGTAATCTTTGGAGCTACTGGCGGTGTTATGGAGGCAGCTCTTAGAAGCGTACCTTATCTGCTGACCGGTAAGGATGATGATAATATCGACATTAAGGTTGTTCGAGGTGTAGAAGCTCTTAAGGAAGCCGAGGTCGAAATCGGTGGCGTTAAAATTAAGGCAGCTGTTGTCCATGGCCTTGGTAATGCCAGAAAACTTTTAGATAAGGTTAAGGCAGGAGAGGCTGAGTATCATTTCATTGAGATTATGGCCTGCCCCGGTGGTTGCGTCTGCGGAGGCGGACAACCCATCCAGCCTGCAATTGTAAGAAATGAAGTTAACCTTATGGCAGAAAGAGCCAAAGCCCTTTATCAGGAGGATCAAAACCTTACTTACAGAAGGTCACACCATAATCCAAGAGTTCAGAAAATGTATGAGGAGTACTTTGAAAAGCCAGGAGGACATAAAGCTCATAAGCTGCTGCACACACATTATATAGCTCGTGAGAATTATCCTGAGAACAACGACTGATAACGACTCTGTAAGCAAGCCACTCGGTCAGCCGAGTGGCTTGTATATTGTTATATGATGATATAAACTGAAATTGAGGATCTTTAGTATCTGAATGGCAGGTTAGTGATTTTTTTTACAATTTTTTAATAAATAATGTACATATTCGCAGTTGAATATGCCGGTTAAGATGGTATAATGAATTGATATCAAGGGATAAGCAATAAAAGTATTGGAGTTGATTTTGGTGGATAGAATTGAAATAAAAAAGCTGAACCAAATTCATAAAGAACTGTCAGGTAAGGAAGTTCTGGTTTGTGGCTGGATACGCAGTAAAAGAGATACAAAAACTTTTGGGTTTATTGAATTAAACGATGGTTCATTTTTTAAGAACCTTCAGGTAGTGTATGATGATAGCCTGGATAATTTTTCAGAGATTACCAAGCTGAATATAGGAAGTGCGATAAGAGTAAGGGGGCATGTGGTGGAGACCCCACAGGCAAAACAACCATATGAAGTTAAAGCTACAGTTGTTGAGATAGAAGGAGCCTCAAGCCCTGATTATCCATTACAGAAAAAACGCCATTCCTTTGAATTTTTAAGAACAATTGCACATCTTCGCCCAAGAACCAATACTTTTTCAGCAGTATTTAGGGTACGTTCGGTTTTATCCTACGCTATACACCGTTTTTTCTATGAAAGAGATTTTGTATATGTCCATACCCCAATTATTACCTCCAGTGATTGTGAAGGCGCAGGGGAGATGTTTCAGGTAACAACTCTGGATTTAAACGATGTTCCAAGAAATGATAAGGGCGAAGTTGATTACAGGGAAGATTTTTTTGGGAAACATACAAGTCTTACAGTAAGCGGACAACTTGCAGTGGAACCCTATGCAATGGCTTTTAACAAGGTGTATACTTTCGGGCCGACTTTCCGTGCAGAAAACAGTAATACAACCCGTCATGCGGCCGAATTCTGGATGATTGAACCGGAAATAGCATTTGCTGACCTTAATGATGACATGAAGCTGGCCGAGGATATGATCAGATATATAATTAAATTTGTAATGGAAAATGCTAAGGAAGAGATGGACTTTTTTAACAATTTCATTGATAAAGGACTCTATGAAAGACTTAACACTATTCTTAACTCTGAATTTGGATGCATTACTTACACAGAAGCAATAGAGTTGCTTGAAAAAAGCGGCCATGAATTCCAGTACCCAGTAAAATGGGGTGCGGATCTTCAGACAGAACACGAGCGCTATTTAACAGAGAAGATTATGAAAAAACCCATGTTTGTTATAAACTATCCTAAAGAGATCAAGGCTTTCTACATGAGAGTAAATGATGATAATAAAACAGTTGCTGCCATGGATCTTCTGGTTCCCGGCGTTGGTGAGATTATAGGCGGAAGCCAAAGAGAAGAGCGTCTTGATGTATTAGTAAAGCGCATGGAAGAAATGGGTCTCGACAAAGAAGAATACGATTGGTATCTGGATACCCGCCGTTTCGGAGGCACAAAGCATGCCGGATTTGGTCTGGGTTTTGAACGTATACTTATGTATATAACCGGAATCCAAAATATCAGAGATGTTCTATCATATCCCAGAACAGTTAATAATGCAGATTTTTAAATGCAGTAACTTACAGGAATGTTTTTAATGAATATAATTACAGATTCTGTTTTAATGAAAAAGAGCTAGTGGACTAGCTCTTTTTTTTTCAGGAAATTAACTCCAACTCACTCTTGAATGTATTAAATATGGTAGATAAGTAAAAAATGAAATAGAAATTATAACTTTGGTGAATACAAAGTAAAATTTAATTCCGGGAGCATAAAAATATTAATTCTCTGCATCTTAAAATGCAAATATTTAAACAGGAGGATAATAACGATGAAAAAAATAATTGCCTTGCTATTGACTATTGTTATGGTATTCTCTTTAGCGGCATGCGGCAAACCAACACCCAACACGAAAACCCCCTCTCCTTCACCAGGAGATGCTACCCAAGGAGCTATTCCCACAGAACCTGTAACACTCAAGTTTGCCAACTATGCAATACTGGAAACAGGTTATGAGGATTTTTGGAATGGCGTAAAAGAAGATTTTGAGAAAAAATATGAGAATATTACAATCGAATGGGTCACTGCACCATATGGCGAAATTGTAAACCAGGTTATTAATATGGCCGGCGGCGGAGACAAGGTTGACATTTTGTTTGGTGAAATTGGATGGACTCCTGTATTTGAAGATGCAGGTCTCTCAGTTCCTGTAGACACTATTCTTTCAGAGGAGTTTTTGGATGACTTCTATCCTGCCATGCTGGAAGCCTGCAGTATAAACGGAAGGCCCTATGCACTTCCCATGTATGTTTCCCCCTTTGTTTTATACTATAATAAGGATTTGTTTACTAAAGCAGGTTTAGATCCTGAAAAACCACCAAAAACATATGATGAGATGCTTGATATGGCTGAAAAATTATCAAAGCTCAAAACAGCAGACGGAAACAAGGTCTATGCATTTGGTCAAACAACAGCATCCGTGCCTATTTCAGGTGCCGCATTGACGGCCATGGTTTATAATTTCGGCGGAAGAGTGCTAACCGATGACGGAGAACTTGATGCTGATTCTAAAGCATTCAAGCAGACTTTTGAAATGATAAAGCTATTGGATGAAAAGGGGTATAACCCGCAGAATGCAAAACTTAAGGATTTGAGAAATCTGTTTGCACTCGGACAATTAGCAATGTACTATGACCAGTCCTGGGGATATAACGGTGCTTCCACCATAAATCCTGACATAAAGAACTTTACAGCATCAGCACCACCTTTGGCCGGAGGAGATGGATCGGGAGAAAGTATCCTTCAGGCAGCGACTCTTGTATTAATGGACAATGGAACTGCCCAGAAACAAGCCCTCAGGCTTCTTGTGGAATATCTTGTTTCGGCAGAAGTACTGAATGACTTTTTGGCTATTACTCCAGCATATCCTGCCAGACAGTCAATGAAGGATCTGGAAGTAATCACGAAAAGTGAAATCTTGAAAGGTGCGAAGGATTCGCTGGATAAGACCATGCCTTCAGCATTTGTTCCGACCTTAAACGACATTAATCTTGAGCTGTGTACACTGGCTCAGTCTGTAACAGTAGGCGGAAAGAGTGTTGAACAGGGTATAGCAGACTTTAAAACTGCTGCCCAGGCTTTATTGGAATAATATCAGATGTAAAAGCGGGAAATACATCCCGCTTTTATGGGACATATAAAAATGGTAATCATCAACTATTTGAATTTTACAATTAACTAAGGAAAGTTGATTATTATGGTAAATAAAAGTATGGGTAGACCACTAAGAAAGAAATTAATACCTGTTAAAAGATCGACAGGCGATATTATTTTCTCATCGTTATTATTGCTTCCGGCACTTATAATGACCATTACATTTATAATAGTGCCCATTGTCGACTCTGTAATTAAGAGCTTTCAGGACTTTCGGATAAAAAATATAATATCAGGCCAGCCGGGGGAGTGGAATAATTTTGCAAATTATATAAAACTCTTTCAAAGTCAAAAACTAATAGGAGCAATTATAGCAACTTTTAGTTTTGTACTTTTTGTTGTAATATTGCAATTTATCTTTGGTATGATTCTTGCATTAATATTAAACTCAAAAGTTTTATTTGCAAGATTCATCAGAAGTATCATGATGACCCCCTGGGTTGTGCCCACAATAATATCTGCTCTTATATGGATGTGGATGTTTCAGCCTCAGTACGGCCTGGTTAAATACTTTGTGGGTGTTTTTTCAGGGGGTGCCATTACTGATTTTGCAATGCTTAATAATACAAAAACAGCGCTGCTGGGAATAGGTATAGCGGCGTTGTGGAAGCAAATACCCCTTACAACTTTATTACTGCTGGCAGGGCTGCAAAATGTACCTGATGATATGCTTGAGGCGGCCACTATCGATGGTGCCGGCAGGACCAGGAAGTTTTTCAGCATAGTATTACCTTACTTGAAAAGTGTTATAAAAATTGTCATATCAATGGCCATAATAGCAAACTTTAAACAGTTCCCACTGATATGGACAATGACTGGCGGGGGTCCTGATAATTCCACCACAACCCTGGCGGTATTGAGTTATCGTGAGGCATTTATTTCCAATAATCTTGGTTCAGGTGCGGCAGTGACTACCATTTGGATGCTGCTGATGGTAGTAGTAATCGTAATATACAATAAACTGCTGGGCACAACAGATATAGATTAAGAGGAGGTATACCGAATGAAAAATAGATTGTTTTCAAGCCTCCTGAAATATATAGTATTAGCAGTAATACTTATCTTTCTGCTTTTCCCGATATATTGGGTGCTGATAACATCATTTAAGAGCAATATGGAAGCCTACAGATTTCCACCATCATTTTTCCCGACAGACCCCACCTTAGATGCATATATAAAGCTGTTTGAAGTAAACAATGAATTTTTTGTATATTATAAAAACAATTTTATTGTATCTGGAGTAACGGCATTAATAACCACGGTTTTGGCAATTTTTTCAGGATATGCCTTATCAAGATTCAGATTCAGGTGGCATAAATGGGCGGTTGCACTATTGCTGTCATCCCAGATGTTTCCGGTGGTCAGCAGGATGATTTCTCTGTATGACCTTCTTGGTGACATAAATTTGATTAATACAATGGAGGGGCTGATTCTGGCTCTCATTGCAGATATGCTTCCATTCACTGTTTTGCTTATGGTAAGTTTTTTTGATGCAGTTCCGAATGCTATTGAAGAAGCAGCATTTATTGACGGTGCAAACAGAAGTCAGATATTGTTTCAAATTGTAACACCTCTGGTTAAACCCGGAATGCTGGCTGTAGGACTATATGCATTTTTAGCCACATGGGATGATTATCTCCATGCAGCAACATTAATTCAAACCGATAGTTTACGTACTTTATCGGCCGGTGTTGCATTGAGATACTTAGGAGAGCTGTCCTATGACTGGTCGCTTATAAACACTATTTCCATAATCGGCACAGTTCCTATGGTGGCCCTGTTCTTCTTCTTTCAGAAGTATATGGTTAAGGGTTTAGTAGCAGGTGCAGTTAAGGGATAATCAAAAAAAATCAGAAGGGGTATAACAATGCTGACAAACAACAGAAAAATGTTGGAAAAAGCCCGTAAACAGGGATATGCAATACCTGCATTTAATACGCAGGGAGGCAATTATGATATTATTTGGTCCATATGTAAGACTGCAGAAGAAATGCAGTCACCAGTAATACTTGCCCACTATATTTCTACCGGAGCATATTCAGGACATGACTGGTTTGTTCAGGTGGCAAAATGGTGTGCCAACAAGGTATCAGTGCCGGTTTCAATCCATCTTGACCACGGAGACAGCTTTGATACCTGTATGAAAATGCTGAAATTAGGATTCACATCAATTATGATTGATGGCTCAGCACTTCCTGTAGAAGAAAATGCAGCCTTGACAAAAAAGGTAATTGAAGTATGCAAAAACTTTGATGTCCCTGTTGAGGCAGAAATCGGGGAGCTGATACGTCTGGATGAAAAGGGCGAAGCTCTTGAAAATAAGAATATTGCTAATCCTGATCAGGTAAAACAATTTCTAAATTTGTGTCAGCCTGACTCTCTTGCCATTGGTATAGGTAATGCCCATGGCTATTACAAAGGAGAGCCCGATATTAAGCTGAATGTGCTGGAAAAAGTAATACAATTCACCGATATCCCGCTTGTGCTTCATGGCTGTACCGGTATGGCTGAGAATACCATCAAAGAGGCCATAAAGCTGGGTATTGCTAAAATTAATTTTGGTACAGAAATCAGATATAAATATGTTGAATACTATAACGAGGGTATACAAACCCTTGATCATCAGGGGCATTCATGGAAAATCTCCCAATATGCATGCAACAAAATGGGGGATGTTATTAGAAATATTATAGAATTAGCAGGCTCTGCAGGAAAGGCATAAAAACAGACGACAAGGACAGGAAGCGTGATTTAATGAAAAAGGTATTAAATATTGGGTTTATTACGACTTTGTCCGGCCGCTGGCCCAGGGAACTTCCAAATAAAAGGCTTGAGGATTATGGAAAATGGCTGGAGGAAAACCTTAAAGGAATGAATCTGGTAAGAGCAGAAGAGATTGTCAGTACTTCCGATACCATTTTGGAGACGGCAAAAAGATTTAAACAAGCCGATGTGGATGTTATTATAATGCTTTATGGTGCTTTTACCGGAGATGACATCTCAACCCGGATGGCAGAAGAGTTAAAGGTACCCATTATATTATGGGCGCCCTACGAGCCGCCTTTCGATAAAGATACCCGGCTTTTTGCAAATGCTCTGGTAGCCGCTACAATGAACGCTGCTTCATTGCGGAGGCTGGGGCATAAGTATCATGTGATTTATGGGAGTAAGGAGGACGAAAGGGCTGCAGAAGGTCTTATAAGCCTTATAAAGGCCTACAATACAGTAAATAAACTTAAAGGAACGCTTTTAGGGTTATTTGGTTACCGTCCTACTGCATTTTATAATTCTGCTTTTGATGAGGGATTGATTCGAAGAACATTTGGAGTACGGATGGAATCTACAGACCTTAAGATGGTATTCGACAGAATGGAAAAGATATCGGAAGAAAAAGTAAATGCAGATATGAAAAAAATTACTGCTGAATTTGACGTAAGTAATTTGCCTGATCAGCATCTGGAAAACCATTCAAGGCTATATTTTGCTTTACAGGAAATTATCAGGGAACAGGGGTATGACTATGCCACAATAAAATGCTGGCCTGAAATGGGACAGCTTAAGACTACTCCCTGTGCTGTAATGGCGAGATTAGCGGATGATCAGGATATGAATATTATTTGTGAAGGTGATGTGGACGCAGGACTGGCATTAATTGTGCAGCACCAGCTTACAGAACAACCCGGTTTCATAACCGATATGATTAATATTGATGAGGAGAACAATACATTAACCTTTTGGCACTGCGGTAATGCACCATTGTCATTAATGAACCAAAAATATGACGTGACAATTAACAATCATCCTTTGGCAGGGCAGGGAACAGCCTTCTATGGTTCCTTAAAAACAGGCGAGGTTACAATTGCACGTTTTTGTAATATTGACGGGGTGTATAAATTGTTTCTCTTACGAGGTGAAGCCATTGATTCTCCACGGTATACAAGGGGTGTTATGGTGACCGTGAAAACAAAAGCCAGTGTCAGGAGTATTGTAGAAAATATTATCAAAGAAGGAATACCCCATCATTACAGTATCGTATGGCAGGACGCGGCGGATGAAATGATTGCGGTATCAGAACTTTTGGGAATTGAAGTCATCCAGATGTAAATGTATTAAACGACATTAATATAAACAGAAAGGAAGAAGAAGTATGAAGGAAAACAGTAGTTTAACCTATAAGGAAATATACGGTCAGCCAGAGTCGTTTAAGGGCATTAATGATACCCTTGATGAAATATACAAAGTATTGGACAAAGCGTTTGATAAAAGTAATCAGTATGATGAGCTTATATTTACCGGATGTGGTACATCATTTTATTTAGCCCAAAGTGCCGCTCATGCATTTTCAACTTATACCGGTATTTCAGCCAGGGCTGTACCCTGCTCAGAGCTCTATTTCTTCCCCGAGACTTTTGTTGAAGGCAAGAAAGTATTGGTTTTGCCCATCACCAGGAAAAGCTACACTACTGAGGTAAGAATGGCAATTGACAAAGTAAGGTCCTTCCCTGACGTAAAGACACTTGCCATAACCTGTGATCCTGACAGTAAAACATATAATGACTATGTGATTCTTTCTCCGGTATCTTCTGAGGACAGTGTCATTATGACACGCTCTTTTACCAGCATGGTATATCTTGCAATGATCATGGCCATGTATGTTGCGGGAAAGAATGATGAAATTAAGGTTATGGCCGATTATGACAGGAAGGCTCAGGAGATACTTCCCAAAATGGATGAGATGGCCAAGAAAATAATTGAAGAGAATCCCGACCTCAATCTGTTTATTACCCTGGGACAAGGCGTATATTACGGAATTGCAAATGAGTGCATGAATAAAATGAAGGAGATGGGCATTGTCAATTCTGAAGCCTATTATAGTCTTGAATACCGCCATGGTCCAATGAGTCTTGTGGATGAAAACACCATGGTATTAACTTTGGTTAATTCAAAATCAACGGAGCACGATGCCAAACTTTTATCCCAGATGAAAGGCTTTGGTGCAGTGACTGCTGCTGTGGGCAAGGATGTAAGTAAGAGCATGAATGATGTGGACTATACACTGGATCTTACCTACGATTATAATGATATGCAATATGCCCCTATGATTGGATTTATAGGGCAGCTTTTAGGATATTATATAGCTGAGAAGAAAAATATTGATGCAGATAGTCCCAGAAACCTTTCTCAAGCAATAGTGCTGTAAGATATGCAGTGGGCTATGGGGTTATGGTGCTAAAGTCACCTCATAAGAATAATGCGTAACAAGTTGGTGCCTGTAGAGCGAGTCAAATGCGCCGCTTAAGTGAATCCATCCGGGATTCAGGTCGCGTAGCCCCGCAATCCGTGCTCCGCTGACGCCATTTGACATCACTCAAGGCACCATTTGCAGTTGAACTGGTTTTTAAGTTTACCTGTACTGTTATTCTGAACACCCTCGTGTCATTCTGAGCGGCAGCGAAGAATCTTACCATCCCGCTGTCATTCTGAATGGAGCGAAGCGAAATGAAGAATCTTTAGCGTTGACGTTTAAGATCCTTCGGCTCCGCTTCGCTCAGGATGACAATAACGTGATGTGAGAGATGGGATGTGAGAAGTGAGATGTTTGCTCATAATAATTATATACATTTCTTACTTCCAACCTCGCACCTTCACCTCCAAATTGATGGATTCATGGAGCGGCGCATTTGACTCACTCTACAGGCACCAACTTGTTACGCATTATTCTTAACATGCGA
>DUNT01000027.1 GCA_012839205.1 Clostridiaceae bacterium
CCATCCCGCTTAGCACCCCGCATTACTGCGACGCACCGGGACTTGCTACCCGGCTCCTTGGCGATTACCGGGACCGGACTTTCACCGGCTAGCACAATCTAGCTTGCTGGACACACCAGAATGACAGTACAGAAGCGCTACGTTGCGCTCAGGATAACACCCCTCTGTCATTCTGAGCAAAGCGAAGAATCTTCTGTGTTGACAAAAATATCCGCAAAAAAACGGCCAAAAATTGGCCGTTTTTCAGTAGATGACTATTATTAGTTTAATTTTGTACCACATGTAGAACAGAATGAAGTATCTTTGGCCACTTCAGCACCACAGTTGGGGCATTTTGTTGCGTTTTTCAATTCAAGAACCTTTGCTGTAAGTTCGTTAATGGTATCCTCAATATTTTTGATCTCAGCGCAATATTCGTTATAAGCTGTTTCTTCACCTGCAGAATACGCTTTGTATACTTCCTCACCGATTTTTACATAGAAATCCTTAATTTTATCTTTCTCAGCGTTAATCTGTGAGTTGAGTTTTGTAATTTCAATTACGTCTTTACCCTTGTCAGTAAGATTTTTGCCAAATCTCTTAACATCATCAAAAAATGCCATGGTCAAAGACCTCCTTATAGTAAGATATTTATTTGCTTAGCTCTGTACACTAAAATACAGTCCAGCTTATTCATAATATTATAATACCACAGCTTTCCAGACCATAACATTAGAATTTTCTAATATTATTGCCAGGTACAACAAGTGGGAGCCTTATTTGCTAACCCGTAAAATTGCATGCTGAGGCAAGGGTTTCATGGGTATTCTTACTTCCATTTGAGGATGAGGAGCCACAGTAATATTATTTCCCTCTCCATCAAACATTTCATTTACTACAAACTCGGTAACAGGACCATCCGGCGGCATTACTTCAACTGTATCTCCCACCTGAAACCGGTTCCGCTGTTCTATTACCACCATTTCTTTACTCTTGTCATAACCTTTTACAATACCGACGAAATCATAATTCCTAATATATGAACTGGTGCTGTAATTATGATCATCATGGCCAGGTTTACCAAAGAAAAACCCTGTTGAAAAATCACGATTGCTAACTTTACTTATTTCTTCAAACCATTTTTCATCATATGGCTGATTATTGTAGTAAGCATTGATAGCATCCCTATATGCTTTAACTACAGTAGCAACATAAAAAGAGCTTTTTACACGGCCCTCAATTTTTAAGCTGGATATGCCGCTGGAAATTAGCTCCGGTATATGTCTTATCATGCAAAGATCCTTGGAATTGAAAATAAAAGTACCTCTTTTATCCTCTTGAATAGGGAAATATTCCCCAGGACGTTTTTCCTCCATCAGATGATATTTCCACCGGCAGGGCTGAGCACAATCTCCTTTATTGGAATCCCTTCCGGTCATATAGTTACTTAACAGACACCTTCCTGAGTATGAAATACACATTGCGCCATGAACAAATGCTTCCAGTTCCATATCTTCAGCAATATTGGCACGTATCTCTTTTATTTCGTTAATGGAAAGTTCACGTGCCAGTACAACTCTTGTTGCACCTGCCAAATGCCAGAATTTGACGGTCTCGGTGTTTGTTATATTAGCCTGTGTACTGATATGGATATCAAGCTCTGGTACTGCACTTTTTATAATAGTAAACATTCCGGGATCAGAAACAATGACAGCGTCAATACCTGTTAAAACCGCCTTTTCTATAAATTTAGACACATTGGCCATATCATCGTTATGAGGAATTATATTCATTGTAAGGTATGCTTTTTTACCTTTTTCATGAACAAAATCTATTCCCTCTTTCATTTCTTCAAAAGTAAAATTATCAGAGGCAGTACGAAGTCCAAACTCTTCTCCGGCCAAATATACTGCATCGGCTCCATATAATATTGCCATCTTTAGTTTTTCCAAATTACCTGCCGGAGCTAAAAGCTCGACTTTCTTCATTTTAATCACCTTTCTTAAGACTTATTGCCATACCGTCCCCTATTGGAACAATGGAGGTTTCCAATCTTTCATGGCTGCAAATCAGCCTTAGATATTCTTTCAGTTTGGTAGCTATGGTCCTGTGTTTATGCTGTATTTTATCTTTTTGTGCAACAAGTCCCTTATATAAAACATTATCAGTTACTAATAAGCCACCCGGCCTCAACAGCCGCAAAGCATGGTTTAAATACTCTATATATTGTCCTTTTGCAGCATCGAGAAAAATCATATCATAGGTTGAATTAAGACATTCCATTACTTCAAGGGCATCTCCCCAAATTACCCTTATACAGTTATCATAGCACATTGTTTTGATATTCTTCTTAGCCATATCAACCAGCTTTTCATCTATCTCTATTGTATCAATTATTCCCGGTTTATCCATAGCAACTGACATAATACAAGCCGAGTAGCCGATAGCAGTGCCTGCTTCAAGTATTTTTTGTGGCTTGTGCAGCTTTACGAGAAGTTTCAGTAATGCGGCTGATTCGGGCTGTATAATGGGTATATGATGTAATCTAGCATATTCCTCAAGTTCTCTTAAAAAGCCTGTTTCACGTTTTATTGCAGAACGAAGAAACTCAACTGTTTCAGAATAAATAATTTTTTCTTGCATAATATTATTCCTTTAATATTATATAAATTGCCGGTATATAAACACAAAGGCGGCTTTTTAAGCCGCCTCATAATATTAATCAAATCCGCTTACACCATATTTTTGTTGATCCCTGTTATGGTCTTCAAGTGTTTCATTGTAAATATTTGTACCATCTGGAGTAGCAAAGAAATAATAATAGTTGGTCTTCTCCGGGTACAATGCGGCTTCAATAGCATCTATTCTGGGTGAACATATGGGCCCCGGCGGCAATCCTTCATGGATATAGGTATTGTATGGATGGTCTATTTCCAGGTCCTTGAATAATACCGCACTTGTTCTTCCAAGACCTTCATAAATTCTTGCATATTGTATGGTAGCATCCGACTGGAGTAACAGCAAATCTTCACTGTTTAAGCGGTTATGAAACACGCTTGAAATCTTTTTAAAATCTGCCGGATAAAGTGCTTCCATCTCGATTAAAGAGGCCAGAGTAATAACCTCATCAATTGTCATACCCAGCTCTTCTGCTCTCTTATAATGCTCCTCAGTAAACACTCTGTCGAATTCATTTAACATGCGCTGAATAAGGTCTTCTTCTGTCCAACCTTCATCCATTCTGTAGGTATCAGGGTATAAATAACCCTCAAGAGGGTATTTTCTGCTTGAAGTAGCTTTAACATCTTTCAGAAATTCAAACACCTTGTTTTCTTTTTCAGCGATTTTAAGGAACTTGACTTCGTCAATATATCCTTGGGCCGCCAGGATTCTGGCTGTTTCAACTAAGGTTTTGCCCTCGGGTATCATAATATCCTGAGTAGGATTCTTTAGCGGTTCGCCGCTAAGCCTCACCATAAGGGCATAGTAATTCATGTCCTTAGAAATAATATATCTTCCCGCTTTATAAGCGTTATCAAACCCGAGGATTTTAGAGATAATCCTATATATTCTGGGGTCCTCAATAAATCCTTGATTCTTAAGCTCCTCTGCGATATTTACTGTTCTGGCACCGGAAGGTATTTTAAATACAATGCCGGTCTCCTCAGTCAATGGAACTGAGGCTTGAGCCGTTCCTTCCATAATAAAGCGATATCCATAAAGTGCACATGTCATAAAAACAATAACACATACTAATACAAGAATCAGAAACTTCAAAAATAAATAACGTTTCTTTTTTGCTTTTTTCTTTCTTATTTTGGGTTTAATGGATTTCTTTAATTTGTCTTTTTCTCCACTTTTTATTAAGGTGGTGTTATCTTTTTGCATCTTTTCTCACCTTAGCTCTCTGTTCAGTATTTAGAATCTTTTTTCTAAGACGAATAGATTTCGGTGTTATCTCCACCAGTTCATCATCGTCAATGAATTCAAGACTTTGTTCAAGGCTCATATTTATATGCGGAACCAGTTTCAATGCTTCATCGGAACCTGAGGCCCGGATATTTGTAACATGCTTTTTTTTGCATACATTGATAACTATATCTTCATTTCTCGAGCACATCCCTACAATCATGCCTTCATAAACCTGAACACCGGGTCCAATAAACAGACTTCCTCTGTCCTGAGCATTATATAAACCGTAGGTAACAGATTCTCCTGCTTCCCATGCAACTAAAACACCACGGTTACGTCTCTTGATTTCCCCCTTAAAGGGCTCATAGCCATAAAAAACATGATTCATTATACCATTTCCCCGGGTGTCAGTCAAAAACTCTGAACGATATCCAATAAGACTTCGGGCTGGTATTCTATAGTCCAGTCGAACATAGCCTTGAGACGGACCATGCATGTTTATCAGTTCCGCCTTTCTTTGCCCGAGTTTTTCCATAACATTTCCTAAGTATTCTTCAGGAACATCTATTACCAGATTTTCAATGGGTTCATATATTACCCCGTTTCTTTCAATGGTAATAACTTCCGGTTTTGACACCTGAAATTCGTAGCCCTCTCTTCTCATTGTTTCAATTAAAATTGAAAGATGGAGTTCACCCCGGCCAGATACTTTGAACGCATCCGGTGAGTCTGTTTCCTCAACTCTCATGCTGACATTTGTCTCCACTTCCCGAAACAGTCTGTTGCGAATATGGCGGGAAGTTACATAGGTACCTTCTTTACCGGCAAAGGGGCTGTTATTTACCAGAAAGTACATTGATATTGTCGGCTCATCAATTTCAACAAATGGTATAGCCTCCGGATAATCTGCATCGCATATCGTATCACCTATTGTGATATCCGGTATTCCTGAAACTGCAATAATCTCTCCAACAGACGCAGAATCTACATCCACCCTTTTTAATCCCTGAAAATTCTGTAAAGACGATATTTTTACGGGTTTAAGACTATCATTTTTCTTACAAATCACTGCTTGCTGATCTTTATTAACAGTACCCCTTTCAATACGACCAATCGCAATTCTGCCTATATAATCATCGTAATCAAGGCTTGAAACCAAAAACTGCAATGGAGCCTCACTATCGCCTATAGGTGCAGGAATATGCTTTTTTATTGTTTCAAACAAGGGATCCAAATTATCCGATTCATCATCTAAATCATACTTCGCGATATGATTTTTCGCCGATGTATATATAACGGGAAAATCAAGCAAATCATCATCGGCACCCAGTTCAATAAAAAGGTCCAGTATCTCATCTATTACTTCGGCCGGTCTTGCATCTTTTCTGTCTATCTTGTTAATAACAACTATAGGCTTTAATTGCAGGGCAAGGGCTTTTCTCAGAACAAAGCGGGTTTGTGGCATTGCCCCTTCATAAGCATCTACCAGTAAAAGAACACCATCAACCATTTTCAGTATCCGTTCCACTTCACCCCCAAAATCGGCATGCCCCGGAGTGTCTACTATATTGATTCTGGTTCCGTTATGAACTACCGATGTATTCTTGGACATTATGGTAATGCCTTTTTCACGTTCAAGATCGCCGGAATCCATAACCCTTTCTACCAGTCTTTCATTACTTCTGAAAATTCCGCTCTGTCTTAGCATTGCGTCAACCAGAGTTGTTTTTCCATGATCAACATGCGCTATTATTGCTACGTTTCTAAGTTCGTTTCTTACTTTTTTCACTATATCACCTGCTGTTTCTGTCTAACGTACTGAATTATTCTACTTGTTGTAACTAAAAGTGTCAAATAAATATTGTCTTCATCCTTCACCAACATTATTTGACGTTTAAGATCCTTCGACTCCGCTTCGCTGCGCTCAGGATGACGGTTTGGGGTGCTTACGCTGCGCTCAGGATGACGGTTTGGGGTGCTTACGCTGCGCTCAGGATGACGGTTTGGGGTGCTTACGCTGCGCTCTGGATGATAATTCTGTCGTTAAC
>DUNT01000028.1 GCA_012839205.1 Clostridiaceae bacterium
AATTCTGCCAGCAGTTGCTGTTTAAAATCTTGTGCATCAGTACCGCCCAGTTTAATTTGTTTGCTGACTCCGTCCAGCTCCACAAAAATTTTCTTGCCTGCAAGATCTGCAAGTTTATCTGAAAGTTTTTCTCCCTCAGCAACGGTAATGCTTCCGGTTATCTCCTTACTTATTCCTGATTTATTGGTCAGTGAACTTGCTGTGGCAAGCTGGGAAATCTTTATGTTTCGCTCCCCTATACTTGCTCCGCTTGCTGCGGTGGCCGTAACATACGAATTATTGCTGCTTACGGCAGACATGACTTTGATAGAGTTTTGAGACAACATATAAGTAGAACGATTAATAATATCAAAGAACTTGCTCTTAAAACCCATGAGAGAAGTACTGATTTCTCTGTAAGCCTCTTGTTTCCATTCAATGACTGTCCTTTTCTGCTTTAGTATATCTAAAGGCATTCTCTCGGCTCTCATAAGTTCCTTTACCATAGAATCGGTATCTAAGCCGGATAAACCCGTTAATCTCATCTGCGATGTAAAACCAGATATTCCGTTCATGTTGTCACCTTCTTTCATCCACAAGCAATCCCGCCAATTCCAGCATATTTGCAAACATATCCAAAAGTTTTTCTGGCGGAATTTCTCTGATTACTTCCTCAGTTTCAGAGTCTACAACTTTAACCATTACTTCATTTAATCTTTCGTGAATTTTAAATCTCAGTGATCTATTATGTATTTCAAATGTAAAATTAGCTTTATCAATCGCCTTCTCTAAAAAGGCATCACTTACTTTTTCTTCTGTAAATCCGATATTGTCTTGATTATTCAATCTGGCAGTATCCGGAACAGTGTTTTCAGTTTTTACTGCTGTTTCTTGTTTCACCTGAGTAGGTGCTACACTTACTGTAGATTTGAAAGCCGCATCCATGCTATCAATTCTCATATAGATCCCTCCATGAATCTTATAATATAACTCTAATACCTATATCGGCACAAGCAATGCTTTCATTAATAAAAATTTACCACCTGAATGCCAATAAGACACAATTATTTTGTCATCCCAAGCGAAGCAAATAATCCTTTCTTCATACTTTTCTGTCATTGCAATGAATACACCATGTGGAACCTTTAGCCAATGTCATCCTGAACCCCCTCATGTCATTCTGAGCGTTAGCGAAGAATCTTTTCTTAAAATATTTGAAAAAAATTCTGTTTTGCTATAAAGTTCGGTGGTAAATTACCGATATAAACAATGTGAGTATTTCATATTTAATTGGCGCCAACAAAATATGAAAACTCATAACCAAGGTTCCGATTAATTAGGAATCAAAACAAGGGAGAAAGGATTCTCCCAAAACAATTATCAAGGAGGATTTAATTATGAGAATTAATCACAACATTTCAGCACTAAACACTTATCGTCAATTGTCAATCAACACCACTGCAGGGAGCAAATCCCTTGAGAAATTGTCATCAGGTTTCAGAATTAACAGAGCTGGTGATGACGCAGCTGGTCTTGCTATCTCAGAAAAAATGAGAGGTCAGATTCGTGGTTTGAACCAGGCAGAACGTAATTCACAGGATGCTATTTCATTGATTCAGACAGCAGAAGGCGCCCTGAATGAAACCCACAGCATTCTTCAGAGAATGAGAGAGCTTGCTGTTCAGGCAGCTTCTGACACCAACACTGGTAATGAAGAGACTACTGCTACAGACCGTGCAGAGATTCAGAAGGAAATCGAACAGCTAACACTTGAAATCGATAGAATTGCCAATGCTACCGAGTTTAATACCATGAAACTGCTTGATGGAAACTTCACAGATAAGAAATTCCAAGTAGGTGCAAACAATGATCAGACAGTTTCACTCGAAATTAGCAGCATGAAAGCTAAAGATTTATCGTTAGGTACCGTTCAAACGGATGGCACAATCGATAAGGGCATCAATTTAACTAGTCAAAGTGGTGCATCTAGTGCGATTGAAACTATTGATAACGCTATTAGCACAGTTTCTTCTGAGCGTGCTAAACTTGGTGCTATGCAGAACAGGCTTGAACACACCATCAACAACCTGAATACAACAGCTGAGAACTTGACAGCATCTGAAGCTCGTATCCGTGACGTTGATATGGCGAAAGAAATGATGGAATTCACCAAGAACAGCATCCTGCAACAGGCAGCTACAGCAATGTTAGCTCAAGCAAATAATCAACCTCAAGGAGTTTTACAGTTACTCCAATAATCGAAAATTTAATTTATTGAATTTAAGGAACAGCAATTGCTGTTCCTTAAATTTTACCTTCACTTCTTAGTTTTCTAATTTATCAACAACGCTCCATGATGCTTCACAACATTACCTCTAAGCATAAGAACATACGTTCTTTATTTAATTATCACATATGGTATGTTAAAATATAATCAGTTGTGGAATTATAACTTTGAGTTATGAAAAATTGATAACATTTTATCCTAAATTATTATTCTTTATTGTCCAACAGCAAAATTCTGAATTATTAATTAATAAAGTTTTGAGGAGAAAGCTATGCAAATATCGTCTTGTCTCATAGTGAAAAATGAAGCAGAGAATATTGCCCGATGTCTTGAGAGTATTAAAAGTATCTCAGATGAAATTATTGTCGTTGATACCGGCTCCACAGACAATACCGTTGAAATAGCAAAGAGTTATGGCGCAAGAATATATTTTTATGAATGGGATAATAACTTCAGTAATGCGAGAAATTTTGCTTTAGAAAAAGCAACAGGGGACTGGATAATTTTCTTAGATGCAGATGAGTATTTTGAAGAAAATACCCCCAAAGAATTAAAAAATGTTTTAAAGCATATGGTATACAATAAAGATTATGATGCTATATTATGCAAGATGTATAATATAGAAGGATCAGAATCTAAAATCATTTCAGAGAGCCCAACCATAAGAGTATTTAGGGGCAAATCCGGCATCCGTTATTCTGGTTCCATCCATGAGCAACCTCTAAAAAATGGTAATAAATTAAGAATCGCCCATATAAATGATGTCTCTTTAATTATTTATCATACGGGATATAGTTACTCCTTACAACCACAAAAATATTCTCGGAATCTTGAATTGCTTAACAAACGTATTGAAGATAACAAAATCGACAATCTAACCTACTACTATATGAGCGGTTCGCATAATCAATT
The DNA here is from genome assembly GCA_012839205.1 of Clostridiaceae bacterium. Classification (GTDB taxonomy): domain Bacteria; phylum Bacillota; class Clostridia; order DSM-8532; family DSM-8532; genus DTU059. The sequence continues at coordinate 3,179 of DUNT01000028.1, forward strand.
AGGTAACGCTGAAGAAGCAATTCGGTATGCCCTTCTTGCTCTGAAGGAGCCCACATTTGATAAAACAATTGTCGCCTACCAGCCATATGTCTTTCTAATTAAAAATATGCTTCATTTAAAAGATAGATATACCTTTGCAGAAATTGAAAAATATGCAGATGAGGCCCTTATGCAATTCCCAAAACATCCTGAAATCTGGTATATTAGAGCCTTATTAAAGAAGGAACAACTTGATACCCCAGCTGCTATTGAAAGCTATCTTAAAGCAATTGAATTAAATAAAAGCTTTGATTTACTAATGAACAACAACTTCCCTTCACACTTGGAGGATGTGTATTTTGATTTGGCTACTTTATCTGGCCTTATCGGAGACCAGATTCATGAGTTGGACTATTATTTCGAAGTCTTAAAAATTAATAAACAAAATTTTAGTGCTCTTGAAGGATTATATAAAATTATTAAGAATCAGCAACCGGCTGAAATTATTCTGTTCCTGAACACCATTTATGATAGGGAGAATAAAGAGGATTTAAAGTTTTTAAATTTGGCTATGGGTAAACTAAACAACATTACACTCGCCAATTATTACTATGATGCCTATAATAAGGTAAACTCTTGATAATTACCAGAGCCAAACTGATAAACTCCTTTACATTATGTAGGTGACTAGATGAATAGGATATTGGAAGCAGATTTTAAATACATTGTGGCAGATACAGATGTGCCATGGGATAGAATGAACGGAAAAACAGTACTTATAACTGGGGGTACAGGTTTTCTGGGGTCACTGTTGATACGTTTTTTTACTTATTTGAATGATGAGTATCATCGAAACATTAATTTGATCACTTTGGTGCGGAATGCAGAAAAGGCCAGAAGTCTGCTTGATGACCGCAGCATTATAATAGAAGGAGATCTATGTGATATCCCAGATATACCTTTCGACATTGATTTCCTTTTCCATTGTGCAGCAGAGACTAGTTCTAGGAAAATGGTAGAAACCCCCGTTGAAGTATCGGAAGGAATAGTCTTAGGAACCTGCAACATTATGAAGCTGGCTAATCAAAAAAAAATAGAAAGCGCTGTATATCTTTCTTCTATGGAGGTATACGGAGACATGGGCACAAAAGTCGATAAAGTTCACGAAGATGACTGTGGGATTATTGATATTATGAATGTCCGAAGTTGCTATCCAATGGGCAAAAGGATGGCTGAGAATATTTGTATTAATTATTTTTATCAGTATGGATTACCTGTGAAGATAGCCAGACTGGCACAGATTTTTGGCGCAGGGGTCCGTGAAACTGACAATCGGGTATTTGCACAGTTTGCCAGAAGTGTTATAAATAAAAAGAATATCGTTCTTCATACTGATGGTTCATCTATCGGAAACTATTGTTATTCGGCAGATGCAATTTTGGGATTAATCCTTATTCTACTGAATGGCACAAACGGACAGGCCTATAACGTAGTCAATGAGGAATCTACTATGACAATAAAAAAAATGGCAGAACTTGTTGCAGACAAAATTGCAGAAGGGTCTATTTCGGTTGAATACGATGTGCCTGAGAACAATATCCATGGGTATGCGGTAACAAGTAAAAATAGACTTTCTTCAGAAAAACTAAGCCTGCTTGGTTGGAAACCAAGGTATAGTATGGAAGATATGTACAGAAGAATGATTGATTATTTGTCCGACATTGAGCATAAACATCTTAATAATTGTATTGACATTAACAGGTAACCCTAAACTGACGGTGTTACAGTATTAATTGAAAAGAGGTTATACCATGAAAACATCAAAAAATAATTCCATCAACTTCTTAATTCGTGCGGCCTTTTTTCTCAGCTTTTTGGATATACATCCGGATAAATAACTCTAATTAAACCTCGTCCTCCAGTACTTCAATCAAAAAGCTTACTGGGCGGAAACCGTCATTACAGGAAATCATGGCAGATTTTTTGTTCTTCATCCAACCGTCATAAATATCCTCACCGCCGTGAGCAAGTGTCATAACAAATGGAGACATACTTTCCCATGCGCTGTTACACAAGCCCTCAGGTTTTTCCCATCCGTTTGCAGTAAAAACTTGCCCTATCTTCATATCACAAGCGTGTTGTATGGGATTTTCATACTCTTCTATCAAATCCTGATAGACCGTTTGCTTCATCACCTTAATTGATATTTTCCTCATAGTTTCCTCACCGCGCTAAAAAAATTATGTTCTGCCTTTGTTTTTGAACATTTATATTATAAGCTAACCGGCCGACAAATTTAACCGTATACAGAATTCTTCTTCGACGAGTATTGCAAACCGTCTATTTTCAGGCAGACAAGTCATATAAAAATGCTTTTCTGCCTGAATTGTATTTGTCGTATTTTGGCTATATTAAACAAGGGCCTTAATTACTTCTTTCAAACGTTTTAAGCAGTCGCAGATAATGATTTGCCTCACGCAAGACATGATCCCCGAGCAGCGGTATAATAATCGATCTTATTTGACATGCCAGGATGCCCTGCGTACCTTGCGCTTTGAAATTCCGCAAATCTTCAGTTGCCTTTATGCTATCGTCTGTAACTCTGGTCAACGGAGCGGTCGCTTCCATTGCTGCCTGTGCCTCTGCTGCCAATTGATCAAACTCATTCCCAAAACTATCTGCCTGGCTGATTAAATTGTTCTCTGAAGGATCAAGTAATCCCCGAATAAACTTAGCATGTTCTGCCATTTGCCTGTTCCAGAAAAATTCCAGTTCGTAGGCTTCTCTTTCCAGATTTATCTCTTCCCTGTTCTGTAGTCTTCTTAGCTGCTGAAGATATAATTCTGCCTCGCGAATTATGTGTGTAATCAACAAAGGATAATTAAATGTAAACATTCTGCAACTTAAAACATTAGATAAGATATTTGTCTTAAACTGTATTAACGCAGCAGTCGCGTTTATTGCCCTTTGATTTAGTGCTGATACATATTGTTCAAGCATGGAGTTGACGCTTGTTGCACCGCCACCCATTAGTTCTGCTTCAGCTTGCGTTAGATGGGTAGGTATCTGTATGCCTGTAAAATATATAGTTGCCATTTCTGCATTTAAAGTGAAAGGTGTGATTACTTCACCGGATTGAAGAACGTCTGGATTAACAACACCGTTTGAAAGCGAAATAGCTTCTCCCAGAAGCCCGTCAAATTCCATGCGGAAAGCATCTGCCTCCTGGGTAAAGTTAGCATCCCTGGGCGTAAACCCCACTTCAAGGAAAAAAGAGTGTTCCTTCATAATTCGTGCGAAGAACAAATGCAACCCCAGAGACTGCTTTATAAAACTACTGCTTGTGAGCATGATTGATGGCATCCCTTAAAAGGTAAATTCACAGTATCAGTTTATGTTAATACTAAATAACTGTTACAGGATATCACATCGAATTAAAAAACATATATTGTCAGTGAACAGTCTTTGAAAATCCTCCTCAGGTACTGGCAAGCAGCTCATTTTGTTGGTCTTCTATCCAGAACTTTCTTGAAAGACAGGTAATATGCTCAGTACGAATGTCATCCATAAGCTTCCAATAAACATCTTTTTTGGTATGGTGATACTTGAATCCACATTTTTCCTGAACACGTTTTGACTTATCATTTCCTTCAAAATATCCACACCATAATTTTTCCAGTTTCAAATCCTCAAAGGCATGCCGTATAAGTTCTTTACATGCTTCAGGAATAAGGCCCTGGCCCCAGAATGGAGTACCAATCCAGTACCCAATTTCGCCTTCGTTATCGCTAATATCAATATTGCTGGCTTTCCCAATCAATAATCCAATGCTACCGATAGCCTTATTGTCAGTTTTTAAGCATACTGCATAGGTTTCATCAACAGCAAGAATATCCTTAATTATTTCTCTGCTGTTATCTACACTGGTATGAGGTGGCCACCCGGCAATGGGCCCAACCGCAGGATCCTTTGCATATTCATATAGACTCTCCGCATCAGATTCCACCCAGGGACGGAGGATTAATCGTTTCGTATATAATGTCATTATTATCACTTCCTATAAAAATATATTATCAGAATAACTACCAAACAAAAGGAATTACTCTGTACTTTACTCCTTTTTTGTAAATAATCATTCCAAGAATAAATCCGCCTAATGCCGGAATAATCCAGCCAAAGCCATAATCAAATCCTGGCAGACAGATATGAGCAAAATCAATTATTTTCCTCATTACTGTTGTTTCTTTAACAGTTTTCGGTAATGCATTACAAAAATCGAATAATGCTGCAATCATTGTTAATATAGTCGTCCATCTGTATATATCTCTTTGTTTGTTAATAACTGGCGCAAGCAATGATAATATAATTAAAGTAATTGCCAGAGGATATAAAAACATAAGCACCGGTATAGATAATTGAATAATTTTGTTTAATCCAAAATTTGCGACAATAAAAGAAAATACAGTAAATATAACGGCGTATTTTTTATATGATACTGATTTTGGAAACATTTCGCTAAACATCTGAGAACATGAAGTAATCAAACCGATGGCTGTTTTCAGACAGGCAACTGTAACAATTGCAGCAAGCAATACTTTTCCAATAAATCCGAAATAATGCTCACTGACCAAGGACATAATTCTGCCCCCATTATCAGCTCTGCTGACACTGCCCAGACTTGTTGCTCCCATATATGCTAATGATGCATAAATAACACTCATTCCCACAACACATACTAAACCTGATTTGCTTATTTCAACTGCTTTCCTTTTTGGATCCTTTATACCCAGCTTCTCAATGTTCGAGATAATAACAATTGCAAAAGCAAGTGAAGCTAAAGCATCCATGGTGTTGTACCCATCTAATAATCCAGTAAATAATGGCTTATCAATGTAATTTCCCTGAGGTGCATATTGGCTCACCCGTCCCATTGGCTTTATAATAGTTGCAATCAATAGTACTGATAAAAGCGCTACAAAAACAGGGGTAAGATATTTACCAACCCAGTCAAGAATTCTGCCCGGTCGCAGTGAAAAATAAAGGGTAACTGCAAAGAATACGAATGAAAATACAAACAAGCCAATTTGTATATAATCCTCTGTAATAAAAGGGCTTAAACCTACTTCAAATGCAACTGTAGCAGTACGCGGAATAGCAAACAAAGGCCCTATTGTAAGATATAGCATGCATGTAAATAGCACTGAATATATCCTGCTAACAGGTTTTGCCATATCAAATAAACTCTCGCTTCTCGAAAGGGCAGATGCAATTACTCCTAACAATGGAAGCCCTACTCCGGTAATAAGGAATCCAATTGTAGCCTGTATTGTATTATTACCGGCTGATTGTCCCATATGAACAGGAAATATCAAATTACCGGCTCCAAAAAACAGCCCAAACAACAATGAGCCTATTAATAAACTGGATTGAAAACTAAGCTTTTCTTTCATAATTAAATTTCGCTGCTCCTTGGTAACTGTGTTTGGTCTTTCCTATTGAGCGGACAATATTAGAAAAATTATCAGATAACATATAAGCCAATTCACTACTTAAATACCTTTGGGACCCAGTGTAAAAAATGGTCAATTCAAAGAATACCCGCTTTTTTACACTATGATACCAATATTATAGTATTGTCATAACAGTAAAGTCTATATAAAATGAAATATTTACAAAAAGACAAATTACAATGCACCAGCTTTTAGCAATCCGTTCATTGGAAGCAGGGCCTCTCCCATCTCACGAAGTGTTCCGCCATAAACCTGTGACAGAGAGAATGGTAATAGTCCCCATAGCATTGTGTGAAGATAACTCCTGCCATACTTGAGTATGACTGCTCTCTCGGCAACATCCCCTCCACCGGTGGTAGGGGATAAGGATTCCGCCGTTAATAACTTCCACCACGGGAACTATTTCTGCCAGTTCTTCTTTGGTACGCTTTCATTAGTCCTTATAATACAAATCTCTTGTATAAACTTTATACGCCACATCCGATATCTCTTCATTATAGCGGTTTACTACAATTAAATCAGACATTTCCTTGAATTCCTCTAAGCTCTTAATAACCTTTGAATTGTAAAAAAGCTCTTCCTGTAAAACGGGTTCATAAACAATAACTTCTATTCCCTTCGCTTTCAGCCTTTTCATAACGCCTTGTACAGAGGACTGTCTGAAATTATCTGAATTCGCTTTCATTGTTAAGCGATAGATTCCCACCGTCTTGGGCTTCTTTTTTAATATACTTTCTGCGATAAAATCCTTCCGTGTCCGATTTGCTTCCACAATTGCCCCGATTATATTGTTGGGAACATCCTTATAGTTCGCCAATAATTGCTTCGTATCCTTTGGCAAGC
>DUNT01000029.1 GCA_012839205.1 Clostridiaceae bacterium
CTCCTGCTCCACCGGTTGGACCAGCCCTTGGCCAGCATGGCGTTAATATCATGGGATTCTGTAAGGAGTTCAATGAAAGAACGGCGAAAGATGCTGGGTTGGTTATTCCGGTCGTTATAACGGTTTATGCCGACCGTTCATTTACGTTTATTACCAAGACTCCGCCTGCTGCCATTCTGATAAAGAAGGCTTGCAAGATAGAAAGCGGATCTGCAGTACCTCAAAGGGATAAGGTAGCAAAAATTTCTAAGGAAGATGTAAGAAAAATTGCGGAAATGAAAATGGTAGATCTTAATGCGGCGGACGTTGAAGCTGCTATGAGAATGATTGCTGGTACCGCAAGAAGTATGGGCGTTGTAGTCGAAGATTAATTTATATTGCCCATAATGTGGGAGGGAGATTTCCCGCTAATGTTTTACCACAAAGGAGTGAAATGAAATGAAGAGAGGCAAGAAATATCTTGAGAGTTTAAAACTTGTCGACAGAACAAAATTGTATGATCCAACAGAGGCTATAGAATTGGTACAAAAAACTGCTCCTGCAAAATTCGATGAGACAGTAGAAGTACACATTAAACTTGGTGTTGACTCCCGTCACGCTGATCAACAGGTAAGAGGTGCGGTAGTTTTACCCCATGGTACAGGAAAGACTGTAAGGGTTCTTGTATTTGCTAAGGGTGAAAAGGCTACTGAAGCCGAACAAAGCGGCGCAGATTATGTTGGTGCAGAGGATCTTGTGACAAAGATTCAGAAAGAGAACTGGTTTGATTTTGATGTTGTTGTTGCAACCCCCGATATGATGGGTGTTGTAGGCCGCTTAGGTCGTGTTTTGGGTCCTAAAGGTCTAATGCCAAACCCGAAGGCAGGAACAGTTACCATGGATATTGCAAAAGCTATTGCTGATATTAAGGCGGGTAAAATTGAGTATCGTCTTGATAAAACAAACATTATCCATTGCCCCATCGGGAAGGTTTCTTTCGGAACCGAAAAACTGCATGATAATTTCCGCACTCTATTGGAAGCTGTTGTTAAGGCAAAGCCTGCCGCTGCAAAAGGCCAGTATCTGAAGAGTGTGACAATTACATCTACCATGGGACCAGGTATCAAAATCAATCAACAAAAAGCTCTTGACTAATTAGAATTGATACTGTAGAATACATCATGTGATAATTTCATAATATGGCTGTAGACAGCAGGAATCCACTCTCTTGCAATAGAAAGACGGATGTAACGTAAATCATCCTGCCGAGGTATTCATTGAAAGGTTATAATACCCTTTCATAGTCTATGGTTGGATTATGAAAGGGTTTATTTTTTGTTTAACTCTATAACAACAAGGTTTCCTTATCCCGCCGCAATCTTTGATTAGATGGGGGTGGGAGGATTCAATTAATAATCAAGGAGGTGCACTAAATGCCTAGTGAAAAGATTCTTAATAAAAAGAAGGCTGTGGTTGAAGAACTGTCTCAAAAACTAAAAGAGGCAAAGTCAATTGTTCTAGCTGATTACAGAGGACTCACAGTTGACGAGGACACCAAACTCCGTAAAGCGTTGCGTGAGGCAGGTGTTGAGTATAAGGTTATTAAGAACTCAATTATCAGTTTTGCTGTAAAGGATAGTGACTTAGAAGGAATCAATAAATACCTTACAGGTCCTACAGCCGTTGCTATCAGTACTACTGATCCTGTTGCTCCATCAAAAGTAATTGCAAAATATGCAAAAGACTTTAAGAAACTTGAGATAAAGGGTGGAATGTGTGAAGGTAATATAATTGATGTTGCCGGAGTAGAAGAACTCGCTGCCACACCAACAAAAGAAGAACTTCTGGGACGACTTATTGGAAGTCTCCAAAGTTCACTTTATGGCCTTGCTGTTGCTCTTAACGCTATTGCAGACAAGCAGGAAGAGCCAGCAGATGCCGATACCAATGCCAATGACGAGGCATAATTATTTCTAAAAACGAAGTATAATTTTATTGTAATGGAGGATTTAAAAATGAGTGAAAAAATTACAAAGTTTATTGAAGAAATCAAAACTTTAACTATCCTTGAACTCAGAGACCTAGTAAAAGCTATTGAAGAAGAATTTGGCGTATCAGCAGCTCCTGTTGCAGTTGCTGCCGGACCTGCTGCTGGTGGACCTGCTGCCGGACCTGCTGAGGAACAGACAGAGTTTTCTGTTGTTCTTAAGGATGCTGGTGCTCAGAAGATTAAGGTTATTAAGGTTGTACGTGAAATTACCTCACTTGGTCTTAAAGAAGCTAAGGAAGTTACAGAAAACGTTCCTAACACAATTAAGGAAGGTCTTAGCAAAGAAGAAGCCACTGCTATTGTTGAGAAGTTTAAAGAAGCTGGAGCAACAGTTGAAATTAAATAGTATTCTGGCAAGTAAAAAGAGAGCATTTGCTCTCTTTTTTATTCTGTATTTTATGTACTGTGAATACTTAAGTTAAACAGGTCTACCATCATAATAGTCACCGGGAAATAAATCAAGTTCATCGTCGGATATTTCCAGATCATTAAAGCAATGCAAATCTATCCCCAGCTCAAAGTCATCGAGACCACTCCAATAACCTATTTCATCATACTCAGTTTCTTTATAGTGTCTACGCCGCCATAATTTGAATAACAGACTGGATATAACGATAGAAAGAATAACAGCCCTCGCAAAAAAGTTTCCTTTTACCAACGCAAAGATTATTGCTATCAGAACAGGGATGATAATTATAAATTTTAACACTTTTGCGTAAAACCCATGTTTTATTGCTGGACTCATAATTTTCATCTCCTTAAATTATGTATATTCTCAATATGAAATATTTATCTATATACATTATACAACAAAAAATTTAAAAATAGAAGAAAATTTAATATTTGGAAATCCGGGCGTTGGATTCAACTTATTCCAAGAATTCTTTTGATATCTTCATATCCATAATGATTGCTTGAAATACCCATTTGATTAAACATCGTTGCATCAAAAATTACAAATGTAAAATAATCTTTTTTCTCGTTATCAGTCATAGTATTCATATTATCCAATACCTTACGAGGTTCATCAGTTTTTTTCTTTATATAATATCTTACTCCACAATCGGGGATTATGCTTTTAAAAATCTCATCTTTCCAGACGCTGTCAGGGACGTAAACTGTAATAACATGTTCCTCTCTTGTTTTTTTTAATGAAAACAGCATCGAGAAAAAATCCTGTTTTACAGATTCGTTCCTTTTGTAGGAATACTCCAGATTTAGTTTTCTTATTTCAGAAATAAAGTCCTCCGGAATAAATTCTTTATTCTTTTTGGCACCTATAATAAGGGATGTGTCTACTTCCATTACAATATCATTATCTTCTTTAAGCAAAGATAGAACTTCATAGCTGGCATTTAAGTCTGCTCCTCTTTTATCAGCATTGTAAGATAATGAGTACTGAGGTGCATTGCTGTCGGTTTTATTTGTATTGCTGGTAAGTTTTAATTTATAATTTGCCATATAATATCCTGCTCCCTTTTCTTTTTATTATAATAGCTAATTATATTATAGCAGGCTTTTAGGTTTATGTCTCATGGGCTATAATATAATTAAACCAAAAAAGGAGGGTGTATTCATGAAAGTATATGTTATGTTGGCAGATGGATTCGAGGAAATTGAAGCAATAACGGTGGTTGACGTTTTGAGGCGTGGAGAGGCAGAAACCACTATGGTTTCTATAAAGAGTGATAAATTTGTATTAGGCGCACACAATATCTTGATTGTAGCTGATACAACTATAGAAGAGATTGAGATTATGCCTGAGGATATGATAGTTATTCCCGGAGGAGGCAAGGGGGTACAAAAACTCTCAGAATCAAAAACACTGCAGAGTCTTTTGAGGAAACATCAGGAACAGAAAGGCATGCTTGCTGCTATATGCGCAGGACCTACAATTCCGGGCAAAATGGGCTTTTATAATGGTGTAAAAGCTACATGCTATCCCGGGTGTGAAGAAGAGCTAGAAGGTGCCATAATCTCAAACAATGACGTGGTTGTTGATAAAAACTTTATAACCTCAAAAGGGCCTGCGAACTCTCTGGGGTTTGCCTATACATTGCTTTCATTGATTAAGGGAGAAGAGATCTCTGAAGAGATACAAAAAGGCATGCTATTTATATAGAATGATTGGTTAGTGAAAAAATGTATAATGCCATCGAGAGTATGGTGCTTTTTTTGGTGTGTTTAACTCTTGTTGATACAGATTAATTGATATAAAATGTATTTGTTTAAAATGGCCAATTAATAATTTGAAAGGATACAGTACGCAGATGTTAAAACGTATAGCACAAAACAATGCTGACAAGTTGAAAAAAAATGTATATCCCGGCCGTGGAATGGTACTGGGTTTATCTGAAGACGGAACGAAACTCTTTCAAATATATTGGATTATGGGTCGCAGCGAAAACAGCAGAAACAGGATATTTGTTGAGGAAGACGGATTTGTCAGAACACGGGCCTATGATGAAAGCAAGCTCATAGACCCGTCACTTATAATCTATTACCCTATAAAAAGTATTGGAAATTATCATATAGTATCCAACGGTGACCAAACCGATACTGTATTTGATTATATCAGCTCCGGTAAAAACTTTGAAGCTGCTTTGATGACACGTTCATTTGAGCCTGATGCTCCTAATTACACCCCCAGGATAACTGGTATTATGGATTTAGGCGGGAAAAATGCTTACGCTCTTTCAATTCTAAAAACACAGGGAGGGGATCCCAATACCTGTGTGAGAAATTTTTTTAATTATGAAAAACCTATTAAAGGCTTAGGCCATTGCATACATACTTATGAATGCGATGGAGAAGTTCTGCCTTCATTTATAGGTGAACCTTATCTCATGCCGATACAGGTCAGTGCAGATTCAGCATTGGATGCCTATTGGGCAATTTTGAATCAGGACAACATAATTTCGCTTCTGGTTAAAACTATAGATATTAATACAGGTGAAGTTGAGATAAAAATTAAGAATAGACATAATATATAATATATTTTCGGAGGATTTAACATGCGTGAATTAAGTATTAAGTACGGTTGTAATCCACATCAGAGGCCATCAAGAGTCTATATTAAAAACGGTGAGTTACCCTTCTCTATATTAAATGGCAATCCCAGTTATATTAATTTTGCCGATGCGCTTAATGCCTGGCAACTGGTTAAGGAATTAAAAGAGGCAACGGGACTTCCCGCAGCTACCTCATTTAAGCATGTAAGTCCTGCTGGTGCAGCTGTTGCCAATCCTCTGAGCGATGTACTGAAAAAAGCATATCGTATTGAAGGTATGGATATTTCGCCTGTTGCGACAGCGTATGCCAGGGCAAGAGGAGCAGACAGAGTCTCTTCTTTTGGCGATTTTGTTGCTATTAGTGATAAAGTGGATATGGATACAGCGGAACTTCTTTCAAAGGAGGTTTCAGACGGAATTATTGCACCTGATTATGAAGAGGATGCTCTGGAGATTCTTAAGTGCAAGAAAAAAGGCCGATATGTCATAATGAAAATAGATCCGGATTATAATGCAGGGGAAATTGAAAGTCGCGAGATATTCGGTATAACTTTAGAGCAATTGAGAAACAATGCTGTTATAAGCAAGGACAGTTTTAATCAAATTGTGACCAAAAACAAGGATATTACGCCGGAAGCGTTAAGAGATCTTTTAATTGCCACTATAACATTAAAATATACACAGTCAAATTCGGTTTGCTTTGCATATGACGGTCAGGTGATAGGGTGCGGAGCAGGCCAGCAGTCCCGTATCCATTGCACAAGGCTTGCTGCCGGGAAAGCTGATAACTGGATGCTGAGGCAACATCCTAAGGTACTTGGAATGCAGTTTAAAGAAGGGTTGAAGAATCCTGTTATAGATAATGCCATTGATCTTTATCTGAGAGATGATATTACCGAGATGGAATTAAAGGAATGGGAAAAGTTGTTTGATACTGTTCCGGTAAAACTTACAGCAGAAGAAAAGACTCAGTGGATTAAGAGTTTTAACGGAATATCCGTTTCTTCCGATGCTTTTATCCCTTTTAGAGATAATATAGACAGGGCAGCTGCCAGCAGTGTAAAGTATGTTGCGCAACCCGGCGGTTCAGTACGCGATGAAGATGTTATCAATGCCTGTAATACATACAATATGGTAATGTGTTTTACAGGACTGAGACTGTTTCATCATTAAGACCATGTGTAAAAATCAGAGCTGAAGGTTAGTGCATATACTATGCTTGAAAAAATATTGTGGATGCTGTTTCTGATGGCCCTTACGGCCATTATTGGAATGCTTGTATTTAAGGATAAACCAAATAAAATTTGGTTTATTGTTTTAGCTGAACTGGCATTGGTAATACGTTTTGTTTTTATTTTTGTTATGTTTTTAAATGGGACGGAGTATTCCGGGACCGATGGATTGATATACCATCAGGTGGCCAAAGATATAGCTGAGCAGTTAAAATCCGGGATACCGGTGTGGAAACTGGATTATGAGTATACCTGGTATACTGTTCTGGTGGGAATTCAATATGCTATATTTGGTGTGAACCGGTACGCTGCATCATTTGTAAACTCATTTATATCAATTCTATCGGGATATTATATTACGGCTGTAGCTCTTGATCTTAAGTTCAAAGACAGAAGATCATTTTTAACAGGAACAATATACATGTTTATACCCAGCATGATTGTCTGGACTGCTGATACAAGGAAAGAGTCACTGATTTTCTTTTTCATAATAATGATTTGGTATATGGCATTAAAAATAATTAAGGACAGGCAATTATCTATAACCAGTCAAGTCATGCTTATTCTAGGCGTTTGCATTCTTATCTGGCTAAGCACGCTGTTAAGGATTTATATGCTTTATACTTTAAGCGGCGGGTTGTTCGTTTATTTGATGCTTTACTATATAAAGACAGAGCGAAAGCTGGCTTTGATATTTTGCTTTATTGTTCTTGCCTGCAGCCTGATTATAAACTTTACCACAGTAAGGTATAATATGCGGGATTACCATGCTCTGTCAATGGACAGGAGTAAAAGCGGGGATGAGGACTTAGATGAAGAGTTAAGCTCAATTTTTAATACTATCATGGAAAAGGATGTGGCTGCCTCCATTAATAATTTCCTGACTAAACCACATCTTGAGGATGTTCCTTATATAACAGACATTGCTGCAAATACAATGGCAATAATTGTTGTTAAAATAGAGATGCTACTGTGGTATCTTGGCCTGTTGATTTCGGTTTTCGGGATAATGCATGCCTTTATAAGATGGGATCCATATCTGATAGGAGTGTTGGCTTTTATTGTTTCATACGGCCTTATTAATGCTCTCATCAGTGAAAATGTGCCTGATACCTATTATCGGTACAGAGCTGCCATTATAGCTCCAATGCTGCTTTTTGTAGATTACAAATCGTTTTTTCAGGATATAAAAGCACTAATAATGGGAAATTCGCTTTCCCTGAAAAACTAGGTACTGATGTATGTTTAATTATTAAAGCATATAGAAAGGCTCTTAAAGTGAAAAGTAAATTTATAAAGATTCTGTCTATAGTTGTTGCTCCTGTTGCAATAATACTTTCACTATCTGTTTTTGGTTTTGCTCAACCTCAGCATGGATACCGCATATCTGATTATGAGGTGATTGTTAAGATTGCCAATAATGGTGATATTGATGTGACTGAAAAAGTAAAATACAGCTTTCTTGGTAACAGTAACAATGCAGTAATTCTTATTGATAAGCATGACGATGAAGAAATCGAAATAAAAAAAGTTTATACTCTGATAAGGGATGAACTTATTGAATGTGAGCAATTATCGGCAGGGCAATGGGATGCTAATGTTTTTAACGGCACTTATAGTGTTTTACAGGAGAATGACCTTGTAAGACTTAAAGTTTATGGTACTTTTAAGAAACAGCAAGGTATGGTTGTAGTGCAATATATTGTGAAGAATTCGGTTAAACGCTATGCAGATATAGCCCTTTTTGACAGAACCTTTATATTGGAAGACTGGAATGGTTATGCATCCAATATTGACATTGAAATACAGCTTCCCAAGTATACTGATGCCAGAAGGATAAAGCCCTATTTACATGGTGTTTTGGTGGGGCAAAATGAAGTTTTGGATGGCAGAAGAATCAAATATAGTATTCCCAATACAGTACCTGGTGAATATATAGAAACAAGGGTTGTGTTCCCGGAAAACCTTATAAAGCATGCTCCGGTAACAGAAACCCTAGACTACTTGGAAACGGTGTTTCAGGAAGAAAAGGAATACTCCGAAAGTGATAAAAGTCATCTTTTAAAAGCAAGGGAAAACGCAGCTAAAGAGGCTGGAAAAAGAGCATGGAATGAGAAGATGAAGCAGAGGAGAAAAATAATCTTCACAGTTATTTCGTTTTTTGCATCGTTTTCAGGCCTCCTGACAATATATAGAGCGCAGAAAGAGCTTCGAACAAATCAAGAGACAGAAAAATTTGAGTTAATAGATATTCCTGAATTAACTCCACAGGAGGCATATTTACTTCTGACTGGTAAGATCGGAGCAAGGGGAATTCTGGCAGGTATTTTTGGCTTAGCTTCAAAGGGGTTTATTCAACCTAAATTTATTGTTGACAGAAATAACAGCAGTATATGCTTCCGGATTATTGAAAATCAAAACACAGCACATTTAGAAGAGTCAGAGCGGGATTTGCTTAAATTAGTCAAGGAATTAAGTGATGAATCCGGCAAATTTGATTTAATAAAAAATGCCGTTCATACTGTGGTGACTGAAGAAAAAGCTATAATTAAAGAAAAATATCTGAATTTCGCCAATAAGGTAAAGAGGGAGCATTCAGAAAAAAACAAACTTACAATAAATCAATTGTATTATCGTAATTTAGGTCTGGTTTTAGGCACCATACTTTTTGTCGCAGGATGTATTATTTCGGTTGCTTTTTCTGTGTTATCGGCATACTTGATGTTGCCGGCGGGTTTTTTGGTTTTTTGGTATTCCTTAGGAATTCGGAGAAGAACACCCTACAGTGTGGAAAGAATAAAAGCACTTACTGATCTTAGAGAATTAATTAATAAAACTGATAAGAAGAATAAAAATATACCCGACTGGTTGTCTGACACCAATAGATTAATAGCTTTCAGTATTGCTATAAGAGTAGAAAATAAGCTACATTTATTAGAGGAGCTGTTCGAAGATAAAGATGTTTATATTATTGAAAAAACTTTAGAAAGGGCTCTTATAGCATTAAACAATTCTTTATCGGTTATACTCGACAGCTAACTTCCTATTATACTTGAAAGGATTTAAAATGGCCGTGATAATTCTTAATAATATACATAAATACTATGGTACTAATCACATCCTGAAGGGTGTGTCGCTGGAAATCTATGAGGGTAGTGTGGTGGGGCTTATTGGCAAAAACGGAGCTGGCAAGACTACATTATTCAAAATTATTTCCGGGTCGGAAAGTTATGATAAAGGCGAGCTCATCATTGCAAAGGGGCGGCGGGTTGGCATTCTTGATCAAATACCTGAATATGGTCCGGATACTACTGTATACCAAGTACTGGATTCAGCGTTTTCTGAGATTTATGAACTTAGAGACAGACTCCAAAGTATAACAAAACAAATGACAGAAAGTGATTCTCCGGATTTAGTCAGAACTTTTGGTTTGTTACAGCAGGAATATGAAATCAGAGGTGGCTACACCATTGAGACATCCATTAACATGGTTTGTAACGGTATCGGTATAGACAAAGATATGCAAGTCCGATTGTTCAATGAACTTAGCGGGGGAGAAAAGACCCGGGTCAACCTGGCCAGGATAATCCTTACAGATGCAGATATTCTGCTTTTGGATGAGCCGACAAATCATTTGGACATTAATGCCGTTGAGTGGCTGGAAGATTATTTAAATACCTTTAAGGGCACTGTTATTGTTATTTCACATGACAGATATTTTCTTGACAGGATATCAGAAAGAATTGTGGAAATTGAAGACGGCACAGCAATCAGCTATGAAGGCAATTACAGCAAATATGCAATACTGAAGGAACAGAGACGGATTGAACAGCTGAAGAATTATGAGCAGGATCTTAAAAAGATCAAACAGCTGGAAAACGCTGTTAATAGGATGCATGACTGGGCAAACCGGGCAGATAATCCGAAACTGCATAAAAGAGCCTTTGGCATGGAGAAACGTCTGGAAAGAATGAAGGAGAATGCCACTCCGAGGCCTAAGACAGAGAGAAAACTTTCTAAGTCTTTCAAATCAGGCCTTTTTTCAGGTTCAGAGGTTCTTACTCTGAAAGGAATACAAAAAAGCTTTGACGACAGAATTCTTTTCAAGGATGTAAATCTTCTTTTGTCAAATGGAGACAGTTTAGCATTATTAGGAGATAATGGGACAGGTAAGACTACGCTGCTAAAAATAATACTGGGAGAAATAGCTCAGGATGCCGGAAACTTAAAAATCGGGCCAAGTGTAAGGATTGCATATCTGCCACAGATTATAACTTTTGAGCAACCAAAATTGACCATCCTTGATACAGTGCGACGGGAACTGGTTATTGATGAAGGATCTGCCCGCAACCTTCTGGCCGGTTTTTTATTTACCGGTGAGGATGTCTTTAAGAAGGTAGAAAGCCTGTCAGGCGGAGAACGCAGCAGGCTGAAACTTTGTCTTTTGATGCAGGCAGGAGTAAACTTTTTAATCCTTGACGAGCCCACCAATCACCTGGACATAGCCTCAAGAGAATGGATGGAAGAGGTGTTGGAAGACTTTGAAGGAACAATACTTTTTGTTTCCCATGACAGGTATTTTATTAGAAAATTTGCAAAAAGGATATGTGAATTGGAGGATGGAAAGCTCTATAGCTTTGATGGTGACTATGAAGAGTATAGAGCCTGGAAGCGTTACGATGCCCAGAGAAAGAAAGATTCAGAACAGATTTCTAAACCTGCTAAAACGAAGAAAGATACTCGCATAAAAAAACTCAGTCCAAAGGCTATTGAGAAAAAACTGCTTAATCTTGAGAAGGAAATTAACCTTATTGAGCAAAGGTTAGCCGAAATAGAGGATGAGATGGAAGTTCATGCTACTGACTATGAGCGTCTGGAAGAGCTGCTTCATGAAAAACAGGCCTTGGAGGAAAAACATGAGGGTTTAATCTCCCAGTGGATGGAATTTCAATAGTTAGCCCTATCTTAATGAGAAACCCTGCACCCGCCTATTGGTGTCATTGCTATGAATACACCATGTGGAACCTTTAGCTTTTTCTTGGATAAGATTGCCCCCAACTGCTAATAATGATAAGAAAATGTATTCATTTTTTTATGTTACGGGGAGTGGGTCCATATGCTAAAAGGTCTTAAGAATCTATTTGTTTACAAAAAGCCTTCAGAACACGGATTTAGATTTCCTGAAGATGCACAGGAATCGGAGAGCTGGAATAGTTACAGGGGCAAGACAAGTAATTTACAGGATAAAAGTGAATCAAATAATAGTCAAGAGAACCGAAAAGAGAACCAAGACCGGGATACTGAAAGGGATTCAGGAAAATATAATTCTAATGAAGACCAGAAGGATAAGAAAAGACAAAATAAGCGTGATAAGGAAGAAAAAGTCCGGATTATCAGACCAAAGCCTGTTTATGAACTTGTAAAAAAGAAAGACAGTAGGGATGATAATAAAGAAAATCAGGAGAAAATCAATGAAAAGGAAGATACTAAACAGAAAGATATAAAAGACAGTCAGGAGAACACCCCAGAATCACATAATAAAGATAAAGAAAATCCAAAAGAGAGTAATAGTGAGGAAGAATCTGAGAATGAAAATATGAGTGACAACCAGGAAAATTGCTCAGAATCTGATGAAACTCAAAAAAACCAGAAATCCAAAGGCAGCAAAAATGAAGAAGGAGAAGACAGCAGTCAAAATAATTCGCAGGAGGATAAGGAAAATGATATTGATGTGAGTTGCTCAATAGAGGAAAATATTAAAACTCTTAAGGATATTTTTCATCTGCCTGTTAATCAGGATGTCATAATAAGAGAATTCAAAATAGCCAGAGAAATCAAGGCATGTGTTGTTTTTATCGATGGGATGATTGATAAAAGCATAATTATACAGTTCACGCTTCCCCAGCTTATGGATCCTTGTGCTTTGGAGGGGTTTGAGGAAGGATGCCCGATTGATTTTCTGGAAAAAAACATTCTTTCCATACATCAGGTGGTAAGAATGAATAATTACAAAGAGATAGTTCCACAAATACTAAGCGGATTAACTGTTGTTTTCATCGATGGATGCGATGAATGCTTAGTAATGGAAAGCCGCGGTTATGAAAAGCGAGATATAAGTGTTCCTTCCACCGAGACGGTGGTAAACGGTGCTCAGGAAGGATTTACAGAGAATTTACGTACCAATATAACTCTGATAAGAAGAATTGTAAAAAATGAAGCCTTAGTAACTGAGTTCAAGATAATCAGCAAAACTAACAATATTTTAGCGGCTCTTCTTTATATGGAGGATATAACCAATAAGAAGGTAGTTGAAGAGATCAAAAGGCGTGTTGATAGCCTTAATATCGATTATATTTCTGGCAGCGGGATGCTGGAGCAGCTTATAGAAGATAAAAGTTTTTCTCTTTTCCCGCAGGTTATTTCCACAGAACGGCCTGATCGCGTAGCTTCTTTTCTGATGGATGGTAAGGCGGCCTTAGTTTGTGAGGGAACTCCTTTTGCCCTGGCAATGCCAATAACATTTTTTGATCTTTTTCATACATCTGAAGATTCAAATCTCCGCTGGCAATATGGAACCTTTTTAAGGATTGTTCGTTTGATAGGAACTCTGATAGCATTGTTGCTTCCCGGCTTATGGACTGCTCTTATTCTGTTTCACCAGGAGATGATTCCAACATCACTTCTGGCATCAATAGTAATTTCCCGCGTTCCGGTTCCTTTTCCGTTTATAATTGAATTTATACTAATGGAGTTGTCATTTGAACTTATCCGTGAAGGAGGAATTCGTGTTCCTGGTATAACCGGAAATACACTGGGTATAATCGGAGCTCTGATTTTAGGGCAATCAGCAGTTTCGGCTGGCCTGGTCAGTCCAAGTCTTATTATCATAGTAGCAGTCACGGGATTGGGCAGCTTCACCATACCAAACTATTCATTAGCATTAGCAGTTCGCATAGCCCGCTTTATTCTCATTGGATTTGGTGCGATTGCTGGTCTTTATGGTCTTTCAGTAGGATTTACAATTTTCTGTGCATTGGCATTAGGTATGAAATCATTTGGTGTGCCATTCTTTACCTCTATCGCGCCTGAGACTAAATCAAATCGCGACAAAATCGTAAGAGGTCCACTTTATAATCAGGATCAAAGACCGGATTATTTAAATACTCAGAATGAAGAACGAATGGGCGATAACCCCAGAGGATGGGTGAATTCATCAAAACCGGGAGGTGGCAGGGGTAATGATCAAGGAAGGTAATTTCGGATATCATGAAGCTATAAGCCTGTTGGTTATAACTATAGTAACAAAAGTCTTTTTTACCAGCCCTGCTATCCTGGTAGAAATCGTGGGAACCAGCGGGTGGTATATGACCATCATTTCGATGCTGGTAGCAATATTTGCTTTTATGTTTCTATACCTGTTACTCAAACGCTTTCCTCAAAAAAACATAATGGAGATTGCAGATTTAGTCTTAGGGAAATTAGGGAGTACTATCTTTTTGTTGATTTTAGGTGGGTTTTTACTGTGGACTGCCAGTGTCAGTGTCAGGGAATTTGCAGAAGTATTAAAGGTTTATGTAATGCCCAAAAGTCCTCCCAGTTTCATTATGATACTATTTCTGGTAACTATTATAGTTTTATCATTTATGGGAATGGAAACCATTGTAAGATTTGCTAAATTTATTATATATATTCTAGGTGCCGGTTATATTTTGGTTGTTCTTCTTTCAAGCCAGAACTTTGCACCCAGGCACCTCTTTCCATTGTTGGGGTATGGTTTGGATACAACAATAATTCATGGATTATTGAGATCTTCATTTTATGGCGATATTGTAATCATTGGAGTAATAGCATCATCACTTCAGGGATACAAGGAAATCAAAAGGATTGGATTTTCTGCACTATTGATTTCAGGTTTTCTAACCAGCTTTTCTCTGCTTGTCTTTACATTGGTTTTTCCTTATACTGTAGGTCAAGAACTTACATCCCCAATGTATGAGATGGCAGCCCGCATTGATTATGGTGGGTTTATGCAGCGAATGGAACCGCTTTTTCTTTTTCTTTGGAATTTCGGAACTTTTATCGAAGTTTCATTTATCCTCTATGCAACCATCATGATTTATTGCCATGTTTTCAGGATTGAAGACAAACGACCCATAATTTTACCTATGGTAACGACTTTGTATAGCTTAAGCCTTATCCCCAAAAGTATTATAGAGGTTACATCCGGACTGGTACAAACATTAAGATCCTGGGGATGGATCATTTACTATATGCCTCCTATTGTTATTTTAATCATTGCTTTTATACGGAAAAAGAAAGGAGAGTCTCAGAATGCGTAAGAGAACTCTTATTCTTATTTGTCTGCTGCTTCCACTCATTATGACCGGTTGCTTTGACTCCCATGAGATTGGAGATTTTGCATACGTAACAGCAATGGGGATTGACCAGGGTATTTCAGACACTTTTCGTTTAACTTTTCAAATATCTAAGTTTAGCCAGGGTGGTGGAGGTGGCGGCGAAAACGATGGCGGGGGAGGAGAGAAAAGTGAAGACATGGAAGTAATTACTTTAGATGCATCCTCATTGCTGTCAGCGGTTGCACTTATTAATTCAAATATATCTAAAGAGCTGAATTTCATGCATCTAAAGGTTATTGTATTATCTGAAGAGATATCAAAGAGCGGTAAACTTCAAGAATCCATAGCTCCTATAATACGTTACAGGCATATAAGGCGAACCACCAACATCATTGTAAGTAAAGGAAATGCAGAAGAATTTATTGCGGAACTAAAACCTTATCCCGGGGAATTAATTACAAAGACGCTTGAGGAGTTATTTAAAAAATCAAGTACAACAGGCTATTTTTATCATACTACATTAAATGATTTATATGATGGGATCAAATCCCCGTATCATGCATTATTACTGACTTATGGTTCTGTTAATGAGGAAGATAAATTTGAAAGTGAAGGGGATGCTTTTGAGGGAGAATCGGATATTCCCGGCAATTTTTATGCAGGGGAGATACCTCGAAAAGGTGGTTCCAAGATTGAATTGTTTGGCTCAACCGTGTTTGACGGAGATAAAATGGTTGGAAAACTGACCGGATTTGAAACCCAGATGTTACTTATGGTTCGTGGGGAACTAAAAAGAGGACCGTTTTCCATAACTGATCCTAGCAAGCCTGATGTAGTGATTCCGATTGATATATCAGAATTTGAACAGCCTGAAATTGAAGTTGATCTAAGCGAAGAGAAGCCTAAGATTCATGTAAAACTGAAATTAGAAGGCGATATTGCATCCATCCAGTCAGGAATAGATTATGAAACTCCGGAAAGGATTCCAATAGTAGAAGATGCTTTTGAGAAATATTTAACTAAAGGAATAGAAGATACGTTTGAAAAATGTAAAAAGTTAAAAGCTGATGTTTTTAAATTCGGTACAACTGCGGTCTGTGAGTTCTGGACTATACCTGAATGGGAGGAGTATAATTGGCTGGGTAAATTTTCTGAGTCTGAACTTGAGGTTGAAGTCGATTTCACCATACGGCGTACCGGCAAACTCTTAAGAAGTGAGCCAATTTATTCATCGGAGGGAAAAGAATGATTATGTATCTGGGTTTCTTATATGTTATTCTGTCTTCTATATATACTTTCAGCTATGCCAAACAAACCTGGGAGGAAAATAAACTTGCTTCTTTAGGTGCTGTACTTCTGGTTTTTATCTCGATGGGAGTCACTATTTTTGTGTTTTCAAGAACATAAAAAAGAGTATCAAAAAAAAATGTGGTCATTCTTAACGTAGTGGATAATCTGTTTTATAGAATAAAACATTTCTTCCCTCCGTCAGAATGACCTTTTTCGTGTTTTATAACACCTATTGTTAACATAAGAATTACCGGCTTATTTGAGAAACCCAGCTTAGTCCTCCTCAATATGGATAACGCTGACAGGACAGCTATCAGCTGCTTCCTGAGCCATATCCTCAACTTCCTCCGGTATTTCATCAACATAAACCTCTGCAATATCTTCGTCATCCATTCTAAAAACATCAGGGCAAATGCTTGCACATAATCCGCAAGAAATACAACCATCTCTGTCAATCCATGCTTTCATTTTGATTTCTCCTTTACACATTTATTATATTTTTTATATTATACCCGTAAAAATAATGCTAAAACACTAATAGCAGATTACCCTTCATGGTTCGCAGAAAACTCCACTATCGATATATCATTCACTGTTATGGGACTGTCAAGTGGGTTGTATCGATTGTTTATAAGATCAAGCAGTGCATTTTCATAAGGCAGCCAATAGGAGATATTGTCTATTGTACTGGCTACACCCGGAACAATATCTGTTTCTAAACCATTTAAAGGTATGTTCTTTGCCTCGTTGGCCAACCATAACATCTCACTAAAATCAATGTCTGTCTGGACATTATCCTTTACTATTGCCACTAATTCAGGAATTTTTAGTATATTCTCAGCTTTTAGGGCTTGTCTGGCTAATTCAATTAATAATTTCTGCTGCATGGCAATCCGATCGATATCACCTTCAGGATAACAACGGAATCGTGCCAGATTAACAGCCTGTTTCCCGTCTAAATGCTGATATCCCTTCTTCAGATGAATATAAAGATCCTGTGTTGGGTCTTCATAATTCATATTTCTTGGAACATCAAAATATACCCCTCCGATAGCATCAATAATTTTTTCAACACCTTCTATGTCGAAAAGAACGTAACGGTTCACATAAAAGCCTGTCAGGCTTGCCACATCTTTTTCAAATTGCTCAATTCCACCACTAAGATAAGAGGAATTAATTTTTTTTGATTTTCTGTTGGTATCAAGCATAGTATCTCTCGGAATATTCAAAACACGAATGTTTTTATTTCCGATATCCAGCCTTACCAGCATAATAGTATCTGTATTACCTGAGACCTTATCCTTTCCCGCAACCAGAAAGGTATAATTGTTTTTTCTTGGAGGCTCTTCAGGAATTGGCTCATCTTCTATGACAATTGGTTCGTCTTTATTGACACGCCCCGTCAGATTTATAGTATGATTTCCTTCAGGTGCGCGCATACTAAGCCTCAGGGCAATTATGGGAACTAAAATAATCGCAATTAGCGTTATACACCAGAATACTATTCTTTTTTTAACAGATTTCTTTTTTTCCATTTTAGAATCCTTTGTATTTCCAGAATTATATTTATTTTAATTCCAAGCATAATTATTCTATAACAATAATTGTATAATTTAAAGTATTAACTGATATTTATTACTATATACCAAAAGATTTTCCGATTATATTTCGGCTAAGACATCAGTAGACCAAGATAAAGAAAAAAGTCTATATCAAGTATTTAAGGAGGTTTCGAGAGAATTTAGCTTAATTATATTTCCAGTAGCTATAGAAACGATTATATTGTATAATTATATTTGCCGTAAGGCAAATTTTTTTTGTTATAATGGATGATTAATATGAAAGAAATATACATAATGCTTACTCAGGTTGGGACTTTAGTGTCGAAATCTATAAAACTATATACAAGAGCAAAGTATAATCATTCATCTATAGGAGTTGACCCTAATCTGCGGATATTTTACAGCTTTGCCCGCAGAGTCAGATATTTCCCTTTAATCGGGGGATTTATAACTGAAGTAGTTAATGAAGGGATATTTAAGTACTATCCCGAGACTGAATGTGCCATTTATGCAAAGCGGGTGGATAATGCCTCCTATAACAAGGTCTGCGCTCTATTAGAAATGTATAAAAGCAATCCTACAATGTATCATTATAATCTTATGGCCTTAATAGGAATTCTAATAAACAAACCATTCAGCTCTAAGAATAACAATACATGTGCAGAATTCATTGCAAAAGTATTAAATGAGGCGGGTATTTATACGTTCGAAAAGCCGTTTTCTCTTGTAAGACCCGATGATATGCCTCGTATTCCAAATATCAATTTGTTGTATGAAGGCCGGATGCTGGATTTAGATACCAGATCAGTCGGCTAATATTATTCATTATTATCTGGGGCATGAATTGTTGTAAAAGTTCTGACCATAGCCTCTGTAGGTGATATAAATACTGCTATTTCACCATCCTGTTCCAGCAGTTGATCGCTTAATAAGTTATTTGCAATAGGTGAACTAACATCGGTTGTGGTGATAAACCAAATTATTTCTTTCTCAGGCTGTAATTCTATATTTATTATAGGTAACATGACTTTATGGTTCTCGTCAGTTCCACGCCCACGCATTATTGTTGCTCCCTTTGCACCTGATTCCCGGGCCACATCAACAACTTTTTCAGCAAAGCCTCTGTTTACAATAACCAGAATACATTCGTGCTCCATGTTGATTTCATCGGCCAAATGAGAGGTAATAACTGGCTTCTTATCAACCGTTGGGTATTCAACTCTTTTATGTCTGAATATCGTTCCTAAAAGCATAATAGAAAGAACGGGAGCCATTGCTACCATTGCAATAACACCGAATCCATCCACCAGGACATTCGCTGTTTCGATAATTGTAGCGGCTCCTTGGGTAAACGCAAGCACAAAGGTAGCCGTCATAGGACCTGATGCAACACCCCCTGCATCATATGCGATTCCAACAAAAACCGGGTCTGATCTGAATGAAAGCAGTATGGTAATGAGGAATCCCGGTATAAGAAAATACCATAGCTTTACCTGTGGGACGACAATCCGTACCATTGAAAGTGCAATTGCAATACCTACACCAATAGAAAGTGTTGTTCGAATTAGTTTAAGAGGTATGTGTCCACTTGTTACTTCTTCAATTTGTTCACCCAGAACATGCACAGCCGGTTCAACAAGAACCACTATAAGTCCCAGAAAAAAGCCTATTCCAACAAGCAGCCATGGATTTATTTTTCCAAGTTCTACACCAATAACTCGTCCCATGTCCATAAATCCTGAATGAACACCGGTAAGAAAAATTGTGAGACCAAATAGGGTGAATCCCAATCCACTTATTATTCCTTTAAGTTCATCCATAGAAAGTTTAAATTTTATAAAATTAAAAATAAAGAATAGAATTGTTATTGGCAAGATTGCAACAAGGGATTCAAAAAAAACACCTGGCAATTTATTGATAATTGGTTTTATCACACCTTCTGCAATAATATATTCGCTGGCATCACCGTGTATATTCCTTTGCCCGGATAGTATAGACATCAGCATAATAGCCAGTATAGGCCCGGCACTCATGACACCGACAAGTCCAAAAGAATTCTCTTCAGAGTGCTTGCCGCCCTTTATTTTAGACAACCCCAGAGATATTGCAAGAATGAAGGGAGTAGTAAGGGCACCAGTTGTTGCACCGGATGCATCAAAAGAAATAGCAAGGAATTCCTCGGATACAAAAAACGCCAATACAAGAATAACACCGTAGGTTATTGCCATAAATGCACTGAAAGAAGGTTTATCCCTTAATAACCTGAAAACACCCAGTGAAATCATACCCCCCACACCTACAGAGACCAAATACACTATGGTAAATGAACTCACAGTGTTTCCGGAAGCTGTCTGGATCTGCGAACCAAGAATAAGTAAATCAGGTTCGGCAACTGTTATCAAAAAACCCAAAAAGAAACTTAAAATTGCAATTTTTATTGGAGTTTTTGAAGTAGCTACCTCAACAGACATATGTTCACCAATTGGGTTCATGGATAGATCTATGCCAAATAAAAATACTGAAAGACCGAATAGCAGCAAAATGCTGCCAATAATAAAACGAATCAAAACATCTGCTTCAACATCTACAATAATAAAACATAGTAACAACACTAATATAACTACCGGTAACAAGCTACGAATAACTTCTTTGGTTTTTTCAAACAGCAGACTCATGGCAAACCTTCCTTACTTTCTCCGGATCCGTTTTCGCTGAGCCCACTTGTTCTGCTAATCGGGAGCGTGAATAAAATACCGTGCCCGGGCTTTCCGAGCTCCAGATCGGAAAAAATTCTTTCTCTGATTGTAGATACCTTATCTCTAGTTGTGATTATCATCACGATATCTTTTTGTGGTTCAATAACTAATGGAAAATAAAAATTAGTAGGAATACCAGCACCACGGCCATGAATCAAAGTTCCACCCTTAGCACCGGCGGCTCTTGCCGATTTTACACACTCTTTACTCCGCCCTTTATCTACTACGACAATAATACAATAGTGTGAGGAATCAATATTATATGATGAATTAATTGTTTCTGGTTCTGATGATTTTTTTTGCCAACGCTTGAATGGTATTGTAAAAGCAATACCTTTATTTCTTTTTGAGAACAAAAAGGCCTCGTTCAGAGTATCATGCAAAGTATTAGAAAGTTCTTCAGAAGCAGATATAACGAGAATCTCCTTGTGTACTTCTGTTACACCCAAATTCTCCAGAAGTTTGGATGGCACTGTACCTTCCCCTAATAGAATTGTTCCACCCTTTGCACCGCATTCCTGGGCTTTGTGTAATACAGCATTGGCTTTCCCTCTATCTACTATGCTAAAAAACAATGTGTCAATGTTGACCACTTCCTAAACTATAATTTAATTGGTTATTGTAAATTCAGAATTGCGGAATAAATAATATATATGTATATCCGCTCAAATTCAGCATTAATTTATTATAACATATGGAAAAACTACATAACAATATATCATTTCTGAAGTTTAAAACTTTTCAAATTTCACAGAGATATTATTTCTAATTTTATTGACGGCTACTTATTATAATGTTATAATTATTCAAAATATTTAAACGGCAGTGAAGGAGAAAAGTAAAAAACCAGGAATCATTCAGGGAGAGATTGACAAGACTGAAATCAATCTTATGAGAAATGTTTTTGAAGTTCGCTCCGGAGCTCACCAGCTGAAGCATATGTTGTAGGTTGGTGCGGATTACCCTACGTTATAAGGGTGGAATATCGGATTATCAGTGAAAAATACTTTGATGATCCCGTATTTTGATAGAGAGTACTTGCAATGATGCAGTAAAAATGGGTGGTACCGCGGAAGCTGAAGCCTTTCGTCCCAAGAGGGATGAAAGGCTTTTTTAGTACAAAAAAATGATAAGTTGGAGGGTATAAAATGAAGTATTGGAACGAGAAGATGGAAACTATTGATAAAGAGGAACTTAAGAAAATACAAAGTGAAAGGCTTAGAAAAACAGTAAAGAGAGTATACGAGAATGTACCATATTATGCTGAGAAAATGAAGAAAGCAGGTATTACACCATCAGACATACAGTCTGTTGATGATCTTTCAAAACTGCCTTTTACATATAAGACAGATTTGAGAGATAATTACCCCTTCGGAACTTTTGCTACACAACTCAAAGATGTTATCCGGGTACATGCCTCCTCAGGTACAACAGGAAAACAGACTGTTGTGGGATATACGAAAAACGACATAGAAATATGGGCTGAATGTGTTGCCCGCTGCCTGGTAAGTGCAGGAGTAACTAAAGATGATATTGTGCATGTTGCATACGGGTATGGCCTCTTTACAGGAGGCTTGGGTCTGCATTATGGTGGTGAGTGTATAGGTGCCACGGTAATTCCTGTTTCGGGAGGAAATACCACAAGGCAGATACAGCTTCTAAAGGATTTTGAAGCAACTGTGCTTTGCTGCACTCCTTCTTATGCTCTGCATTTGGCTGATGAGATGAAAGCGGCAGGCTTAACCAAGGATGATTTGAAACTTAGAATCGGAATATTCGGAGCCGAGCCATGGACGCAGGAGATGCGAACACAAATAGAGAATCGTCTGGGATTAAAAGCATATGACATTTATGGGCTAAGTGAAATTATGGGGCCAGGGGTTTCCATGAATTGCGATTGTCAGGCAGGACTTCATATTATATCAGATCATTTTATTGCTGAAATAATTGATCCCGATACCGGGGAAGTATTACCTGATGGCTCCAGGGGAGAACTTGTTTTCACTTGTATAACGAAAGAAGCCTTACCTCTTATCAGATACAGAACCAGAGATTTATCTGTATTAACCCACGAAGTCTGTGGCTGTGGCAGAACCAGTGCCAGAATGGAAAAGGTCACCGGAAGATCTGATGATATGATTATTATACGTGGTGTAAATGTATTCCCGTCCCAGATAGAATCTGTTATTTTAAAATACAGTGAAGTAGAGCCTCATTATATGATTTATGTAGACCGTGTGGGTAATTTGGATATAATGGAAATCCAAATAGAAATGAACTATAGTATATTTTCTGACCAGGTCAGAAAGATTGAGTCCATAGAACGTAAGCTGCGACATGAAATTGAATCCACACTGGGAATAAGCGCAAAAATAAAGCTCGTTGAGCCAAATACCATACAACGCAGCGAAGGAAAAGCAAAGCGTGTTATCGACAACAGAAAATTATTCAACCCATAAAAGGTTTTGAAAAGCATTGTCTGTATAGCCCTAAAACCGGCTACACAGACAATGCTTTTTTCATATCCATTGGTAAGGGAGCCAGTATTTCAATCCTTTGCCCATTTAGAGGATGGTCAAAGGCAAAAATATGTGAATGAAGGGCTTGTCTTTCTATAAGATTAGTTTGTATATCAGAATAAAGCCAATCCCCAAGGAGAGGATGTCCCATAGCTCTGCAATGGACACGAATCTGATGTGTTCTGCCGGTCTCAAGTACGAATTGAACCAAACTTAGTTCTTTATGAAGTTCCAAAGTTTTATACCTTGTAACTGAAAGGGATCCTGCAGGATGAATAATTCTCTCCATTATGCTGTCATTTTTGCGTGCAATAGGCAGGTTTATTATGCCCTCCAAAGGGCTGAACACACCATGAACAATTCCTAAATAAGACTTATAAACACGGTTTTCCTTCATTTGATTAATAATCTGGTCCTGAATATAAGCGTTCTTTGCAAATAACACAATACCCGATGTGTCTTTATCAAGTCTGTTTATTGGTCGTACCTTTATTGAAAGCCCCTGGTTCATGAAATGTGCCAATACCTGATGAGCCAAAGTTCCTGTAGGATGTCCGGCAGTTGGATGCACCGGAATACCTGGCTCCTTATTTACAGCCAGAAAGCAATCATCCTCATATAATACTGAAAACTCTGCAGGTTCAGGTTTAATATCCACTTCTTCCTTAAAATCAATGATTACACTTAAAATATCGCCCTTATTCACAGTATCGACAGTTCGTACCGGATTTTCATTTAATAGTATACCGCCTGATGATTTCAGCTTTTTAATCAATCGGCCGGATATTTTCATTTCATTCTTCAGAATATGCAATAATTTTTTCCCGTTATAAAGTTCAGTAACCTCAAAGTCGATTTTCATACACCAATCCTCGTGTAAATTACAATGAATAATATATTTGTTATAAATTAATTCTACCGTTAATACGCAGTATCAATGTTATCGGGCACCCGTTTGTCAATTTGAGTCACCGTGTCATTGCTATGGATACACCATGTTGAACCTTTAGCCAATGTCATGCGTGCCGTACAGGAATTTCATCCGGAAATTATTCGCGCCGCTCCGCAATCCATGCTCCGCTTCACGCATGACATCGGCAGCGGTTCCTCCACGTTCCTCCCTACCTAATTTATCGTGATGCGGGTATCGTGTTGGAATTCTAAACCCCCATGTCATTCTGAGCCCCCCATGTCATTCTGAGCGTTAGCGAAGAATCTTATGCGTTAACATTAAAGTTCCTTCGACTCCGCTACGCTGCGCTCAGGATGCTATCGCACTTTGATTTCGGTAACGGGTGATGTTATTATTAAGTATAATATCTGCTTAAACCATTATATCCGGTTTTATAAGGAGTGTACAAATGTTTATCGGAGTTTTAAATGTCAGACTGTATTTAAGCGAACCCCAGTCCCTGAAAGACAAGAGACGAATAATAAAAAGCTTAATTGAAAGACTTAAGAACAAATTCAACGTTGCAGTAGCTGAAACTGATGGTTTGGATTCATGGAACAATTGCAATCTGGGTATTGTTTGTATATCCAATGAGGCCGCCCATGCCGATAGTATGCTGGCAAGCGTTCTCAATTTCATTGAGAGCAGGGGAACGGTTGAGTTAACATCTATACAGACCGAGATCATACCTTATTCATAAGTCCTGTTCAAATTTTTACAGACAAATTCCGGTAGTATATTAAATTTAGTTTGCAAAAGCTAATTTAACTTTTATTTTGCTTAGAAGTTATGATATTATTATTGCTGTTTAAAATACGTGCGTGAAATGGTTCTAAGCAACAAACTTTGGGCCTGAATTTCAATGGTACACCAGGGAGTTTATATGAAACTTAATATTAGGAAGACATTTGTTATAAGTCTGGCGTTTTTCACCATAAGTCTGGCATGGACTATCTATAATACATTTGTTCCAGTTTTTTTACTTGGGAACGAACAAATCAACGGACTCATCAAAAGCTCAGCAGTGCTGGGTGTTATTATGACAATAGACAATTTTTTTGGTTTAATATTTCAGCCATTTTTTGGAACCCTAAGCGATAAAACTAAGACCAGGTTCGGGCGGCGGATGCCATTTATTATTGTAGGAATTCCTTTAGCGGCTTTGTTTTTCTCAATTATACCGTTTTATAATGAAATTGGTGCTCTTTTTTCTGTAGATATTCGTCTGATAATTCTTATGATTTCGGTCATTGGAATGAACTTTTTTATGAGCGTGTACAGAGCTCCTGCCACAGCTTTAATGCCGGATGCCACACCAGCTGGTTTAAGAAGCCGGGCAAACGGAATTATCACTGCTATGGGAGGATTAGGAACCATTATTGCGTTTTCATTGGGAGGAAAACTGTTTAATATCAATTATAGACTTCCATTTATTGTTGGCGGCGCTATTATGGTGGTGGCTTTAATTGTATTATTTATTTTTCATAAAGAGCCTGACGAACCATATTCGGCTGATGAGGACGGCGATACTGAAAAAGTCGATATAGGATTTCTGTTCGGGAAAAATGGACAGCCATCTGCAATTTCAAGAACTCCTTCGCTTCTATATATGCTTCTTACTGTTTTCTTCTGGTATTGTGGCTTTGAGTGCATAAATGCGTTTTTTACACTGTACTGCCAGGAAAAGTTTAATATACTCCCTGGGGATGCTACACAAATGCTGGCCCCGATGGCTGTTGTATTTATGATTTGTGCTTTTCCTGCCGGATATGTGGGTGGAAAAATAGGCCGCAAAAAATCAATGATAATTGGTAATGCTATTGTTATAAGTTCGTTTTTAATTATTTTCATGCTTAAGGAACATACTTATCTTTCAGTACTATTAGGAATGGGCGGGGTGGGCTGGTCACTTCTGACTACGAATGCATATCCAGCAGTAGCTGAAATGGCACCAAAAGGGCATACAGGGCTATATACAGGTTATTATTATGTATTTACCTTTGCTGCCAGTATAGTAAGTCCGATACTTTACGGACTGATAGTAGATTTATTGAAAAGCCAGGGGTATTTATTTATCTTTGGCGGAATAATGTTTATGCTTGGCCTGGTATTATTGTTGAAAGTAAGGAAGCAGGATATATACCATAAAAAAGGGTTTAAAACGCAAATTGTATAGTAACCTGTACTATGCATAATTTTAGAATAAATTATCATCCCTTGCATATAGATTATAAGAGCAATTATACGGAAAGCGTGTGCATATGTTCTTAGAATTTATATCACGAAATTGGATAGTGTTGCTTGCCTTAGTAGGTGTTGCAGCTGTTGTTATCTATCTGACAATAACCAGGCAATGGTTAAAAGTACGGGAATTTGCATATCAAGCTATGCTGTTGGCCGAAAGAACATTTGGTGATCAAGATGGCAGAATCAAATTCGATTTTGTTGTAAGAATTGTTTATAAGTATTTTCCGTCATGGTTAAAAAGATTTATTACAGAAGAGCAATTACGGCATTTAATCCAGGAGTGGTATGATCTTGCCAAGGATTTTCTGGACGACGGATTAATTAATTCTTCAGTATAACACGAATAAGAGGAATATGATTTAAGATACGGAAGCTGAAAAAGTTGTAAGAGTGTTAATTACAATTATAGCGGGCTTAAAGATAAAGCCCGCTATTTGCATTGTTGGGATATTTTATGCGTTTACTCCAAAAACCTTTATCCGGTATTCCACCGCTTACCGGACAAGAAAGATATTTTTTCCGTCAACCGTATAGTATATGCATGCTCCGTTGTTATCTGATATTTGAATGAGTCCGCTGATAAAGCAGGAATTAGAATCTTGCGGTAATTCAATAAAGGCAGTTGCAGCTCCTGTATTTGAGAGTACAGTAAGCATTGTGTCTCCGGAACGATACATGTAATGGCCGATACCGTCAAACTGAAGATTTCCGTCAAAATATGAATTGAACTCATATATTTCTTTACCGGTTTCGTCAAACAGTTGGTATGGTTCCGTCGCATTCTTCCGGGCAAGAATTTGTTTGCCCGGAGTTAAACTCAGAGTTTCGTATTCAGAAGGCAAAATTTCTTTTCCGTCAGCCCGGACGACACCATATAATGTTGGGAAAAAATTATATGACTCATCTATAAGGGACGGCCCTGAAACCACCATAAGATCTCCTACAGCTTCCCAATATTGTGGGAAATATTTCTCAAGATCAATAGTAACTGGCTTTTTCTCTTCATCTTTTGACCATAACAGGAATATCCTCTCATTATGAATGTCCGTGTCCTCTATAATAGCTTTGCCCATAAAGAAATAACCGCCGAAACGAAATCCTTCATTCATTGGAATAATTGTCCGCCCATTTCTGTCCAGATAGTACCATCGTTTATTAAAGCCATCGACCGCCGGAATTATTCCATCCGTCATACCAATTGCGCCACCGTATTTGAAATCTCCTGCCAGCCACTTCCCGTCAGGCAGGCTGAACAAATACTTATAATGCTCTCCCACGAGCAAAGTATTGCCCAAAAAAAGGGGAGGCGTTTTTTTAACTACTTTTTCGGGAATTTGTTCCCTTAATACATCGACTTCTATTACATGGTTTTCCTCGCGGTCTATCACAATATATGCATCAGGGGCATCAGGAAGGGATACGATTCCATATTGGCCGCTCCACTCGCTGGCATAGGCATATTTCTGCTCAATTACAAAGATTCCGTTCTGATTGATATATCCCCATAAATAGATTCCCTCTTCGTTTTTTGCCGACATGGGATAAAGAGACTCTTGCTCCTTTGCATCATACTTTATTGTATTATATAGCCGAAGAATGGTAGCATATGTCTCCTGGCGGGTGTAAAAACTGACCGGATGAAATCTGTTCATGTTGTCGCCTACCATTATTCCATAAGCATAAGCCGCATAAGTTGATTCTCTTGCCCATTCAGGAAGCCATGCCGCATCGTCAAAAACATGGGGAAGAACATGATATTCTCCAGTAAGAGAGGTAGTGCGCATGAGCATGGCTGCGGCCTCACACCTTTTGATTTCCCCATGAGGGTTGAAATTGCCTTTACCGTCACCAAACACAATACCAAGGGCATTGGCGGCAAGAATATCTGTATCTTGAGTGTCAACAAATGCAGCATTGTCGGGCGTTAAGCCTCTTTGGCTCAGAATGTCCTCTATTGGCATGTCATATATCTTTTCAAGAAGTATCACCATGAGTCTGCAAAATTCGGTGCGAGTAATGTTTTCAGTATAGTTGTTTCGCATATTCTCCGGAATCAAACCAAGACTGATGGCTTCGTTCACATCATTTTCCGCCCAGGGCGAAATGGTTGATGATCCAAATACAGTGGGTACATAGCATAAAAATATAGCTAAAACTATGGAGAAACAAAACAGACCTTTTTTGTTTAACATAACCGACAACACCTTTCGTTAATA
>DUNT01000030.1 GCA_012839205.1 Clostridiaceae bacterium
AAGTGGACTCGAAGCGTGAATTGGTTGCTTTAAAGTGCGTATTCACATCAAAAATAGTGATGGACTCCACTCGTGAATTGGTGGACTCGTATTGGATACCGACGGACTCGATGGTGCGAAATAATCAGAATCCTAACATACAGTATTCCCGAAAAACATCGCAAAATGAAATAAAAACAACTATCCTGAGATTTCACCGGCCTTCTTTAATGAATTTTTTGTAAGAATCGGCCCTGTTAATTCATAAACAAGAGTCGCTCCCAAAACAACAGCACGGATGGTGGGCCCACATTCCGGAATGGCTTGTGATGCTATAAGTGAAAGCCCGATAGCAACACCTGCTTGTGGAATCAAAGTAAATCCAAGATATTTTTTTACCGTTTCAGGTGCTTTGGTTAAAATCGCTCCCAATGATGAGCCGAAAACTTTTCCAATAATTCTTGAGATGATATATACAATGCCTATTAAGCCTGCTTCTATCAGAACGGATACATTCAGTTCAGCTCCTGATACAACAAAAAACATAAGGTAAATAGGAGCGGTAACGCCATCGGTCAATTCAAAGATAGATCGTGCAGAACCACTGATATTAACAAGCGCAGCACCCATACTCATGCATAAAAGCAGCGGAGATAACCCCAGCTTACTCGCAAGCGCCGAGCTAAGGAATACAAAACCCACCGTAATTATCAGACGGTTAGAATTCTTTTTGAAATATTTTAAAGGTATTGTAAAAAGCCATCCTAAAACAAAGCCCAATACAAATGAGCCTATAATCTCAATAAAAGGCATTGCAATGGATAAAGTCAAAGGTATTTCTCCAGGATGCTGTATTGAATTAACAATGGCCATGGCTGCTCCAAACAGAATAAGAGCCACAGCATCGTCCAGCGCCACAACACTTAAAAGGGTTTCGGTAACCGGTCCTTTGGCATGATACTGCTTTATAACCATAATTGTAGCTGCAGGCGCCGTAGCTGAAGCAATTACACCTAAAAGCAGCGCTATTTTAATGTCAACTCCTATGACAGCCAATGATACTGTGACTAATATTGAGGCAGCCATTGCTGCCAAAACCGCAATGGAAATAGCCGTAGTCCCTACCTTTTTCAAATATGACCATTTGAACTCGGATCCAATAGAAAAGGCAATAAAAGCTAAGGCCATTTCAGATACCAGTTCTAATTCGGTCACTAAGTTAAGTGGTAAAATTTTTAAACAGTATGGGCCAAAAATAAGACCCGCAATAAGATAACCGGTGACATTCGGAAATCCCAGGAGTTTTACAATGCGCCCAAAAATTAACCCTGATAATAATATCAGAGCCAAATAAAATAAAATCATTGGTTCCATTTTCTATGATTCAACCCCTTCAATTGAAATGAGTGGTAGAGTAAACAAAACCGCCGTATCGGGTTTGGACAAATCACCGATAACCTGATGAATAACACTTCGTGCTTTTTCCACCTGTTCAGTATTTAAAGCCATAAAGATGGTTTTGCTTTCCTTTCGATCAAAAGCTATACTAATCCAAGGTGAACCGAATATCGGCTGATTCTCTAAATAATCAGCCAGTTCTTTAATCATTCCTGTGCTGTTAATAATTGTCGCTCCGGTTATGCCTTGGTCCATAAGTCCTTTTAAAAGATCTTCAAGTTTCTCCACCTGGTTAAGTACCAGCAATAATAACTGCATTTACTCCACCTCCGTCTGTTTTTAAGTCCAGTTTAATATAATACTCCTTAAACATAAATAAATCAACTGCTAAACGAAAACAGGGTGCACATTTTATTTTTGTAACGTTACTGTCCAGAGGGTATGTTGAATGTTGAGTGAGGTTCTATGAATTTTTCTTTGATCTTTGTAAATAGGTCAGCTTGTTGTTTTTTCCACGTTGAAAAGACTGACATTATTTTCACAAAGTCAGATATCCCCCTCCATGTTCTGAAGCAACCGGATATCTTCTGTCGTGTTTTACATGGACGTAGATCCCTTTCGGCGAGGTTGTTTGTGAATGGGGCATTGTAGTCTCGAATAAAAAGCAGGTAAGCATCCTTGTAATTACGAAGTCTGGCTACCATTTTCCGCAATTCATCATACCCAAAGGTTCCCGGTTCAATCCCTGTCAATGCAATCTCGCCGTCCCGGACTAAATTATCATACCTTTCTGAGTAGCTTTCAAGGAGGCTTTCCTCACATTTTTTGATTCCC
>DUNT01000031.1 GCA_012839205.1 Clostridiaceae bacterium
CTTAAAGCAGATGCTGAAAACACTGATAGAATTTATCTGGCAACGGACCCCGATCGTGAAGGCGAGGCAATTTCCTGGCATCTTTCTCATATTTTAAAAATAGATCCTCTAACAGATTGCAGAATTACATTTAATGAAATTACTAAAAATGCTGTTATAAATGCCGTTAAACATGCAAGACCCATTAATATGAACCTGGTTGATGCACAGCAGGCCAGACGCATTTTGGACCGTATAGTGGGCTATGAGATTAGTCCTATTCTCTGGAAAAAAGTACGCAAAGGCTTAAGTGCAGGAAGAGTTCAGTCTGTGGCAACCCGGATAATATGCGATAGAGAGACTGAAATAGAGAACTTTATTCCAAAAGAGTACTGGTCCATTGATACTAAGTTCAAAAAGAAAGATGATTTAATATTCTCTGCCCGGTTTCACGGGATAAATGGGAAAAAGCTGGAAATAAAAAATGAAGAAGAATCAGATAGAATTCTGGCCCTTTTAAATGACTCTGACTTTTTAGTAGCCAAAGTGAAAAAGAGTGCTAAAAAGAGAAATCCGGCTCCTCCCTTTATAACAAGTACATTACAGCAGGAAGCCTCCCGAAAGCTGGGATTCAGTGCTCAAAAAACCATGATGATGGCACAGCAGCTCTATGAGGGTGTGGAAATAGGCAATGAAGGTGCCGTTGGTTTAATTACATACATGAGAACTGACTCGGTACGTATTTCAGAGGATGCTTTAAAAGAAGCCAGAAAATATATTCTGGAGCATTTTGGAGAAGAATACCTACCGTCAAAACCCAGGGTGTTTAAAACCAAATCAGCGGCACAAGATGCGCATGAGGCTATACGTCCTTCCTACACCGAAAGAAACCCGGAAAGCCTGAAAGAGTGGCTTTCCGGTGATCAATATAAACTGTACAAACTTATTTGGGACAGATTCCTGGCAAGTCAGATGGAACCTGCCAAATTTGATACCATTTCAGTTGAAATAGAAGGCAAACCCAGGGCACTGGATGCCAAGACTGTTCTCAATTTGAGAGCCAGCGGCTCAAAACTGGTGTTTAAAGGTTTTATGGCATTATATGTAGAGGGTAACGATACTGCAGAAGATGAAACCACCCAGTTATTGCCCGCAATTGAGGAGAAGGAACCGCTTGCATTATTGAATGTTGAGCCTAATCAGCACTTTACAGAACCTCCGGCAAGATATACTGAGGCAACCTTAGTTAAAGCCCTGGAGGAAAAGGGGATAGGACGCCCCAGTACCTATGCACCTACAATAAGCACCATAATAAACAGGGGTTATGTAGAGAGAAATAAGAAACAACTGGTTCCCACCGAATTGGGCAAAATTGTGAACCAGCTTATGGTGGCTAATTTTGCTGATATAGTAAATGTAAACTTTACAGCCGAAATGGAAAATAAGCTGGATAAGGTTGAAGAAGGTTCAATTGAATGGAAAGCTGTATTGAGAGAATTCTATGAACCTTTTAAAGAGACTGTTAAGAAGGCAGAAACCATAGACAGGATTGAAATGCCTGTGGAAGAGTCCGACGAGGTGTGCGATAAATGCGGCAAGAAAATGGTAGTTAAGATGGGGCGATTCGGTAAATTCCTTGCTTGTCCCGGTTTTCCTGAATGTAAAAATACCAAGCCATTCTTAGAGGAAGCAGGAGTTAAGTGTCCTAAGTGTGCCGGAAGAGTTATATATAGAAAAACTAAGAGGGGCAGAAAATATTTAGGCTGTGAAAACTACCCCAAATGCGATTTTATGACATGGGATATGCCCTCGGATAAAGTTTGCCCTAGATGCTCAAGTTTTCTTACTCAAAAAACTAAAGCAAATACAATAACGTATAAATGCTCCAATTCAGAGTGCGACTATCTTGAAGAAGAGCAAAAGGAAGGTAAGGGCAAAGCCACGTCAAAGGCAAAGAATTAAAAGTTGTCCTGAAAGTCTTGCAGTACCTCAAAATTGTCATCCTGAGCGCCAGCGAAGGATCTTTCTTGTTAACAAAAAGATTCTTAACTTCGTTCAGAATGATTCTCTTTCATAGTCTGTGAAAAAATCAATAGTTCTGTCATAAGATTCATATGCTTTTTTTATCAATTCCTCAGGGTAATGGCTATTATCATAATAATCCCTTGTGGGTACAGGAAGTATTCTATGTATAACGGTATTAGTCCCGACACCTTCACGGCTCAGCCATGTTGGTATATGTTTGACTTTGTTTATCACGGTTTTCTGGGTTACGGGATCTTTTAAGAATTCTATCGTAACCAGTATGCTATCTTCCCGCAGCCATTTTTTATCCTTAGGATTGTCGAACCATTCATGCCATTGATTGGTTAAGAAATTTCCCATGGAATAAATTATGTATTTTGTTTCACCATTAACTGTACGGACTTCAGTTGGCTGAATAACATGTGGATGAGAGCCTAAAATAACATCGGCACCCCATTCAAATAAATCGTTGGAAAGGCTGATTTGCTGCTCATTTGGTTTTCTCCAATACTCGTGCCCCCAATGCATCAAAACTACAGTGATATCAGCTTTTTCCTCAAGCTCTTTTATTTCCTTTTCCATACGAGCTTTGTCAAAGAAAGCAAGATGCTTTGCAATTTGCTCAGAAGTAAGTAAGCCTTCATTACCGTTACTGCCGTAGGTATAGGCCATAAAACCTACATTTATACCGTTAAGATCCTTAATAATGTATCTTTGTTCTTCGCCATCATAGGCTCCTATGACATCAAGCCCTCTGCCTCTGATGTTATCACGGGTTTCCAGCATACCTTTTACTCTTCTGTCCAACTGATGATTGTTTGCATTATTAACTAAATCAAATCCGGAGTATTTAAAAGCGTCAAAGATTTCAGGTGGACAATTGAAATAAGGGAATCCAGAATAATCATTTCTGCTGTTAGTAGCCGCACCTTCATAGCTTACTACGCTGTAATCTGCACTTTCAACAAAAGGCTTTATCTCTTCAAACATGTGGGTGAAATCATACCGGTCTTCACCATCAATTTTAGCTGCTCTCTGAAGAGTATTATGTATTACACAATCACCTGCAGAAACTAAAGTTGCTGTAATCGGAGACGGTGTAGGCACAGGTGTAACAGAAGGGGCAGTTATGGGAATTGATGTCGGCACCGGTGTTGAAACCGGACTTTCTGTAACAGCAGGTTTCGGAGTTGTACCAGCCTGGTTATTTTCAGGTGTTTTGCTTTGATTTATTATACAACCGACAGCCATTAGAGATACTGCAAGTATTAATATCGCAATTATAATGCATTTAGTTTTTATACTTTTCAAGAATATACACCTCAATAAGGGTTTTTATTTATTTTATCATTTTTTGTAGGATATTGATATCTTATACTTAATAATTTATTGATTATAGAGGTGTTAACAGGATATTTTATTTATATAATTACTTTATTAAACATCTAAGTATTAGAAAATTTTAATACATATCTAATGATAAAAACCTGTTAAATCTTGT
The DNA here is from genome assembly GCA_012839205.1 of Clostridiaceae bacterium. Classification (GTDB taxonomy): domain Bacteria; phylum Bacillota; class Clostridia; order DSM-8532; family DSM-8532; genus DTU059. The sequence goes on from DUNT01000031.1 coordinate 3,506, forward strand.
CGGGGAATAATATAATAAATAAATATGTGAAACTCTAATTAGATTAAGGAGATGAAATGGCAGAATATATAAATGTAATAGGGGCGGGTCTGGCAGGAAGCGAAGCAGCGTGGCAAATTGCCAACAGAGGCATTAAGGTGCGGCTGTACGAGATGAAACCCTATAAGAAAACACCAGCTCATCATAGTGATACCTTTGGTGAGCTGGTATGCAGTAATTCTTTAAAATCAGATATGCTTGAAAATGCTTCAGGCCTTCTTAAAGAAGAACTTAGAAGACTAGGTTCACTAATCATGGAATGTGCAGATAATACCCGGGTGCCTGCCGGCGGTGCTTTAGCGGTAGATAGACAAGGCTTTTCTCAGGCTGTCACAAATAAAATTCTTAATCATCCAAATATCGAAGTGTTTAATGAGGAAGTGACAGCATTAAGTAATGATGTCATCACAATAGTTGCTACAGGTCCACTTACCACGAATGGTCTGGCAGAGCATATATCAGATATAATTGGTGTAGACAGCTTGTATTTTTTTGATGCTGCGGCGCCGATAGTACGCCTTGACAGCATTAATATGAATATAGCTTTTAAGGCTTCCAGATACAACAAAGGAGATGCAGATTATATTAACTGCCCCATGACCAAAGAACAGTATCTGGCTTTTTACGAAGCATTAATAAATGCAGAAACTGTCCCTCTAAAAAAGTTTGAAAATATAAAGCTATTTGAGGGTTGTATGCCTATAGAAGCCATGGCAAAAAGAGGAACAGACACAATCCGTTTTGGTCCATTAAAACCTGTTGGGCTTAATGACCCAAAGACAGGAAAAGAGTACTATGCTGTGGTACAATTAAGACAAGATGATAAGGCAGCGACATTATACAATATTGTCGGCTTCCAGACCAATTTAAGATGGGGAGAGCAAAAACGTGTATTTTCTATGATTCCGGGTCTGGAAAACGCTGAGTTTGAGCGCTATGGTGTGATGCACAGAAACACCTTTTTAAACTCACCGGTGCTGCTTGATAGTGTGTATAGACTAAAAAAACAGCCGATGCTTTTCTTTGCCGGCCAGATGACGGGTGTAGAAGGTTATATAGAATCTACATCCTCAGGTCTTGTAGCCGGAATAAATGCAGCAAGACAGTTTGAGGAACATAAAGATTTGGTTTTCCCAGGCAATACAGCCATCGGAGCATTGGCCAGATACATTTCAAATCCGGCTTCCGGTGATTTTCAGCCTATGAACATTAATTTCGGGATTATCGACCCTCTGAAAGAAAAAATCAAGAATAAGAAGGAACGGTATAGCAAGGTTTCCAAAAGAGCTTTGGAAGAAATAGAAAAAATTAAAATGGCGTATACTGATTTCTTCCTCTAAAACAAAATTAAACGTGCGAATCAGCAAATATAACTGGTGATCGTATTCAGAAGAGCCTTTAAAGCATATAGTTCTGTGCTTTAGTATAAAAATCAATAGAAGGAGAGCTGTAAATGAAAAAAATAAGTCTAAAATTACTGATTCCCCTTGTGGTGGTACTTGTGGGCGTATGGTGTATTACAGGTGTTTACACCCTTAAATCAGACGGCGGTGAAAAAGCTGTATTAACACAATTCGGCCGATATGTTGATACTATAGAAGAAGCTGGCCTGCATTGGCATCTGCCTTATCCTATCCAAAAGGCAGAGATTGTAAAAACTGAAACTCTGCGTACTATAGAGCTGGGATTCAGAACCCAGAATGTGGGCAGTGACTCTACAACCTCATCCTTTAGCGATGTTCCTTCGGAAGCACTTATGATTACCGGAGATGAGAGCCTTGTAAATGCTGAAACTGTTATTCAATACAGAATTTCAAATGTTAAGGACTTTGTATTCAATGTTAACGATGTTTTTAATACACTAAAAATGGCAGCCGAGTCATCAGTGCGCCGTGTTGTGGCAAATCATAAGTTAGATAATGTATTAACAGATCAGAAAGATATTATTCAAAATGAGATAAAGGAAGACTTGCAGAATATATGCAATGAATATAAAATGGGAATTTCCATCAAAAATGTTGCCCTTCAGGCGGTTTATGCTCCCTTGGAAGTAGAGGATGCGTTTAACGATGTTATAAAGGCCCGGGAGGATATGAACCGTTACATTAATGAATCCAACAGAGAAGCAAATGAAATCGTTCCGGCTGCTGAGGCAAGGGTTCAGGAGATTCTTAACGAAGCAAATGCCTACAAAGAAAAACGTATATCAGAGGCCAAAGGTGATGTGGAGAACTTTACCCAGGTATATAAAAACTTTGAATTAGGTCCTGATGTAACACGAACCAGAATGTATCTGGAAACCATGCAAGAGGTTCTTCCAAAAGCAAAGATTTTCATAATGAATGATTCAGGCAATACATTGCGCTTTCTTCCTTTAGAAGGCGGAACAGTTAATATTGGAGAGTAAGGAGGTAAAAAAACGGTATGGATAATATGAGTTTTAAACAGCAATATAGTAATCAGCAAAATAAATTCAAACCTGCAGATTTAGATAAAATAACCGGGGTATTAAAGAACCTGGGCATAATTGTAGCTATAATAATACTTATTCTTATACTGCTATCTTCATTTACCTTTACTGTAAATGAAACTGAACAGGCAGTAGTAACTCAGTTTGATAGAATTGTAAGAATTATAGTCGATGATATTAACGATCCATCAATACAAGAATTAAGGGATAATCCAAGATTTGCAGGTATCAGGATTCAGCAGGGCAAAGGATTGTTCTTCAAGATTCCTTTTATTCAAAACGTGAAACACTTTTCCAATAAGCTTATTACATATGACACAACTGCTGAAGAAGTTACAACACGGGACAAGAAAACAATTTTTATCGATAACTTTGCACAATGGAAGATTAATAATCCGGCAACTTTTATGGTTAATATTGGAACCAGGGAAGCTGCCCATCAAAGAATAGATGAAGTTATTTATTCAAAAATGCGGGAGGAAATTGGTAAAATTGATGCCCATATATTGATTGCCGATAAGGATTATATGTTTTCAATGCTTCAGAATGTGGAGGATTATGTTAATGATCAGCTTGAAAACTATGGAGTAAAGATTATAGATATCAGAATTAAGCGTACTGAGTTTCCCGATGCTACCAAGCCAAGTATTTATGAACAGATGAGATCAGAACGTGAGGCTGTTGCCAGCAAATACAGAGCAGATGGGCAGAAGGCCGCAAGAACCATCCGGGCCGAAGCAAAGAACAGAGCAACCGTCATAGAGGCACAGGCATATGAACAAGCCCAAAAACTAATGGGTGAAGGCGATGCTGAGGCGCTAAGAATATATGCGGAAGCTTATAATGTTGATCCGGAATTCTATGCTTTCTGGAAGACTCTTCAGACCTACAAACAGGTTATAGACGAGGATACCACAATAATAATCAGTCCAGACTCAGTATTTGCCAAGTACATTTACGGAAAATAATCGACACCCTGGAAGTATAATGAATAGACAGTAAACCGAATTTAGTCATCCTGAATTAAACTTAAGGATGACTTTTCTTTATTCTGATAATCTTGCATCGTTCCTTACACTGTCAGTCTGGGGGAGTTCAGCTACGCAATCCATGCTTTCGCTGATGCCATTTGACATGGTACCTGTTACAGTCTGACATTTTAAATCTGGTGCAAGAATCTTAAAAAATTAGCCAGAAAAACAAGACTAATTTAACCCAAAAAAATCAATACTTATTGTATGCGCTAATTTCTACTTAATTTTTTGAGAGGACAGATAAGATGCGATACAAAAAAGGTCTTGGGAATGGATTTATCCTAAGTTTAATTTTACTTGTTCTTATTTCTTCCTTTTCAGCTTGCAGTAAATCAAAACAGCATATGGATGAAGAAATTCACCGTATACCTGTAATCATAAAACCTGTTAAAAGAGGGAGCCTTGAAAGTGTCACAGAATATACCGGGATAGTAAAACCCAAAAAAATGGTCTATGTAGTATCAGCTGCACCTGGACGGGTTACCAGAGTATACTTTGAGGTAGGTGACAGAGTTAAAAAAGGTGATACACTTTTTAGCATCGACAGTAAGGAAATTGAATCGAATATCAAAGTGCTGGAAGAGCAGCTGAAAGTTGCTAAGGCCAATATCTCACTTGCCGAAACTAAAATGGTATCGGCTATGGAAAGTGGCTATGAAAGCCAAAAGCTGCAGCTAAAATCAGCTCTTATAAGTGCCGAGCATAATTATGAAGCAGCAAAAAGAACTTTTGATTCTGCAACTATTCTGCATGAAAAAAAAATAATAAACAGCCTTAAATATTATGAAATAAAGAATCAGTTTGAGCAGGCAAAAAACGCCTTGCAAACTGCAGATTATGCCTATCAATTATATATAAATAAAATGGCCGAAGAAGAAATAAATCTGTCAAACCAGCAGCTTAAGCAGGCCCAGGCATCTTATAATGCTGTTAAACTCCAAATCGAAATGGCAAGACAACAGTTGGAGCATACCCATGTAAAATCGCCTATTGACGGAATAATCGCATCAAAGGATGTTTTTGAGGGTGCTCTTGTTTCCAATACTATGGCACCTTATGTCATCAGTGAAACAGACACTTTACAGGTAGCTATATCAGTTACTGAACAAGTAGTAAACAAAATACAGCAAGGCAGCCAATTAGAAATTATAATTCCCGCTGTGGGAACAGGCATATTTACAGGTAAAATTACTTCAGTCAGCCCTGTAATAGACGCTAAGACGTTTTCATACGATGTTTTAATAGATATCCCCAATAGAAGTAATTTAATTAAACCCGGAATGACAGCAAAGGTTAATATAATGGTGGAAAAACGGGAAGACATAATATTAGTACCTATAAATTCAATTCTTACAGAAGATAGCGGAAAATATGTATTTACAGTTGAAAACAACAGAGCGGTTAAGAGGTTTGTAGACACCGGTATCAGCAATAATGACATGGTCGAAATAACAAAAGGTCTGGAAACAGGTCATCTTATAGTAGTAAAAGGACATCAGTTTCTTAAACATAACGATCCTGTAATAGTGTTACAGGAGGATCTCAAATGAGTTTACCCGGTGTTGCCATACGTCGCCCCATAGCTGTTATCATGATAATCCTTTCAATAAGTCTGATTGGAGCTGTTTCCCTTTCGAAGCTGAACTTTGATTTACTCCCGGATTTAAATGTGCCGGTAGCTGTAGTGACTGCAAAATATGAAGGAGCAGGCCCAAAAGAAATTGAAAGGCTTATAACGAAGCCTTTTGAAGAAACACTGACTACTGTACCGGAGTTAAAATCCATTGAAACTGTTTCCACAAATGAGCATTGCTTGTGCATACTCTATTTTAATGATAATACTGATATGAATTTCGCTACTTTACAAATGCGAGAAAAGATTGATTTAGCTAAGGCATATTTGCCTCAGGAAGTTAAAGATATTATGGTTATGCGAATTGACCCAAATAACTTTCAGTCCACATTTGAAATAGGCATAACCTCTAAAACAATGGAGATAGAGAATCTGACACGCATCGTAGAAGAGCAGATAATAAACAGACTGGAAAGAATAAGCGGAGTAGCATCAGCCAAACTTTCAGGAGGAATAGTTTCAGAGGTTCGGATAGAACTCATTCCTGAACGCCTTAACCTTTATGGGTTAAATGAAAGTACGGTTTCTCAGTATATTATGACTGAAAACCTTAATATACCTGCGGGAAGTATTGACACAGCAGGGATGTCCATTTATCTGAAAACAGCAGGCCGGTTTAAAAGTCTTGAGGAAATAAGAAACCTCAGTATCCCGGCTAATTCAGGCGCAATTGTTTTCTTAAGAGACATAGCCAATGTTAACATTACTCAAAAAGAAAAAACTAGTGAGAGCTATATTAATGGTGTCCCGGCACTTAATATTTCTGTACAGAAACAGAGTAATGCAAACACTGTCAATGTATGCAGAGAAATCCAAAAAGAAATTAAGAAGTTAAGTGAAAACTATGCCGAGATGGATTTCAAAATCATTTATGACAGCTCCACCTATATTGAGCAGTCATTAAATACAGTTACCGAATCAGCAATTCAGGGTGGTATTCTGGCCGTGTTGGTGCTTTATTTGTTCTTGAGAAATGTAAGGGCAACACTGATAATAGCTGTTTCTATGCCAGTTTCAATAATTACATCCTTTGTATTGATGTATTTTTCGGGAATCAGCCTGAATCTCATTTCACTTGCAGGATTTGCTCTGGGAGTAGGTATGATGGTAGATAACTCCATAGTAGTTTTAGAAAATATCTACAGGTACCGGTATGGAGGCATGGAAATGGTACAGGCTGCTGAATCAGGAACAAAGGAAGTTATGTTGTCAATTACTGCATCCACCTTTACTACTGTTATAGTTTTTGTACCCATCATTTTTGTTGAAGGAATGACAGGTAAAGTATTTAAGGAAATGGGACTGATAATAACATTTTCACTCATGGCATCATTACTGGTAGCAATAACATTTCTTCCTATGATGGCATCAAAAATTCTGAGCATAGAAATTAACAGAAAGAAGACGAAAGGTAAAAGAGGAAGGATAAAGACCTTTCTTACAAATCTTTTTGATATTTGGGATTCTTTTTACAATATTGTGGCTCGAAACTATGAAAAAGTATTAAGAGCATCACTGAACAGACGTGGGATTGTTATTGGTATTGCGGTAATATTGTTAATTTTATCATTATTTACATTGCCTATCATTGGGTTTGAATACTTTCCTTCAATGGATGAAGGAATAGTTTTGATCGAAGTTGCTTTACCCAAGGGAAGCACTCTTTCAGAAACCAATGAAATTACTTTTATGGTCCAGGATCGTATAAAAGAAATACCCGAAGTTCAAAGTGTAAGTATGACAATAGGCAACTCAGGCTATGTATTGGACAGATCAACCACTGAAAAATCATATATAGCAGTTGATATTGGCAGTATTGAAGAACGTGAAAAAACTATTGTGCAGATATCCAATGAGATAAGGAACAAGCTGAATAATATTGCAGGTGCAAAAATTAAAGTCAATGAAGATAGCCGTGTAATGGGGTTTTCCATAGGAAACAATGCAGTTGATATAAGAATTTCAGGGGAGGATATCAACACTCTTAAAAAGATTTCTTCTGATTTAATGGCGATTTTAGAAGGCATTAAGGGTATCGACAGACCTGAAAGTACTATTGATGAAGAAATAGAAGTGGCTTTAATAAAAATAGACAGAGAAAAGGCGCTTTTATATGGACTTACTCCTGCACAAATCGGCCAGGCTATTCGAATAGGGGTAGATGGAATCATCGCCACAAGGTATGAATACAGGGGCTCAGATATAGATGTGGTGGTATGTTCACTTGGTAATAAGCCGGAAAACCTTAAAGATATAGAGAATATTTCTCTTCAAAGCCCCAGAGGTGTCAGTATCCCGTTAATGGAGCTGGCCGAGATTGAGCTGGAAAGATCAATTCCCGATATAATCAGAAATGACCAAAAGAAAACAGTTTCAATAACAGCAAATCTAAAGGGCAGAGCTATTAATAAAGTAACGGCTGATATTGACAAAGAATTTTCAAAATATGATTTCCCTTCCGGATACTCCTATTCATACGCAGGACAGCAAAGAGATTTTATCGATTCTTTTGATGCGCTTTCAGATGCATTTATATTGTCGGTAATTATTGTATATATGCTGCTAGCTGCTCAATTTGAATCATTGATGCACCCGTTTACAATATTACTAACTGTTCCTTTAGCCCTTACCGGGGGGTTATTGGCTTTGCTGGCAACAGGTAAAACATTAAGTATACCAGCATTTATAGGAATAATTATATTGGTGGGCATAGTGGTGGATAACGCTATTGTTCTGGTGGACAGCATAAACCAATGCAAAAGAGATGGAATGAGTGCCAAAGATGCCATTATCAAATCAGGGCCTTTAAGACTGCGACCAATTTTGATGACAACCCTTACCACTATTCTCGGTATGGTGCCGATGGCGATTTCCAGAAAGGAAGGGAGCGAGATACAGATACCGTTAGCTATTGTTATAATTGGTGGCCTGACTGTTTCAACACTAATAACGCTGATTGTAATACCATCATTTTATATGGGCTTTGAAAATATTTTGGAAAAAGCGAAGAGCAGAGCTGTTATCAGCCATTCTGAAAAGAACGCAGTTGAGTGAAGAATATTATTTGTTAACGACAGAATTATCATCCAGAGCGCAGCTAAGCACCCTAAACCGTCATCCTGAGCGCAGCGTAAGCACCCCAAACCGTCATCCTGAGCGCAGCGTAAGCACCCCA
>DUNT01000003.1 GCA_012839205.1 Clostridiaceae bacterium
GCTGTTTATATGGGACAGAGAGTGTTTGGGGATGAGATTATCACCAGAATACCTGCCCTGTTGAATAATAACAGTGCTAAGACTGACAGACATATTCATAACCTTACCGAAAGGGAAATCGAGATTGCAACCCACGTGGCAGACGGCTTATCCAATAAGGAAATTTCAGAAATGATATATCTCAGTGAAGGAACAGTCCGCAATTATATCAGCGCTATTTTGGAAAAGCTGAATTTGCGGGATCGGACTCAGCTTGCAATCTATTATTATAAATATATTAAATGAAAGTATCGCTATTTCCCGCAAAACGGGAAGTAAATACTATTTCAGAGGGTTCCTTCATATAATTTAGTAATGCTTTTACTAAAGACAAATCTATGGAGGAACCATGTATGGAAAACGTAACATCACTAAAGAGTGAGAAAAACTTATCAAAATATTTTATCAATCACCTTTCCGACATTAAAACGCACCATATTATTGGCTTTCTGATTTGTTTTATTTTTTCAAGAGCAAATCTTTTCGGAGTTATAAGGCCTTTTGCTTCGGCATTTTATGTTGTGGCTGGATTCAGCGGCATTTCAAAGATAATCGCCATATTGTCAATCACACTTGGTAATGCAATATTCTCGAATTTCTTTGAAACAATTAGGCAGCTTCTGGCTTTTGTACTGTTTGAGGTTCTTTTACATGTTGTATTAAATAACAGCGCGAGAAACGATTCAATGTTTGCCCGTTCAGTATTGATGGCATTTATAATAGGAATTACTGGTCTTATAAGAGGTGCTGTTCAGGGCTTCCATCTTTATGATCTGGTGGTATCATTGTTAAGTGCGGTTCTGGTTTTTCTTTTTTCATTGATTATGGCCCCCGGAACAGAGAAACTAAGGGACAACCGCAGTGACATCATTGATGGCAAAACACTGTTTTCCAGAACAATGCTGTTGGGAACAGTTATTATAAGTATGGAAAACATTATGATATGGGATTGCGAGATAAGCTCTGTTTTGGCCTGTTTAGCCGTACTGATTATTGCAAGGCGCAAGGGAAGCAGTGTTGGGGCATTGATTGGTGCTATATTGGGAATGGTAATTGCTGCATATGATATACCGGGAGCTCTTTCTGTACCGGGTATGCTGGCGTTAGCCGGAGCTGCAGCAGGGATTCCCGTAAAGACCCGTACTGTTGCTGTTTCATTGTGGACCTTGGCAATTATATTTTTTTCCGGCCTTTCAGTTCTGGATGGAGGCCTCATAGTAAGATATTGTGAAGCTCTGGTTTCGGGAATTTTGTTTTTGCTCATTCCCAAAACAATTGCTGATTTTATAAGTGATGAATTAGGTGGAATGCCGGATACGATGGTAAATATTTCTGAATGCAATTCCAGCCATGCGCATGAAGCTGCTGACAAGATATTTGTTTTAGGCAAGGGACTGGCCCGTGTATCTATGAATATTGAGGAAACAATCATGGATTATGAAGATGATAAAGGCACTGCTTTACAGTGGATTATTGAATCAGTGGCCGAAAGGGTCTGTAATCGCTGCCGCATGTGTGACAGATGCTGGAATACGTACTTTTATAAAACCTATAAATTGATAGAAGAAACACTGTCAAATTTAAAACTGGATGAGAATGGACAGCCTGAGATTCCTGCATGGTTTAAATCTGTATGTACAAAACCTGAAAAATTTATTGAAGCCTTGCAAACAGCTTATTCAATCTATAAAACCGATAAGGTCTGGAGACAAAGGCTTATGGAAAGCAGGGCTTTACTCAGTAAGCAGGCAAATATCATTTCCGGAAGCGTTATGACTCTTGCCCGCAGCCTGGTGGACGATGGGGAGAGGGACTATAAAGTTGAAAGCAGACTTCTTGCAATTGCCGGAAACAGAAGTATCCCGGTTAAGGCTTTTCGCTATCATAATAAAAAAGAATCCAGACCTTATATGGATGTTCTGGTGGATGGGAAAAATAGAATTGATGCAAAAGTTCTTGATGAGATAATTCAGGAAAATGTTCGAAACAATTTTATAAGGACAGGTGAATGCAGAAGAGATTTTCTCGGATATACAGTTTTAAGATACATGAAAAAGCCAAGATACAGAACAGTTACCGGTGTTGCACGTACAGCCAGGGAGACTTCATTTGTATCCGGTGATAATTTCACCTTCTTAGTTACCTGTAAAGGATACCATATCAGTGCCATAAGCGATGGCACCGGAAGCGGCAAGCAAGCTGATAAGTTCAGCCGGACAGCAATTCAGATACTGGAGAGTTTACTGGATGATGGAATTGAGGCCAGCTTGGCAATAAGGCTGCTAAATCTTTATTTAAACATGCGTGGAGAAAATGAAAGGTTGGCTACCATTGATTTATGCTCCATTGATCTTTCTTCTGGAGCGGCTTCTTTTTACAAATACGGCGCTCCTCCGTCCTTTGTAAAAAACCGGTATTGTTCGGAAGAAATAATAATCGGAAATAATGATACAGGATCTGCCCGGCCTCTGCATTATAAACCTGTTGCCCTTTCGGGAGGAGATTTTGTAATTATGATATCTGATGGCATACTTGAAGCATTTTCGGTTTCAGGGGAATCCATTGAATTACAAAAACATATCGAGGAGCTGGATACAATTAATGCGCAGCTTATGGCAGAAGGAATTTTAAATGAAGCAAAAAAACGCAGCCAGGGAAAGCATGATGATATGACAGTATTGGTGACAAAACTTTGGTGAAGCTAATTATCTGAACCGGCAAGAAGCATTTCACCAATACGATAAACATCCCCTGCGCCCATTGTAATAACAAGGTCACCGGCAGCTGCATTTTTCTTAAGGTATTTGACGATATCATCAAACTTAGGCAAATAAACTGAGTTGCTGGTATTCAGGTTTATCCGGTCGCTTAAAATACGAGAATTGATAATACCCGTATCTTTTTCTCTTGCTGCATATATATCGGTTACTATTACCGTATCAGCCTGGGCAAAAGACCTGGAAAAATCATCAATAAGCTCAAAGGTTCTGGTGTAGGTATGGGGCTGAAATACACAAAAAAGACGATTGGTTGCCAGAGCTCTCACAGCACTTAAACTGGCCTGTATTTCGGTAGGGTGATGAGCATAATCATCCATAATCCTTATACCGTATATTATTCCTTTATCTTCAAGACGCCGGTGGGTGCCTTTATATTTTTCCAAACCGTTGACTATATCACTCTTATTTACACCTAAACTATGACAAGTTGCAATAGCAGCCAGTACGTTTGATACATTATGGAGTCCCGGTACAGCGAGGTTTAAACTTGCCCACAGGGATTTTTTGTATAATATTGTTACCTTTGCATAACCCTGTTGGAATGTAACTTCTTTACAGCTCCAATCTGCATCAGAGGAATTAATTCCATAAGTTATTACAGGACGTGTCAGCACCTTTAAAATAGCTTTGGTTTGAGGATCATCAATATTAAGTATAATTGTTCCCGGATCCCTTACATTGCCAAGGAACCTTTCAAAAGATTTACGTATATTATCCATATCCTTAAAAAAATCCAGATGGTCTGCATCAATATTAAGGACTACGGCCAGAGAAGGTCTGAACTGCAGAAAACTATTCTTATACTCACAGGCTTCGGCAATAAAATAATCACTATTGCCAATGCGGGTATTGCCGCCTATCAGGTCAAGCAGTCCACCTACATGAATAGTAGGGTCCAGACCTGCTTCCAATAATACCGTTGCAATCATGGAAGTAGTTGTTGTCTTTCCGTGGGTACCCGAAACAGCGATGCAGTTTTGGAACTGATCCATTATAGCACCTAATAGCTCGGATCTTTCAATAGTAGGTATATTACGCTTTTTTGCCTCAATAATCTCAGGGTTGTCTTTGGAAATAGCAGCAGTGTATACAACGAGATCCTGATTGTTGATATTGCATGCCTTATGTGAGTAGTTAATATCTGCTCCCATATCCCTTAATCTTTTAGTAATTTCAGTTTCTGACAAATCGGAACCTGAGATTTTTACACCTTTATGCATAAGAATCTCAGCAAGCCCGCTCATGCTTATGCCTCCGATGCCTATCATATGCACTTTTGTATCGCTTCTAACCAATAAATTATTTTGATGTCCCATAATACACTCCGTTTCTCAACGTTTCAGATAGAATTATATATCAAATACAAGCATTTATTCAAGAAAAGAAAAGATTGCCGGACGAAATACGTATTTTTCCATAATAACAAATAAAAACAAAAACTATTTTAAAGGCAAGAATATACTAAAATTCTGTAATAATGCGGATTCCAAGTGACTTTACACATCAGCTTAATGGAAAATATTAAAAATAAATTTTAAAAAAAGGAGGAATTTTGGAATATTTGGCGAAATTATATTATCAAACATAAAAACTACATTGCTAATCGGAAGGTGGGCTGCTAAAGTGGAGATTACAGACATTAGAATTCGTAAAGTTGATGCTGAGGGTAAAATGAAGGCAGTGGTGTCGGTTACTTTTGACAACGAATTTGTTGTTCATGACATCAAAATTATTGAAAGTCAAGGCGGACAATTTATTGCAATGCCTAGTCGTAAAACCCCAACTGGTGAATTCAGAGACATTGCGCATCCTATTAATGCAGAAGCGAGAAATAAGGTGCAAAATGCAATACTAGAAAAGTACCAGTCAATGCTGGCGGAGGAAGAAGCCGCTGGTACTATCCTTCAGGAATAATTTCCTAAAGGTCGATGAACTTAGGCACTTCTTGAATATGAAGTGCCTATTTTGTTGCATTAAAATATGAAAAATGTCAATTGCATTACTCCAATAAACATGAGAGAATAATTATAGATGAAAAACTTTACTATAGTAATCAGGGGGTATAAATCTCTTGCAGGAACTGGTGGCATTTATTATTACATCGGCTAAAGAAACCGGCATGAATTCATCTTTACCAAAATATCTCCATAAAATATGTGGACAAGCGATGCTATCATATACAATTGAAGCAAGTCTTAAAGCAGGCTCAGATAAACTGGTTGTTCTACTGGGTCGGGACTCAGAGCTTATTAAAGCGGTATTACCGGAAGAGAGCATTCAGATACAGAGTAATGAAGAATCTGATAATAGTATTTTTATACGTAATTTGCAAGATGTTTTGGCTAAAAATAAAAAAGGTACAGTACTGATTTTACCCGGTGAATATCCTGCCATATGTGCGGGAACTATCAAGTCTGCCTTTGAGTATCATTTGGAAAAGAATAATCATGTAACCGTTATTACTAATACAGAAGGAAGTCTGACCGATATTTGTCTTATTAATACAGAGTTATTATTAACTGAAGTATTTGATTTCAAAGAAGAAAACCATTTCGAAAGTCTTAGTATTAAGAATATAATTAAGAAACTATATGCCAAAGGTCTGAAGGTTAGCGGATACAAAGCATCCAGTTCTGAAGAATTGCTCAAGGTTGATGACAGAAATCAGCTATCCGAGGCAGAACGTATAATCCTAAATCGGATCATAAAAAAACATATGGATAATGGTGTTACCTTCCACTTACCCGAAACCTGCATGATTCATAATAAGGTGGTAATAGGAAAGGATACAATAATTCACCCTGGCACACAGTTGGAGGGGAATACGGTAATTGGTGAAAATTGCCATATAGGGCCTTATTCCCGGATCGAAAACAGTGTTGTCAAAGACGGGGTTAATTTTATGAATTCTGTGATGATTGAATCTCAGATAGGCAGCAACACAAAAGTCGGACCTTTCGCATATATCAGACCCGGTTCAAGTATCGGTGAAAACGTGAAAATCGGTGACTTTGTGGAAATAAAAAATTCCAACATTGGCAATAATTCTAAAGTCCCGCATTTGTCATATATAGGCGATGCAGATATTGGGAAATATGTCAATATAGGATGTGGTGCTGTAGTAGTGAATTATGATGGTAAAAAGAAAACCAGATCAATGGTTGGTGACAATGCGTTTGTAGGATGCAATGTCAACCTTGTATCTCCTGTTGTAATTAATGATTATGCATATATTGCAGCCGGTTCAACCATAACCGATGAAGTGCCTGAATACTCATTGGCTATTGCCAGAAACCGACAGACAATAATTGCTGACTGGGTAAAACGAAAGGGATTAGATAAAAAATAATTATCTTAGTTGGAGGTTGTTATTTCAAATGAATCTTCATGGCAAGGACATTAAGATCTTCGCAGGTAATTCAAACAGACAACTTGCAGAAGAAATTGCGTTAAAGGTAGGGTTACCTCTGGGAGAATCGGTTGTATCAAAGTTTTCCGATGGAGAAACAGCAATCAGCATTAATGAGGTTGTGAGAGGATCGGATGTATTCATTATCCAATCTACCTGTACACCTGTTAATGATAATGTAATAGAACTGCTTATTCTGATTGACGCCCTCAGACGTGCCTCTGCAGGGCGAATAACTGCAGTTATTCCATATTTTGGGTACGCCCGTCAGGATCGCAAGGCTAAAGCAAGGGATCCTATCTCGGCTAAACTTATGGCAAATCTTATAACAGTGGCAGGGGCCGACAGGGTTCTTACAATGGATCTTCATGCCCCGCAGCTTCAGGGGTTCTTTGACATTCCGGTGGATCATCTTCTGGGAACCCCTATTTTAGCGCAGTACTTTTATAAAAAGTTCGGAGGCAAGACAGAAGATGTGGTGGTTGTTTCGCCTGATGTAGGAAGTGTCGGCAGATCAAGAAAGTTTGCCCAAAAGCTTGACGTACCTTTGGCAATAATTGATAAAAGAAGGCCGAAGGCCAACGTTTGCGAAATTATGAACATAATAGGTGACATAAAAGGTAAACGAGCCATATTGGTGGATGATTTAATTGATACCGCAGGTACCGTAGTTAATGCGGCCAATGCTATGATAGACCTGGGGGCAACGGAAGTGTATGCCTGCTGTACTCATGGAGTTCTTTCAGGCCCTGCAATTGACAGGGTTCGCACCTCGGCTATTAAAGAGCTGGTGACGCTGAACACAATTCCTCTGCCTCCGGAAAAGAGAATAAGTAAAATTACAACACTCACGGTTGCAGATGTTTTTGCTGAGGCCATTGAAAGAATCTATGGTGATATATCCATCTCAACATTGTTTACACAACAATAGATTATTAAGAGGGTTATTATGTTTATTCTTGCCGGATTGGGAAATATGGGGCCTAAATATGAGAGAACCCGACACAATGTCGGGTTTGATACTATTGATTACCTTGCAGCAATATATAGAATCAATAGTTTTAAATCAAAACATAAGTCTTTAATCGCAGAAGGAATTATACAGGGGCAGAAGACTCTTCTGGTAAAACCTCAGACTTATATGAACAACAGCGGTGAGGCTATTCGCCAGATTATTGACTATTATAAAGTACCCTATGAAAATCTTGTAATTATATACGATGACGTAGATTTAGATGTAGGGCATATAAGAATCAGGGCAAAAGGCAGCGCCGGAACTCATAACGGTATGCGTTCCATAATAAGTCATATAAAAACAGAAGGCTTCCCCCGCATACGTATCGGAATAGGAAAAGCCCCTGAGAGAATGGATTTGGCTGATTATGTATTAAGCCGTTTTTCAGATGATGAGAGAAAACTGGTCAACAGCGCTGTTGAAAATGCTGCAAAGGCAGCCATAACAATAATTTGTGCCTCAGTTGAGATAGCTATGAGTAAGTATAATAATTCGAATACTTAGTAGTGTCATCCTTCACACCAGTGAAGGAACTTTTTATTGTGCGGTGGACAGCCGCATCACTCACTACACCTTTTGCAGTTAAAAACATCATGACCTTAACCTATAATATCGTTCTGAGCTCCACTTGTACTGACATTCTTCGCCTCAACAGCAGAGATGCATCATTTCCATTTCTATAGAATTAAAAATGTATGATTGAAAACCAATAAATTGTATAAAATCTTTATATAAAACTAAAATTGATTTTTAAAAAGCTATCAAGTATAATAGGTATAATATTTTTGGAAATATAGCAATTATGTATAATGTATACAAAAAAGTAAAGTGAAATACTTGTTCTCACGGAGGATTTATCATGGATAATAAATTTGAAAAGATTGGTTTAACATTTGATGATGTGCTATTGGTGCCGCAGTATTCAGAGCTGCTGCCAAGGGATATTGATGTTTCGACATATCTGACTAATAAAATCAAACTTAATATACCTTTAATCAGTTCAGCCATGGACACTATTACAGAATCAAGACTGGCCATAGCTATTGCCCGTGAAGGCGGTATAGGAATTATTCATAAAAATATGTCCATAAAAGAACAGGCTACAGAGGTTGACAGAGTAAAGAGATCTGAGCACGGCGTAATAGTCGATCCTTTCTATCTTTCTCCCGATCATTTAATTGCTGATGCCAATGAGCTAATGGCAAAATACAGAATATCAGGCGTTCCCATTACCGAAAACGGAATACTGGTGGGAATTATTACAAACCGTGATTTACGGTTCTTAACCGACTATAGCCAGAAAATTGGTCAGGTTATGACCAAAGAGAATCTGGTAACTGCTCCGGTTGGAACTACACTGGCAGAAGCTAAGGAAATATTATGCAAACATAAAATAGAAAAACTTCCTCTTGTAGATGATAAAGGATATCTTAAGGGGCTTATAACAATAAAGGATATTGAAAAAGCAATACAGTACCCAAATTCGGCAAAGGATACCGATGGAAGACTTCTTGTGGGTGCTGCGGTTGGAGTAACCTTCGATATGATGGAAAGAGTGGAAGCTCTTGTAAATGCAAATGTTGATGTAATTACGGTGGATTCGGCTCATGGGCATTCCAGGAACATAATAGATGCTGTTGCCAGAATTAAAAGAACATATCCCGATATTCAGGTAATAGCCGGTAACGTGGCAACGGCTGAGGCTGTAAGAGCATTGGCAGAAGCGGGGGCAGATGCTGTTAAAGTAGGAATCGGTCCAGGTTCCATATGTACAACAAGGGTGGTTGCCGGTATTGGTGTGCCTCAGATTACAGCAATATACGATTGCAGCGTCGAGGCCAGAAAACTGAATATACCCATCATTGGAGACGGCGGGATAAAATACAGCGGCGATATTCCCAAGGCTATTGCTGCAGGTGCAAATTCTGTGATGATTGGGAACTTGTTTGCCGGTACTGAAGAGAGCCCCGGAGAGTCAGAAATATATCAGGGCAGACGATTTAAGGTATACAGAGGTATGGGCTCACTGGCTGCCATGAAACAGGGAAGTAAAGACCGGTATTTCCAGGAAGGAACTGCAAAGCTGGTTCCTGAAGGTGTAGAGGGAAGAGTACCATATAAAGGGCCTATTGCAGATACAATATTCCAGCTGGTAGAAGGGTTGAAACATTCCATGGGATATTGCGGAACAAAAAATATCGATGAGCTTATGAACAATGCGAAGTTTATCAGGATAACCAGTGCTGGCCTTACAGAAAGCCATCCTCATGATATTTATATCACTAAAGAAGCACCCAACTATAGTATACGGCAATAATGAACCTGGATAAATAATTGTTATCATTACCAAAGTTCTCAAGTATGATGTAGCAGGAATTAAATACTTGGGAGCAATAATGAACGTAGGAATTCTTCTGCCTGTAAGAAAAAAGTGGTGGAAGCCTGTTACGCTTAAAACATACCCTATAGAGATAGCTGATAATTTAAATCTGGTGGTATGTCTGTTGCCTTTTAATGATAGTGAGGCGATGTGTCTTCCGGGCTTTAGAAAAAGATTTAAGGCCAGGCTGGACAGGATACTTTATGAGCAGAATATCTGGCCGGTTCTGGAACACCCTTTAATTAGCGGTCTATATCAGGTTGATTCGTCTGTGTTCTGTGAAACAGCAAAAACGTTGTCGCTACACCTGTTCTATGAAGTTTTAAGTGCAATCAAAGGTGTAGGTGCCTTAATCAATAAGGAAATACTTGTCACGGGATCAACTGAATATCTTGAGCATGCTATTGAAATACTTATCACAAAAGTAAAAACAATTAATATACTTATACCTAAGGGAGTAAATGAACCTGTAGAAGCAGAGAGGGCTTTTTTAGAAACTGGAATACCTGTTCATATAACAACAGATTATGATGTAGCCAATCGTACCGGGATATGGATAAGGTTTCCTGATGATAATGAGAGCTTTGATGTATTGCCCCAAAGATTTAAAGGTATAATAGTGGACTTGGGCGAAATGAAAATAATTGACACAAAAGCGCAGAAAGTATTCAGTCTATGTATAGAATTTTCCGAGAAGGTAAAAAGAAGGCTGGGGCAACAGCTGCTAAATACATGGGAGGAGAATGTGCTTGAAGGCTTTATTATATTAGTATGTGCAAATGCGTGGGACATGAGCGAGGCTGAGGTGTTTAAACGGCTTGAAATGAGGTTTTCTTTTATTTCTTGACATCATAAAACCCGTACACTATAATGTATCGTAATGTTAAATAATGTATCAACTTTATAAGGGGCAACAGAATACAATAAAGGGGAGAAAAAAATGGGCAAAAAAGAAGTCCTTCTTACTTATGAAGGTCTTAAAAAATTGGAAGAAGAATTAGAATATTTAAAGGGCGAAAAAAGACAAGAAATCGCCGATAGAATAAAACAAGCGCTTGCTTTTGGAGACATCTCAGAGAACTCAGAATATGATGAAGCAAAAACTGAACAGGCACAGGTTGAAGCTCAGATAATAAAGCTGGAAAATATGTTGAAGAATGCAACCATTATTGATGAAGAGGAAGTTGATACAGAGGTTGTAAATTTAGGCACCAAGGTAAAAATCCTCGAAATAAAATCCAAAGAAGAGTATGATTACCAGATTGTAGGTTCTGCAGAAGCTGACCCCACATCCAACAGGATATCCAACGAATCTCCGGTGGGAAGTGCGCTCTTGGGGCATAAAGCCGGTGAGACTGTTGAAATTGAGGTTCCCGGAGGTAAAATTAAGTATAAGGTACTTGAAATCTATAAGTAATGGTTCTTGTGAGTCCTGGTAATTTGGGGTATAATTATGTTTTGATACCAAAACAGTTTACATAATAGTGTGAACTGTTTTCTTTTAATGTTTTTGGAGGTAAAAATGTCTGAAATTATCGAAAATAACAACGAACAAAACGAGCAACAGGATCTGAGTGAAATTTTGCAGGTCAGACGCAACAAACTATATGAGCTTCAAAAGGAAGGAAAGGATCCGTTTCATATTGTTAAGTATGATGTGACACACAGAACCAATCAGATTCTCTCTGATTTTGAAGGGTATGAGAATAAAAATGTTTCCCTTGCCGGCAGACTGATGAGCAAACGAGGTATGGGAAAATCCAGCTTCTGTGATCTTCAGGACAGGGATGGAAGAATACAGTTGTATGTAAGGATAAATGACATAGGCCAGGAAGAATACGAGAACTTCAAAAAACTTGATATCGGTGATATCATAGGCGTTACCGGTAAGGTTTTTAAAACTCGTATGGGTGAGATATCCATTCACGTGGATTCTTATACTCTTTTATCCAAGTCACTTAGACCCCTTCCTGAAAAATTCCATGGGCTTAAGGATCCCGATGCCCGTTATCGTCAGAGATATCTTGATTTAATTGTAAATCCTGACGTAAAAGCGACTTTTATTCAAAGGAGCAAGATTATCGCAGCAATCAGAAGGTTTTTGGACAACAGAGATTTTCTTGAGGTGGATACGCCAATTTTGAATACAATTCCTGGCGGTGCAACTGCCCGTCCGTTTATTACCCATCACAACACATTGGATATTGACATGTATTTAAGAATTGCACCGGAGCTGTATCTGAAACGTTTGATTGTAGGTGGCCTTGAGCGGGTTTATGAGTTGGGCCGTATGTTTCGTAATGAGGGAATGTCAATTAAGCACAACCCGGAGTTTTCCATGATGGAGGTTTATCAGGCTTACACCGATTATCACGGTATGATGGAGCTGGCAGAGAGCTTAATTTCAACTGTTGCCCGGGAGGTTCTGGGGACAATGAAAATAGAATATCAGGGTCAAGATATTGATTTGACGCCTCCATGGACAAGAATTACTATGACAGAGGCTGTATTAAAATATGCCGGTGTGGATTTTGATGAAATAAAAACCGATGAAGAGGCGATAAATGCAGCAAAAGCAAAAGGTATGGATATAGAGGGCAATCCTGCCAGAGGCGAAGTTTTGAGTATGATGTTTGAAGAATTTGCTGAACCAAATTTGATTCAGCCAACCTTTGTTATTGATTATCCTGTAGAGGTCTCGCCTCTTACTAAACGCAAGCCTGATAAGCCGGAATTAACAGAGCGTTTTGAATTGTTTATTACCGGTCGTGAGTTCGGGAATGCTTATTCTGAGTTAAATGATCCAATTGACCAAAAAGAACGGTTTTTGGAACAAGTTAAGAAAAGGGAGGCTGGTGATGAAGAAGCCAACATGATGGATGAAGATTTCTTGTTGGCGCTGGAACACGGGCTTCCGCCTACCGGAGGTTTAGGAATCGGCATTGACCGCCTTGTTATGCTTTTGACGGACTCTTTTTCTATTAAAGATGTTTTATTATTTCCAACAATGAAGCCAAAAGATAAATGAGCTGGGCTGATGTATGGATAAAGAAAAGGCTCTGGAGATTCTGGGATTAAGGGAAGATGCATCTTCAGAGGAGATTGAAAAAAGGATATTAGTTCTCTATAAGAAGTTTAAACAGGGCAGCCAGGACAGCAGAGGCTACACCATTGAGGATGTTGAAAAGGCTTATAAAACCATAAGAGGTATAACATATACGGATGTGGAAGAAGAAAAGAGAAAGCAACGCCGCAAGAAGCACCCCAATCCTCTGTTTAAACTTCTTAATGTGGACGAAGATAAAGCAAGGAATTTTATATACTACTATAAATGGTACGGGGTTGCGATCTTACTTACTATTGCTGTGATTGTCTCAATGATATATCCTTTGGTAAACAGTGCTGAACCTGATTTAAAAATTATTATTGGAGGAAATCTTTTTATCAGTGACACCCAGATAATTGAGGAGGAAATATCATCAATAACCAACGGCTCAATTAATGCTCTGGTTCAAAATATTTATTTTCCGGAAAACCGGGGTTCTCCGCTGGAAATGGGTATGCATTCGAAGTTTACTGTTGAAGTGGCGGCGGGGAAAATTGATATATTTATCCTGGATGAGGAGAAATATATGCAATTCTCAAACCAGGGAGCTTTTTTACCTGTGGAAGAGGTGCTTGGGGATATAAGCCTTTTGGGAATTGATATGCAGCTTAATGAGGATCTTCTTGTGTCTCCAATATCGGATAAAGAAGAAAAACTTTATGGTATTGATATAAGTGATAACCAATTGCTAAGAGAAGCCGGAGTTAAAGGTAAGCGGATGATTTTAACGTTTGGGTATTCAGGAGAAAATTTGGACAACACTATAAATTTCGTTAATAAATTGTTAAAATGATATTGACCAGAGCTGTTGGAGGTGTATTAAATGTTTGAGTTATGTACTGAAAGTAATGACGGGAAAAATGTTATTATTTCGGTAAAAGGAGAAATTGACATCTATTCGGCGCCTGATTTTAAAGAAAGTCTATATCAATCCATCAACGATGTACAGCAAACTATAATCCTGGATTGCAGCGATTTGACCTACATAGACAGTATGGGGCTGGGAATTTTAGTGGGTGCATTGAAGCGTGTCAGGCAAAAGGACCATAATATAATAATAAGAAACCCCAGAAGCACGGTACGCAAATTATTTAGGATCACCGGTCTGGATAAGGCGTTTATTATTGAGGAGGTCTGAATTAATGAATATTATGGACACAATTTCCATGCTCATTCCATTAAAAGCGGAATATGTAAGTATTGCCCGTCTGACAGTTTCAGGAATTGCCAGCAGAATGGGCTTTGATATAGACACTATTGAAGATATAAAAGTAGCACTTTCAGAGGTTCTGGGCAAGTTCATTGAAAAAAAATCAATGACCGAGAGAGTAAATGTAGATTTTCAATGCCTGGAAGATGGGATTTCTATAAAATTCAAAGCTCCTGATCAGAGTATCCCCGGATTATTTGACAACGATACCGATAAATTTGCCTTGGCTATAATAGGCTCTCTTATGGACGGGATAGAAATCCAAAAGCAAGGGGATAACACTATTACGATGGTAAAAAAGCTGGGAAAGGCAGTTTAAAATGGGCAAGAAGGCAGAGATTATAAGGACTGAAGAAATGTCCGAAAAAGAGATGTTTGAATTGTATTACGAAAACAGGGATGTTGAGATTCGCAATCAAATAGTATCAAGGTTTATGTATCTTGCCGACATTATTTCAAAAAAATTTGCAAACCGTGGAGTAGATTGTGACGACATCTATCAGGTGGCATGTGTTGCTCTTATTAATGCTGTTGAAAGGTTTAACACTTCGGAGGATGTCAAATTTGTCAGCTTTGCCACTCCTACAATTATAGGGGAGATAAAACGATATTTTAGAGATAAAGCTTCGGTTATTAGAATACCAAGACGTATATATGAGGTTTATCAGAAGGTTAATCAGGCCAGGGAGTATTTGATTCAGCAGCATAAAAGGGCCCCCAGAGTAGATGAAATAGCCGGGTATCTCAATATGAAAGAAGAGACTATACTTGAGATAATAGAATCATGGAATGTTTATAATATACAGTCCTTTGACCAGTCAATATTTGATGAAGACAATCTGGAGCTGCATGAAACAGTAGGCGAAGAGGATGATACCTTTGAAAAGATAAACAACCGTGATTTTTTGCAAAAGGCTTTACATAATTTCGATGATACAGAAAAAGAATTTATAAAGCTTCGTTTTTTCGAAAACAAAACACAAAAAGAAATTGCAAATCATTTCCACGTTTCCCAGATGTACATATCTCGTTTAGAAAAAAAGACTCTGGAAAAATTCAGAATGATTTTAAAGAAGTAAAACAGGGTATATACATATAGTAAGAATGCTATAAGTTATTTTTATTTTATTTTGTTTGTGCATCCGGAGGTATTAATTGTTATGCACACAGATCTTAGTCAGTACACAAAAATTTATAGCAAAGACATTGCGACTGATGCTCATTTAGTATGTAATGAAGTCAAGAAAATACTGGATTTACTTAAGGTAAAATTTTCGCTGGATTCAGAGAAATGCTTTGATATTAAGGTTATTCTGTGTGAATTAATGCAGAACGCTATTAAGCACGGAAATGAATGTGATAAAAGCAAAGCTATTAGTGTGGAAATATGGTTTAAGGATGAAAACAGGGTTCTTGGGATAACTGTTAAAGATCAGGGCTGTGGCTTTGAGGTACCCAAAGCTAAGCAGCTTTCCATGAAAAAAGTATTGGATTGCCATCCCCTCAATATGGATGAGTCGGGAAGAGGATTGCTTATAGTGAATGAATTATGTGATTGCATGAAATTCAACAGCGTGGGAAATGCCATCATTGTTATGAAAAGAATTTAGTATCAGTGTTTTATATCGGTAAATTATTGCCCGGCTTTGCCGGTTTTTGATTTTTGCGGCACATCAAACGGTATTTGACACGGCCATCGGATTGTAGAAGTTGTATTTGTATTAAACAAGCGGCTGTGTGGCAGTTTCAGCGTATTATTGCAGTATTCTGCACTTACCCAAAGCTTTAGTTTGGAATGAGGTTTTGTATTATAATATTAAAGGTTAGGGAAGGACAAACTTACTTGTTGTTCAAGGACCTGTTACTGTGGTATAATATATAGTATAATCAAACCTAAGTTTGATTAAAATGACAATATATGGCACCAAAATTGGAAATAGATTTTGAATTGATACCCTGGTTAATAATACCTCGTATGATTGCTACCTAACGAAGGAGTTGATGCATAAATGATGAAATGTTCTATTTGTAAAGAAAATGTTGCGGTCGTGTTTATAACACGTGTTATAGATGGAAAAGCCGAACCTATGGGGCTTTGCATAAGCTGTGCACAAAAGCAGGGCCTGGCTCCCTTGCAGCAAATAATTGCCCAGTCTGGTATGACTCAGGAGGATATCGAGAATTTGAACAACCAAATGACTGACATCCTTGGATCCATGAATATGGATGAGTTCATGCAAAATCTTCCCCAGGCAGACAATCCACAATCACCTGTTGAAGGGGAAGAAGGTGAAATCGATGGGAATTCCATGCTGCGGTTTATTAATAATGCTTTTTCAAAGTTTGGGCCATCTGCTGAGGAAGGCAAAGAAAACCATTCTCAAAAGCAAACGAGAAATGCCGAGCCAAGGTCACAGGGCAGGTCTTCCAGGAAGAACCTGAATGCTTTTGGTGCAAATCTTAATGAAAAAGCCATTGCAGGGCAAATTGATCGTGTTGTAGGCAGAGAAAAAGAAATAGAGCGAGTGGTTCAGATTCTTAACCGCAGAACGAAGAATAACCCTGTTCTTGTCGGAGAACCGGGTGTTGGTAAAACAGCTATAGCAGAGGGATTGGCCTTACGTATAGTAGAGAAAATTGTGCCAACCAAGCTGTTGGATAAGGAAATTTATCTTCTTGACCTAGCCGCTATAGTAGCCGGAACACAATTCAGAGGCCAATTTGAGGCCAGAATGAAGGCCATAATTGAAGAAGCCAAGGCGCAGAAAAATGTTATTTTAGTAATTGACGAGGTTCATAACATTGTTGGTGCCGGCGAGGCTGAAGGCGGAGCAATGAATGCAGCAAATATTCTCAAGCCTGCATTGGCAAGGGGTGATGTGCAGATTATTGGTGCTACAACCCTTGAAGACTACAGAAAACATATAGAAAAAGATGCTGCTTTGGAAAGGCGGTTCCAGCCAGTGATGGTTAATGAGCCTACCGTGGAAGAGAGTATTGAAATACTAATGGGTTTAAGACAATACTATGAGGATTTCCATCAGGTTCGTTACCCGGATGAGGTAATTGAAAATGCCGTAAAAATGTCGTCACGATATATTAACGACAGATTCCTCCCGGATAAAGCAATTGATGTTATTGATGAAGCGGGTTCCAGAGTGAATTTAAAAAATGTTGGTTCAATTGAGCTGCAAAAATGCAAAAATCAGCTCAAAAAGGTCCAGGAATTGAAGGAAAAAGCCGCTATAATGGATGATTATAAGAAGGCCGCTGACTATAAAGTTGAGGAATGCAGGCTTCAGGAAAAAATTAAGGAACTGGAAAAAGATCTTGGTAACCTGGATGTTACAGTAGATGATATAGCTCATGTAGTAGAAAGCTGGACCGGGATACCTGTTCAGAGAATATCAGAAACTGAGGCATCCAAGCTGCTGAAACTTGAAGAACGCCTCCATAAGAGAGTGGTGGGCCAGGAAATGGCAGTTTCTGCTTTAGCCAGAGCCATCAGAAGAACACGTTCTGACTTTGTCAAGAAGAAAAGACCCCCCAGCTTTATATTTGTTGGTCCTACCGGAGTAGGTAAAACAGAACTGGCAAAGGTTCTCACCAACGAACTTTTTGGCAGTGAAGATGCCATGATAAGGCTTGACATGTCGGAATACATGGAAAAACATACAGTTTCTAAACTGATAGGCGCTCCTCCCGGATATATAGGATTTGATCAGGGTGGCCAGCTTACTGATAAGGTGCGGAGAAAGCCATATTCAGTACTACTCCTGGATGAAATAGAGAAAGCTCATCCCGATGTTTTCAATATGCTTCTTCAGATTATGGAAGATGGCCGCCTGACTGACAGCACAGGCAGAACTGTGGGATTTGAGAATACAGTCCTGATTATGACATCTAATGCAGGAACAAGCCTTAAATCAAGCGGTATCGGGTTTAATAACGATGGATATGAAGCACTTGAGAAAAAGGTTAATAACGCTATCCGTGAGATTTTCAGGCCTGAATTTATAAACAGGGTAGATGAAATAATAGTATTTGAGCAGCTGACTCGCCAGCAATTGGCTCAGATTCTTGAAATCATGTTGAATCAGGTTATGCAGGATGTAAAAGAAAAGGGTATGAGCATCACTTTTGATAACAAGGCCAAAGAATTCCTGCTTGAAAAGGGTTACGATGAAAAATACGGAGCCAGACCTTTAAGAAAAACAATCCAGAGACATATTGAAGATGAGTTGTCAGAGTTGTTTTTAGCCGGAAAAATCCGTGAAGGAAGCAGCATTCAAGTCTCGGTTGAGGACGGAAAGATTTCAATGATTGTTGTGGATTTGCCCATGTTACAGCATGCTAACAAAGTAAAGAAGCTGCAATAGTGCAGCCTGCCTCCACATGTCATCCTGAGCGCAGCGATAGCGGAGTCGAAGGATCTTTTACGTTAAACAAGGGAGCAGCTGTAGACTGCTGCGATTTAGCGCTCCATCTCCAACATCCAGTTTCTAGTCGCGCTCGCTACGCAATCCATGCTCCGCTTTAAATCGCAGCAGCCACGCCGCTTAATTACATTTGTTCAAGCTGTTGTAGAATAAAAACCCCGCAGTGATGAGAAAATAGAGCATATATCATCATTGCGGGGTGTTTTTATGGAAAAAACCGATTATGTAAGAAAAAGCAGAGTATCTTTTTACTTAATCATCATTGCTGTTGTGGCTGTTGCTGCACTGGCAGCAGGGATATACTTTCTTATGACGGGTGACCGCAGAAAGGAGCCAAATCGAGGCACTTATGTAATCAGTCAGACAGAGAGGAGTAGAGGTTTTGAAAAAACAAATCAGTAAACACGAGTACCAAAAGCTGGTGGAAGAAAAAGCTCCCGGCTCTCATTTTATAAAAAACCTGTTTGCAGCCTTTATAACAGGGGGAGCCATTTGCGCTGTCGGACAAATTGTAATGCTAATCTTTGAAAACTTTGGTGCAGACAAGGAATTATCCGCATCGGCAACCAGTATAATTATGATTTTTATTGGTGCATTTTTAACAGGAATTAATATCTATGATGAGATAGGAAAATTTGGCGGGGCAGGTGCATCAGTGCCTATAACAGGTTTTTCAAATTCTATAGTCTCTCCGGCTATGGAGTTTAAGAAGGAAGGACATGTTATGGGAGTTGGAGCGAAAATGTTTCTTATTGCTGGCCCTGTACTGGTTTACGGGATATTTGCCTCAGTTATCGCAGGGCTTTTCTATTTTATTTGGAAGCAGGTGATGTAGTGGCAAAAAGATTAGGTTCACAAACAATAGTCTTGGATAAGCAGCCTGTTATCTTAAGTGGTGCGGGAATTGTAGGTAAGAAAGAAGGGGACGGACCCCTTGCCAGATATTTTGATGATGTGGTGGATGATGAATACGCTGGCGAAAAGACCTTTGAAGCTGCCGAATCCCGATTATTAAGAGACACCTATATTAAAGCTCTGGAGAAGAGCGGAAAATCATCTACCGATATAAATATAATCCTTTCGGGGGATCTGTTAAATCAGTGTACGGCAGCAAGTTACGCCTTTAGAGATGTGGATACGCCGTATCTGGGTTTGTTTGGCGCATGTTCAACCATGAGTGAGTCTTTGGCCATTGCTTCCATGCTGATAGACGGAGGTTCTGTTGACTATGCGGTGTGCGCTGCCTCCAGCCATTTTTGCTCAGCAGAACGCCAGTTCAGATTTCCTCTGGAATACGGCTCTCAAAGGACTCCTACTGCCCAATGGACAGTCACAGGAGCGGGAGCGATAATTTTGGGCAAGGAGGGGCAGGGACCCAGGATAACCTGTATTACTCCCGGCAAGATAATAGATGAAGGTATCAAAGATTCCAATAATATGGGGGCGGCGATGTCTCCGGCAGCCCATGATACAATAAGGAGCCATCTTATTGATACCGGACGAAACTTAGATGATTTTGATATGATTCTTACCGGAGATTTAGGCAGATTTGGCAGTACCATGCTCAGGGAACTTTTAAACAGAAGTAATATTGATTTGAAAGATAAACATAAGGACTGCGGCATGCTTATTTTTGACCTTGAAAAACAGGGAGTTGATTGTGGGGGAAGTGGTTGTGGCTGCAGCGCTGTAGTATTATCCACATATATATTGAATCTGTTTATGCAAGGAACAATAAAACGGTTACTTTTTGTTGCAACTGGAGCATTATTAAGTCCCACAAGAATTCAGCAGGGGGAAACCATACCGGGCATTGCCCATGCCGTTTTAATTGAAGCGTAGATATGGAGGATATCATATGAGTGAAATATTAAGAGCCTTTCTGTTGGGTGGGTGTATTTGCATAGTAGGACAGGTTTTAATTGATTTTACTAAAATAACACCTGCCAGAATTATGGTACTATTTGTGGTTACAGGAGTTGTTTTAGGGATATTCGGTCTTTATCAGCCTTTAATTGATTGGGGAGGAGCAGGAGCTACCGTCCCTCTTTTAGGATTTGGGAATGTACTGGCCAAGGGTGTAATAAAGGAGGTGGATGAGGCAGGTTTGCTGGGTATTTTTACGGGAGGTGTTAAGGCAGCTGCTGCAGGTATTACTGCTGCTATAACTTTTGGGTATATTATGGCCATTATTTCTAAACCAAAGATTAAAAGTTAACGTCTAATATGGTATAATTACTTTTGTATTTTAGCAAATAAACTCAAGGCGGGAGCCTTGAGGTTTTGTCTGTCATAAACTATATTGCATTCAAAGGAGAAAAAAGATGGCAAGAACATCAAGAAAGAACAGAAGAAACAACATGTTAATTGTAACAGCAGCAATCTTGTCTTTAATGATTCTGGCAGTAGTGTTTGCAATTCTTTCCATGAAAAATCCAAGTACTCCGCCTGATCAAAGTGCGGTGAGTCCCAGTCCAACGGCACCTGCTACAGAGATCCCGGCTGATACACAGACTCCTGCACCCAGCCAGACCAATACGCCAGCTCCTACCCCAACACCTACTCCTACACCTACTCCGATACCTGAGCCCACTCCCATAAACGGGATAACGCCTTATCCGGAGATTAAGGAGGACAGACGCAGCACCAGTACAAAGACATTGCCGCCTATAAAAGCATTGTATTTAAACGCTAGATCAGTGAGGGAGAACCTAGATCACTACATCGATTTGGCCAACAGAACAGAAATAAATGCCTATGTTATTGATATAAAAAATGATGCGGGCATGCTCATGTATGATTCCGAGATTGATGTTGTAAATAAAGCAAAGGCTGATACCCCAGGCTTTGATATAAGAACAGTGACGAAAAAACTCCATGACAATGGCATTTTTGTAATAGCACGTATGGTTACATTTAAGGATTCCATCATGACCACCTATAATCCTGATCTGGCTATAAAAAAGGAAAACGGTGAGGTCTGGGAATCAGGTACCAAGTGGCTGGATCCGACCAAAAAGGAATCTTGGGATTATATTTTAAGTATTGCCCAGGAGGCTGTTAATTTCGGATTCGATGAAATTCAGTTTGACTATATCCGTTTCCCTGAAACCAGTCTGTATACTTATAAAATGGATTTTGCTCCGGGCCAGAGCCGTTCAGGAGCTATTGAAAACTTCATACGATATATGAGATTGAACCTTCCGCAGGAGACGGTTCTTTCAGCCGATATATTTGGTATGCCTATGATTGCAACGAAGGATTATGGTGAAATTGGCCAGACACTTGAAACTATCGGAAATAGTCTTGACTACATTTGTCCGATGATATATCCATCCCATTATGCTAATTCAGCCCCTAAGGGATCCATGGCCAATGGTGTGGGCCAGACAATAAACGGAATAAAATTTACCCATCCTGACCTAAAACCATATGAGGTTGTATATAATACTCTTATGGTAGGAAAAAATCGTATTGAGAAAATACCGGGATATAATCTTAATGTCCGGGCTTATATTCAGGGATTTACTCTTAGTTCGCTTCCGGATGGTTATTGGATGAATTACGGAGTCGAGGAATATCAGGCTCAGATGAAGGCAGTTTATGATGCGGGCTATGATGAGTGGATATTCTGGAATGCGCCTAATACATATGTTGAAGCCGCATTTAAGCCTGAATAAGTAAAGGGGATTTTCTCATAGCCGGAGGTAATAATGAATCTGTTACAAGCTATAATTTTGGGTATAGTGCAGGGACTGACAGAGTTTCTGCCTATAAGCAGTTCCGGACACCTGGTTTTATTTCAAAAATTGTTGGGGGTGGATATTTCTACCCCCCAGGCCCAATCAATGATTGTGACCTTTTATATTGCCCTTCATGTGGGCACTTTGTTTGCAGTAATTTTATTCTTCTGGAAGAAGGTTGTTGAGATAATTCGCCGCCCCTTTTCCAAACTTCCCATGCAAATTGTAGTGGCAACCATACCAGCAATAATTATTAATTTTCTGTTTGGCGACTTTATTGAAAGTACATATTTAGGCTCTGCCTTGTTGGGCCCGGGATTTTTGTTTACCGGGACGGCACTTATGATATCACAAAAGGTGGCAGAGGGAAAAAAAGGTTTGGAAGAGCTTAAAACCAGCGATTCTCTTGTAATAGGTTTGGCGCAGGGAATCGCATTATTGCCTGCAGTTTCCCGTTCCGGCATGACTATTACTGCCTCTTTGTTACTTGGATTACAAAGAGGTTTTGCCGCTGACTTTTCTTTCCTGATGTCTATACCTCCCATTCTTGGAGGCGCCCTTTTGGATGCTATTGATATTATGAAAGGAACAACGGTATCTCTTGAATCCATAGGACTGGTTAATATTCTTGCAGGTACGATTGCCGCCGGGATTACAGGTTTTCTTGCAATAAAACTTATGATGAATGTCATCAAAAACATGAAGCTGAAATATTTTGCCTACTATGTATTCACTTTGGGAACTCTGATAATAATAGGACAGATTTTTTTCAAAGAGAGCATACAATGGCTTTTTTAACAAGATGAAAGGATTATATTTAAATCGAGAATAAGAAAATGAAAGACATTATAATTTTAGGAATTGAAACAAGTTGTGATGAGACATCTGCCGCCGTTGTGGTAAACGGCCGTAAGGTATTATCAAATATAATAGCATCTCAGATAGATTTACATGCTGAATACGGGGGAGTGGTTCCTGAAATAGCATCCCGCAAGCACGTAGAGCTTATCCTGCCTGTAATAGATTCAGCACTAAAAGATGCAGACATTACTTTAGAGGAAGTGGACGCAATTGCCGTAACCTATGGGCCGGGGCTTGTAGGTGCACTTCTGGTGGGTGTCACTGCAGCCAAGGCTATTGCTGCTGCGCTTGATAAGCCTCTTATCAAAGTCCACCACATTGAAGGCCATATAGCTGCTAATTATATAAGTCATCCTGATTTAGAACCGCCCTATATCAGTCTTATTGCCTCCGGCGGTCATAGCCATATTGTTCATGTTAAGGACTATTTGGATTTTGATGTTCTTGGAATAACCAGGGATGACGCAGCCGGCGAAGTTTTTGATAAGATTGCACGGGTTCTGGGCCTGGGGTATCCGGGAGGACCTGTTATTGATAAACAGGCAAAGCTGGGAAATCCGAAGGCTGCCCATTTCCCAAGGGTTAATTTTCCCGGTGGTTCTTATGATTTTTCCTTTTCCGGATTGAAAACCGCTGTTATCAATTATGTAAACACTGCCCGGCAGAAGGGAGAAGAACTGAGTATACCTGATATATGCGCATCTTTTCAACAGGCTGTGGTGGATGTTTTGGTAGACCATACATTAAAAGCTGCCCAGAGTATTGATGTTAAAAAAATAGCCTTAGCCGGCGGTGTTGCTTCGAATTCTCTTCTAAGAGAAACATTTCAAAGCAGAGGAAAAGAAACAGGCATAGATGTAATTTTCCCTGCTCCTATATTGTGCACCGATAATGCCGCAATGATTGCTGCTGCCGGTTATTACTCGTTCTTAAAAGGTGAGTTTGCAGATTTGACTTTAAATGCCGTGCCGTCTCTTGTCATAGGAGAAGGACATAAGTAACTGCCCTTTATTATATTCTGAGGGTCGCGTATTACCCCTTGTTGTGATCCTGAGGGTCGCATATTATTCCTTACTATCATCCTGAGCGAGGCATATTACCCCTTGCTGTCATCCTGAGCGAAGCCGAAGGATCTTTTTATTGACCTAATGATTCTATACTAAGAATACCATATATCCGCTAAAACCTCATAAAATCAAAGTTACAGGTGGTTCGCAAACAACCGGGATCTACCTGTCGATTAATTAGCTTTTACCTGTGAATTTGTTGACATTTTTGACTGTGGAGACTGTGGAAATATTCATAAAAACAGCTCATATTGCCCACTTTACCTGTGGATAACCCTGTGGATACTGTGGATAAGGTTGTTAATTATCCCCCATTGCCTTATACATTTCATAAGAATTAAGAACTTTTCTTACATAATTTTGTGTTTGGGTATATGGAGGAATATCTCCATATTTTCTTACTGCATTCGGGCCAGCGTTATAAGCCGCTAAGGCAAGTTTCAAATCGCCATCAAAGGCTTTTAACTGGTAGTAAAGGTATTGGGTGCCCCCAAGAATATTCTGTTCAATATTATAGGCGTCAGTAACGCCAAGGCCTTCTGCTGTTCCCGGCATTAACTGCATAAGTCCCATAGCACCGGATGTGGAAAGGGCAAAGGGCTGAAATCCGGATTCTTCTTTAATAACAGCACGAATCAGTTCGGTCTCAAGACCGAATTGTTTTGAATATGTATTGATAGCAGCATCTATCCTGGGCATAAGTTCTTGAATCTGGATTTGTGAGAGGCGGGGATAAACTGATTCATAGGAACCGGAGACCAAAGGATATTTAGTTTTAGTGTTGATTGCGGTGGAAGGCTCAGCATCAATAACAGGTGCCGCTGACTCTGCTGATGCGGCGGCTGACTCATAAGAAGCCGATGCTTTATTAAGCTCTTGGGCAAAGTCTGCAGAACTGCTGGAAGAGATATTCATTTTTATAGGCAATCGACTTTGAATCTCTGCAATTTTTTGTTTCATCAAAGCAGAGATGTTGGGGAAGTTTGGTATATTCATATTCCTTCACCTTTCCTATTAATTATATCGGAACCATTGCTCTTTTTATAGAGTCCTTTTTGTCATTCTGGCACGCCTCTTGTCATTCTAAGAGCATCTCCTGTCATTATGCCGCACTTTTTGTTACTCAAGGCACATCTTCTGTCATTATGCCATACCTTTTGTCATTCCTGGCACCCCTCCTGTCATTTTGAGCGCTCCTCATTTATCATTCTTCACACCCTGTTTGTCATTCTGAGCGCTCCTCATTTACCATTCTTCACACCCCGTTTGTCATTCTGAGCGCCAGCGAAGAATCTAATTTGAAAATTAATCTATTAATTCATTCCATGGGAAATTTGTCCGTTTGAATTGAATTTGCATTTTCAGAGAATAATTGATATGTAAGTTTATTAATAAAACCTTTTAATTACCCCGAAATGGATAAACCAGCAGTTATCTACCAGCTAATACAGCACATAAAATGGATGGTGATTAGATGATAATTAACAAAAAAAATATTCTTTCCGTTATGCGTAAAACCGGCTCAGTCATGCACTTTTTGTCTGTAGCCTCACGTTTTATTTTTGTTATTCTGATTATATGCATAATATATGGAGGTGCTACCCAAAAACAAATATCGAATAATATTATAAGACTTCATATTGTAGCTAACAGTGACTCAGCCATGGACCAGGATTTAAAACTGAAGGTCAGAGATGCTATTCTAAAGCATATGCAAGAAAAGTACCCTGATGGAGCTGCCCGGGAGGAAGCTGCCGCATACTTAAAAGACAGCCTGCCGTTAATTAAAGAAATTGCTGCAGGCATAATTAAAGAAAACGGTTCAGATATAGAAGTAAATGCACGATATGGCATATACTCCTTTCCAACTAAAGTATATGATGGACTGGCTCTTCCAGCCGGAATGTATGAGGCTGTCAGGGTTGAGTTAGGCTCTGCTCAGGGCCAGAATTGGTGGTGTATAATGTTTCCACCCCTTTGCGTTGCTGATGCCAACAGCCTTAAAATGGATACCAATGCCATGAATCAGCTTAAAGAGGGTTTAGGTGATAATAATTTCCGGCTTATAACCGACATAACCGAGAATAATAATGCACCTGTAAAGATTAAATTCCGTATCATTGAAATTGTGGAAGATTCCAAAATGCGTATTGCAGATATTATAAATAATTTGTTTTAATGTTGGATTAACCTCTGGTATAATTGCCATTAGTATTATAAATTTTGGAGGATTTGACTTGTGGGTATTGAAATACTTTACGAGGATAATCATTTGCTTGTAGCTGTTAAGCCGCCCAATATACCTGTTCAGGGTGATATAAGCGGAGCTGCGGATCTATTAACCATTTTAAAGGAAGATGTTAAGATCCGATACAATAAGCCCGGAAATGTTTTTCTCGGGCTTGTACATAGACTGGACAGACCGGTTGGGGGAGTTATGGTCTTCGCCAGGACTTCCAAAGCTGCCTCAAGGCTTTCAGAACAAATCAGAAACCATCAAATGCAGAAGATATACCTTTGTGTGGTTCGAGGCTGCCCGGAGTCTTTGAAAGGGCGTCTGACCGATACACTCTTGAAAGATAGGGCCAAAAATGTTGTCAGCGTGGTAGAGCAGGGTACCCCCGGTGCCAAACAAGCTATATTGGATTATGAGGTATTAAAGAGCTCTCAAGGATTAAGCCTTATAAAGGTTAACCTGCTCACGGGCAGAAGTCACCAGATCAGAGTGCAAATGTCCAATAACAAAACACCACTGGTAGGTGATAATAAATACGGATACCAGGGGGATATGAGGCATAAGCTGGCGCTATGGTCCCATCAAATTGGCATAAACCATCCTACAACAAAAGAGAGAATGCTGTTTACATCCTCTCCACCAAATCAATTCCCATGGACTCTCTTTACTTAACCGGAAATACTATTTTGGTTAAAAGTTCACTGTCAGGAACTTCACCGGGTGTATTGAAATAGTACTCATATGCTATGCCGGTTGGGGTCAGTCCTTTTTCTTTCATCCAGGCACTGATGGCATCATATGCCGGTGACATTTCAGAATATGGGCCTTTGTACATGCCCTCAACATATTTGCCTTCTGGTAATTCGCCGGCTTTAATGTCGCCTCGTCCTTCAATTGGCCTGGACACTGGAAATCCCATTTCAACATCCAGGTTCTCCATATCCATGTTATAGTAAGCTGTAAACGGAGCTTCCTTCGGTTGCTCTCCCATTTCCTGCATATACATGGCAATCATTCCGTATGCTTTGCCTATTTCTTCAGGCAGCTTAGAAATTGATGTTATTTTGCGGATTGATAGAACAGGCTGTGCTGCTTGTTGTTTCAAGGTAATTTGATAATCCATTCTTATGCCCTCCTTAAGAATTTTTTTTAAGTATATCAGTCAATACATGACATCTGCATGTCATGGTTCTTCAAAAGAATATTTTTTATATATTTTTTTGATATGTCAGCCAGAGTTTTGCGCAGATAAAGAGCACCTCGCAACATAATACTGTACATATTTTACCATATGTTGTTTTATAAACAAAGAGAGGATGTATATAACATCCTCTCTCTATAAAACTAAAATGGCTTTATGGCTCAATTACTATCTTTGTATCATCAATTGTAACGATACTGGACTTAACCATGGAGCCCTGGGCAATTGTACCTTCTGCAACGTACTGGCCGGGGCTGGCAACTCTTGCGTAGTATACCAGTGGCTGGGGCGGATTCTTTTCATCGTACTTGCCCACTACAAAGGTAACCTTCTGGCCGTCAAACTGGCGGTACCAGCATCCCAATAAATCTCTCACTCCATAGCTCCAGGGATTATTCAAAGGCTTTAATCCTGCCGGTGCGTAATCGCTGATTTCGTAAGTGTTGTCAATTGCTGTCTTGTCAATGGTATAGGTAATTTCCACCTTGACCAGGTCATCGGCAGCAAAGGTTGTTTTTTCTTCACCGGTAGCAGCGTCATAGTATTTACGGCTCAGAGTAAGTCCGGAATCATTCTGTACATTATCGGTGAAAGAGCCGGTTAACAGGGATAATACAGATACATCACCGGTGACCTTTGTAATATTCATAATATTAATATTGATTGAAGGAATCTTGATAACTTCACAATAACCGTTTGAAAGCTCAACATTGTATGTTTTTCCGCCCATATTATACGAAATAGATGCATTTGTATCAGGAAGGTTATTAACCATTTCAGACAGATACAAAACTTTTTCTACTCCCACATACTGGGTTTTTGAATAATTGTTTTGAACATATGCAAAGAGCTTTGAAGCATCAGGACTGTTTATCCTTGCGGCAAAAGCTGCTGCAAGAGCGGTTTGTCTGTACGAGGTGTCGGTATCATTCTTCTTTATCTTAACCCGGATATATGGGTCCTTGCGCTCAAGCTCGGGAGCAATCCGTTTCATATAGATTTCGTTTGCCTTTGTAAGGTCGCCAAGGGCTTCATAGGCCATTCCTAAATAAATGTATTCGTCAAGAGTCAAGTTTTCCACCTGGGCTGCTCTGTTAAGATCAAGCAATACAGGCTCTCCCAGTTCGGCCAATGCAAACAGCGCAGCTGCCTGAACACCTTTCTCTGACATCACCGCATTATAGAAGTACATCTTAAGTGGCGCTGTGTCTATCATATCCTTCAATAGCGGAGTTATGAGAGCTGTAAAGTTCATATCGCTTCCGGCGTAAGGAAGGATTCCATAACCGCCATCCTGGTTTTTGTATTCAGTGGGTTTGACCTCAATTGGCTCTACATAGTATGCGTCGTTCTTTATTAATTCCTTTATAAGCGACCTTGCATAGTTGGATACCAGTTTTTGGTCCAGGCGTTTTCCGTATTCCCATGCGAGATTGTGCAGAGCATTAATCAGGCTGCCTCTTCCGGAATCAGTAAAGATTAATGTGGTAATACCGCTGTTTCCGCCCTCCAACTTCATGCCGGCATACACCTTATTTTCTATGGCTTTCTCAATGGTTCTGTAAGATTTATGAACAGTAATAGTCCGACTTAATGCATCAGCCATACCGGAATCAGATCTGGCAGTCATTACAACCGTATATATTCCTTCCGAAAGGGCCGGTAGAGGCAGATTAACTCTTTCATAAACCTTAGTCTCTGCAGTCTGTTTATACTCAGGCAACTCTTTTATTGTAAGCTCAAAAGCTACCTTCTCATTCTCGGCAAGTCCATCCCCATAGGCGGTTAAACCGACATAGGGCTTATCTCCCTCAAGATAATCAAGGCTTAATGCATCGTTTATAAAGAAGGGCATTGTAACCTTAGTGGACTGAATTTCTGAGCCTGCGAATAAATCTGCAGATACTGCGGCAGCTGCCAGACTAAATGATGTAACATTATCAGGCAATTTGAAGGTATAGGTTCCAAGTCCGTTAGGACTTAATGTAACTGTCTTAAACAATGCTGTATCCTTAAACTCTGAGCGGACCGTAACACTGTTTCCGTTTTCCAGGCCGGCAGGTGATTCCGGTGCTGCTGAAGGTGCCGGTACAGGCATAGCAGAATCTGCTGCTTTTGCCTCTTGTGTAACCGCCATATCAATACCGCCGGCAAGTCTTGTTGGCCCACCCGAATCATCACGGTTACTTGCCGAGCTTACGATTCCGTCGCCAATCCAGCTGTAAAGCTGTTCTAAAGGATCAATATACTGACCTGAAAGCTTCAACAGGGCTTCGTCAACCAAGGAGATATTGACCTTTGCAGGTACGGGCTTTCCGTTAATATCAGTTGCCTCGATGATGATTGTCATATTATCTCCGGGTCTGTAAGCCTCTTTGTCGGTCTTAATGCTAAGGTCTATTTTCTTCTCACTGTAATCATAGGCTATAGAGGTGCTGGTTCTTATATATGTCTTTCCGTTAAAAGCTACACCATATAGATAATAATTGGGGGCATAATCTTCGGGGAAGGCCATGCTTAAAGTCGGCTGATTCATAACCTGATAGTTTTGAATACCGTTTCTGGCTTCTACAAAGAGTGTGGGCATATCCTTTAAAGCCTCGTCTTTATTGTTAACGATTTGGACATTAACTGTTTCATTGGCTTTATAGAATTCCTTATCAGCTTTAAGCATGAAGTACTCATAATCAGAAGGATATCCTCTGTAACCGGAATTGTTGTATATCCAGATTTCATTCTTAATAGTACGATTATTACCGTCCTGAGTAGTTAATTCGGCCATGTAATAGCCTTCATCACCTGGTTTAACCGAAAACTCGTGGCGGGCAGTTCCGTTCCGGTCTGTTGTCAAGGTTACAGAACCGGCAGGAGTCCTCTTCTCACGGTATTCATATGTTTTTCTGACAACTTTGTTTATGGCATCGTATTCATCACCGGTTTCAATCTTTTCCCATGTTACGTGAACCAGGTTCAAACTCAGTTTCTGTCCGAAAACTGCTTTGCCCAGATAATTATCGTTTGTGGTGTCATCATCATTTAAGGTATCCAGAACAACTTCATTTACAGTAAAATCTATAGTACCTTTATTGTTCTTAATCTCACCTTCGGACCTAATATTTATATCGTTGGCGAAAACCCTGAAATTATGGTATTCATTAATTTCACCTGTTTCAGGGAATTTGGCACTGACATTTATACCGGTGTAAGATTCGCCCTGCATATTGGTATAATACTTTGGCGTGTGTTTAATTTCCAATATGCCGTTTTTATCAGTAACTCCCTGGCCGTTAATATTATCATTATAGCCGTTGATATAATAGTTTAATGGCACATTTGCAACCGGGGTACCGTCAAAGAAGGAGGCTTTTACTATGAAGGTGATTTCCTCGCCTACAAACACAGCTTTTTTGTCTGATGTGATTTCAAGTTTGTACTGTGGTTTTATATAGTTTTCAACTCTGAAATAGCTGCTTGAAAGGATTTTATCTCCATCTTTAACGGTAATGGTATATGAGCCGGGATCCAATTGCGGCAGCTTTATACTTCCTTCAAAAAATCCACCGTCAGTTTTCAGCTTCAGTGTTTCCAACGGATTTGACAGGAAGGGGAAAAATCGTGACATAATACCTGATCCCATTGGGTAGTAGTAACCGCCGCTTGCAAGCTCAACGGTGATATCGTTAGGGTATGAGTCATCGATACGGCTCTTTACAAATCCCCAGAATTCAACAGTGTCATCTGGCTTGTAAAGAGTACGATCAGTCTGGATATAACGCCAGTTCAGGCCTTCGTTGTTTCTATAAGTATCATAATACGGATAGCCGGCATTAAGAATGCTTACTTTCCCATCAATGGTAGTTACTCTGTATAACTTCAGGGTAATGTCATTATCATCTTCATTTTGTTTGACATTTGGAATCTTCACAAGTCCTGAAGCGTCTGACAAAAACCCTTTACCCAGCTCAAAATCAAAAATTTCAGTACCTTTAACCGGTGCCTTTGTTTTTAAATTATTAAGCCAGAAAAGAGTATTGTCTTTATCAGCAATTGTAAATGATGCTATGTCTGATATCTGTAAAAATGCTTGTGCAGAGAGATCCTGGATTGATAATTCCACCAAATAATACCCGTGCTCCAGAGGCTGTGGGAACATCATATATTTCTGCTGCCATCTCTGTAGATTAAAGCTCTGTTTAAATTCAAGCATATGTTCAAGTTCAGAGGTATCAATTCTATTTTTACTTGACGCATAATAAGCCCAATAAGGTGTTTCTTCTTTCTTTCTTATTGCCTTGACAAAATCGTCCAGGGTATTGAATCTGTAGAGATTCAGGGTAACTTCAGCCGAATCAATTCTTTCTCTGAGATACAAATCAAAACCAATGGCAGGAATCTCGGTTGTACCATATTCAATCCAGTTCCTGTTTATATATAGTTCTCCTTTGTAGGGGTCAGCAGTAACCCTTTCGTCAGGAGCGGTCTCAAAAGAGAAGGTATAGTCCTGGGCTAAGGAGACAGATTTATCAGCAGCCGTAAGGCCTTTTTTTACAGTAACTGTGTAAATAGTTCCTGCTTTAAGCTCCTTCGGGATAAAGACGGTTGTATATCCGTTGGTCTCAAAGCGTCCGTCAACCTTAGGGGTAATTTCAAAATAATCAGAGATGTTTTCAACATCGGGATAGGTAAAATACAGCTCAATACCCGTATCTACCGGAACATTGGAAGACATATTATCAGGAAGGCTTCCAAGAACCGTAAAGTCCCGCTTTGTCTGAAATGCAAAGCTGACTGTATCGCCGGC
This sequence comes from Clostridiaceae bacterium, assembly GCA_012839205.1. Lineage (GTDB taxonomy): Bacteria > Bacillota > Clostridia > DSM-8532 > DSM-8532 > DTU059. The sequence goes on from DUNT01000003.1 coordinate 32,288, forward strand.
TTTAGTTTTTATATCAATATAATATACCTTGTTCTGCTCTAACGGCTCAGCCGGCTTTAAAATGAATCTACCTTCATCGGCAGGTATGATGCCAAACATCACGCCTCCTCTTATAGATACATTTTCCTTTATATAATCTATGCTTAATCCAGATTGCGAGCTTAGTATAAACCCGCTATCCAGTAAGACTCCTGAAGCGTCCTGTTTCTCCGGTACAACTGAAAAACCGCTTCTATAGGTGTCGGCGGCAACCTTTGTTACCGGGGCAAGCGGGTTAGCCAGCCACATGACCGAAACACAAAGCGCCAGAATAAGGAAAATTGCCAGAGTTCTTTTCCACATGTTATATACCTCCTCATTATTTTTAAAAAAAATAGTATTTATGTTATTAGACGTAATAAAACGAAAATGGTTTGTAATTTCACTTTATATTATATAAGATTTATACAAAACACTGGACAAAATTTTCTAAGAGTATTACATTAATAAAAAACAGAAATGCGAGGTTGGTTTATGATTATCGGCGTACCTAAGGAGATTAAGAATAATGAATTCAGGGTAGGGATTACACCTGCCGGAGTTTTAGCATTAAAAAAAGCAAATCATGAGATTCTTATAGAAAAAAATGCAGGCATCGGAAGCGGTATTAGTGATGAAGCATATGTAAATGCTGGTGCTAAGATAGTTGAGTCAGCCGCAGAAATTTATCAAAACGCAGGTTTGATAGTGAAGGTTAAAGAGCCGGTAGAAGAGGAGTATAATCTTTTAAAACCCGGTTCGGCTATTTTTACATACTTGCATCTTGCCCCGGATAAAAAATTGACCCAAATACTCCTGGAAAAAGAAATTACAGGAATAGCCTATGAAACTGTACAGCTGCAAAGCGGTTATCTTCCGCTGCTGGCGCCAATGAGCGAAGTTGCAGGCCGTATGTCGGTTCAGATAGGGGCTAATCTATTGCAAAAAAACAATGGCGGACTTGGGACCTTGCTGGGAGGAGTTCCCGGAGTCCCCGGAGTTAATGTAGTTATTGTGGGAGGCGGCATAGTGGGAGCAAATGCAGCCAGAATGGCAGCAGGATTAGGAGCCCATGTGGTAGTTCTGGACATCCGCAAACAGCGGCTCAACTACATTGACGAAACCTTTGCCGGACGAGTCTCCACAATGTATAGCAACGAATACAATTTGAGCAAGGTTTTAAAGAGAGCTGATCTTGTAATCAGTACTGTTTTGATACCCGGAGGCCGTGCTCCTAAAGTAATTACCGAAGAAATGGTTAAATCAATGAAACCGGGGTCTGTAATAGTTGATGTGGCTATAGATCAGGGGGGGTCGGTAGAAACAATTCCTCATGCTACAACTCATAAGGATCCGGTTATTGTGAAACATGGGGTGCTGCATTACGCAGTTGCCAATATTCCCGGTGCTGTACCTAAAACAGCTACCTACGCTCTTTCAGGAATGACGCTGCCATATATCTTGAAGATGGCCGATATGGGAATAAAAGAGGCTATGATGAAGGATTATGCATTGTTACTGGGTCTTAACACATACAAGGGTTGTATAACATGCCATGGTGTTGCTGAGGCGCAAGGCCTGGAATACATTGATCCAAGAATAATACTATAATATGTATTCTACATTCTTCCACAAATATCCAGATAAAACTCCCGTTTTTATTGAAATTTTACAAGAATCATGATAGAATGATTGATAATAAAATCGAATTATTAGGTAGGATAGGATTATTATGAAATTATCTGCAAAAAGGCCGAAATCAACTCATTCTTCGTCAAAAAAAGCGCCAAAAAAAGATAAAGTCAAAAAGTCTGGAGTGTTTTCAAGTATAAAAACTAAATTAATTGCATGCTTTATAATTTGTATAATACCAACATTATTAGTCGGAATTATATCGTACAACAGCGCTTTTAGTGCCGTTAAGGATACTGCATCATCGGCGATATTGCAAACAATGCAGCAGACTAATGAGAAACTTGCAATAACGCTTGATAATGTTGAAAGCTTATCTTCTCAAATAATGTTAAGTTCCCAATTAAGAGATTACTTTTCATATACTGATGATGGTGACACTACATTATTTGAAATACAATCTGCTACCAACTTAAATGATGACTTAAACAGTCTCACAAATGTAAATAAATACCTGGA
>DUNT01000032.1 GCA_012839205.1 Clostridiaceae bacterium
CAGGAATACAGACATCTGCCGTATATTGGCGAATTCGAAAACTGCTAATTAGTAAGCCCCACGCTTTTAAATACTCAAATACATTGATGCTCTGAACCGCTAGATAAAACTCAGTAAAAAGAAACTCAATAGTGGGATGGTAGCAAGAGATATCAACGTTGAAAATAAAACGCCTGCTGAAGCTGCAGTCTGATCCCCGCCGTAGTTTGCACATAGCATGGTTGTGCTGGCGGGTGCAGGCATAGCGGTAATAATAGTCGCAACACTAAGTATTAACCTGTTATCAATAAATAATCCTATCAAAAAGTAATAAATAAACGGGAATATTAACATTCTTATAATCAGGACTATATATACTCTCCAAGCTCTTATAGTTTTCTTGAACGATATTGCTGCAAGTGCACAGCCGATTGTCATCATGCTCAGCGGACTGGTTACCCCATCCATAAACATCAAAGCATTAACAATGAATTCAGGAGCCTGGAAATCTATGAAATATATCACATAAGAAAGCAACGAAGCTAAAACCATAGGTGTAAGTAGCGCCTTCCAGCTAAAATGAGATTTTTCTTTGGTACCGCTAACAAGTACAATACCATAAGTGTAACAGAATATATAAAATGCCATATTGATTATAGCTGCATAGAATAGGGCATTCGGACCAAAAATCGCTCTTATTACAGGGAACCCAAAGAAAATGGAATTTGTAAAGATAAGCATAAACTTTGTAACACCGATTTGTTCACTTGGAATACGTAGTAATTTTACCAGAAATATAGCCACTACTATCAGAATTCCCACCGTTAGAAAAGCTATGACAGTCAGTAATACCGTTTGTGAATTACTTAAAAGACGCTCATTTCTAAATACAGAAGCTAGAATTGAACAAGGCAAAGTCAGGTTAAGTACTATCCGTGAAAGGTGTTTATTGGAATCATCGTTCATAATATTAAGCTTAGCACCGACAAAACCTAGCATGCTTGCAAAAAGCAATACTACCATTTGTTCAATTATAGAAGCCATGTTCACTTTATATGAGCCTCTCTTTCAATTGTTGGAATTTCACACATGCATATCGTTTATTTGATGTTTAAACTTCCGCAAACAACATTACGGTAAAAAATTGTGCTCCCGATTTCCAGATCGAGAGCTTAAAAAGAAATAATTAATCAGACTGCGATAACTATCGACCTATATTAAACAAGCCGTAAACTAATATGGTTAGCTTATATAATAAACCAATCATCAGCCTTTGACTGCTCCCGCCGTCAGACCCTCTACAAAATACTTTTGAATAGCCGTAAACAGGATTATTATTGGGATCGTTGTCGCAGTACCTAATGCCATGATGGTACCCCAGTCAATTTCTGTTGAACTAATATAATTCGCCAGTCCTACAGTAAGCGTTTTCATCGTATCGCTGGAAACCAGAACACTAGATAAGAGGTACTCGTTCCAGGAAAGAATAAATGCCATAATGCCAGTGCTCAATATACCCGGTACACATAGCGGCAGAACAATACGATAAAAAGTCTTAAAGGCAGATGCACCATCCATTAATGCAGCTTCTTCAATTTCCTTAGGAACTCTTTTAAAAAAAGAAATCAGAATCCATATACAAAAAGGGAATGTAACGCAAACATGGCCAATGATTACTCCCAGATAACTGGAATTTAAGCCCAAACCCGCAATAATCCGATACAGAGGAGTCATAAGCATGATTGGAGGAATACAATAGGCAGAAAGAACTGCAGCTATAATCAGCTTTCGCCCTCTATACTTAAAACGTGTAAGACTATACGCCCCCATAGTTCCAAATACACTGTCAATAATCATGGTGGAAACAGCAACGATAAGGCTGTTTATAAAATAGCGCAGTACAGTTGAGTCAGTGAATGCTTTGCCATACCAGACAAGGCTTGGGTTTCTCGGGAAAAATGCCGGTGGTGTTTTAAAGAGCTCTACAGAAGGTTTTAAAGAACTCAAAGCCATCCATAAAAGCGGAAAACTGACCAAAACTATTGCTGTTAATACCAGGACCCAAAATCCCAATTTACTGATAAGCCTACCCGCTATTTTGTTGTTCATTTTTCTTAGTCTCCTTTCCATGCTCAGTCCTCAGAAGTAACAGAGTTTTTAACGTAAAAAGCGACACAGATAAATAATAGCATGCCAAGGATAACAGAGATAGCTGAGGCATATCCAGTCTGAAAGGTCCCGAACGATGCCTGATAAATCATAATTGGCAAGTGAGTTGTTGAACCTGCTGGACCACCACCAGTCACCATCCATATCAAATCAAAATAAGTTGCTGTCCATATGATACGCAGTACCGCCAATACGATAGTCGGTTCCTTGAGATAAGGAATCGTGATATGCAAGAAGGTCTGAAAACGACCTGCTCCATCAACATATGCTGCCTCGTACAACCCTTTATCAATACCTTTAAGCGCCGCCCAGTAGATTAACATTGGAAACGGATACGATCTCCAGATGTTGATTATAATCAGAACGGTCATTGCGGTACCCGGCATTGCCAATAATGACTGTCGATGATCTATTAACCCGAGGGATTGCAACCATGTGCTGGCTATACCATAGTCACCGTTTAGTATCCATTTAGTTACCAGTGCCAAGGCAACAGCAGGAACAACATATGGTATAAGAAGAAAACTTCTGAAAGCTGTTCCAAAGCGCATGTTTTTTCTATTAATCAATAGTGCAAAACCAAAACCAAGCAACAGTTGTCCTATAACAGAAAACACTGTCCAGGTCACGGTATTCCACAAATATTTTGGGAACACCGTGCTGGTAAACAGTTTTTTATAGTTTTCAAGTCCAACAAAAGAAGTTGTGCTTTTCATCAGTTTTGCATTTGTGAAACTTAGGCAGATATTGTAAAGTACCGGGTAAAGAATAAACACTGCCAGAAAAAGAACGGTAGGTGCTATAAATAGTATCCCAAGTAGTTGTCTTTTTGAATAGCTGCCTTTACGTAAGTTATCTATAGCTTTTATATTTCTTCCTTGCATGTTTATTCCTCCCCGATAAATTGGTTAATTTCCGATAATTTCAAGCTGCTCCTGAAGCTGCTGATCAATGTAATCAATCGCATCTTTAGATGACTGCATACCAAGTGCAACCGATTGAATAGCTTCACCAAAGAATGTGGTTGCTTCAATCTGGGATGACATCTGGCTTAATCCGTTCTCCATACCGTACCAATACCAATTGCTATTCTCAAATGCGTCAGAAATCGTTGCAATTTCATCCTGGAATAATGTTACCGATTCATCCTGTTTATAAATCTCAAGTGCAGAATAAAGGGATGGGAATGCAAACATTGGACGCGATAAGGCACGTTCTGCAGCTCTTTCCGAAGTGTATAGTTTATTGATAAATTCCTTTGTTAGTTGTACTTTTGCATCTGAGCCCTGGTTGCTGGCTACAAAACAGTATCCACTACCGAAGGAAGCCGGTTTAACTCCATTCTGTCCAGGGAAGTCAAAACAACCTAGTTTATCAACCATATCAGGATTATTGCTCTGTGCCATACCTATTACTGCACCCATGTCAAGGGTCATAGCAACAGTTCCTTCGACCAATGCATTCCGATATTCACTCCAGGACCACTCTGTTGCGGATGGTGGAGATACCTTCTTGTAAAGGTCAATCATATAGTCAAGAACTTCGGTTGCCTTTTCTTTACTTTTGCCAAATACATACTCTCCTGTATTCGGATCAAAGGTATAAACATCTGCGGAATACAAGAACTCATAGAAAGTTTGTGGGGCTACTTGCACAGCATGCATAGGAACTGGGAAGCCATAAATATCTGTTTTACCGTCATTGTCTTCATCAATGCAAAGTGCTTCTGCCACAGCTCTGAATTCTTCCCAATTTGTAGGGACTTTAAGGCCTTTAGCCTCAAACAGATCCTTACGATACCATACAGATGTATGCAATGCCCAGTCTGGCACACCCCATGTTGTTCCATCAACTGTGAGAACACGTAAGTACGAAGAAATGAAATCATCACGTCCAACTGAATCAATTACATCGTCCAATCCAACAATCATATCCTGAGAATGCAAATAAGCTGCACCGGCAAAGTTGGTATGCATTATATCAGGAATAGAGTTAGATTCTACCGCTGTGGCAAGTTTTGTATACATATCATTGAATGATACAGTTACCATTTCAATCTCTATGCCCATTTCATTTGCCACTTCACTGAATTGTTTCTGGAGAACCTTTGCCTGAGCCTCAGCGGTTAGGTTGGTCCAAATAATCAGTTTATCTTTTGAGTCACCACTGCTGCTTCCACTTGATGGTACCGGAGAGTTACCTCCGTCTTTCGGGGCACCACATGCAACCATGGATATTGCCATCATGATTGTCAAAAATAGAGCTACCCATTTTTTCAAATTACGCATTAATTCATCCTCCTTAATTTTTATTCGTTAATGCTAATTGCAAAAATTAAAAATTAGATGATTGCATCCTGCTTTTTCAAAGTTTCCTGAAGCAGTTTTATATCCACATTTCGTGGTGTGGTCCCCTGTTTAACAGCGATAGCAGCTGCAGTTCCTGCTGCTTCTCCCATAACCATACATTGAGGCATACATCTGATACAATTAGCAACAGGCGCTTCGTAGGAAACACAACGGCCTGCCACTAAAAGACCCTCATTATTCAGCGGAAGCATACATCTATAAGGAATGGTCATGGATTTACCTGGCTCCAGGTCATGAACTACCATTGTAACTCCATCAGGGGTATGTGTCCCCGCCGGCATAGCCCCTCTGCCAATACTATCTTCAAATTCTCTTGCAGCCAGGAAATCTTCTAATGTAACTTTGTAATCACCGATAATACGCCGACTTTCTCTGATTCCTAACAGACCAGCAATTGCAGATAAATAAGCATTTTCAAATCCAGGTACGAAACGTTTCAGAGCTTCTGCCACATCATGCAGACATTTCTGAGAAAATACTTCCTGTTCGGTTCTCTCGTCAAAACCATTAATGCTGTGGGCCTCAATAGCTCCTGAGCAGTTAATTGTAACTTCCCCGGGATTAGGAGTTGAAGTAAATATTGCTAACCAGTTACGGAGATACTCAAGATGGGGTGGAAGTTCAACATTCTCAAGTTCATCTCGAAGACCATAATGCATAAAACCAGGAAATGTCTTAAACTCGCGCCAAGCTGGAGGTACTGTATGGTCATGCACTGGTGGGTTTTCCTCATAGTATTTCTTAACCCTTTCCATATCAATCCCAGCCATCTTTCCAACAAGAGTCATCGGCTGAATGTCTTTCTTTTGTCTGATTTCAAAAGGAGCTCCTGCTTTTGCTGCTACAACAGCATCGCCGGTACAGTCGATTACCACATTTGCTCTGACTTCCATATGCTCCATTTCGGATAGGATAACCAATCCTACAACTGTATCGCCCTCTTTAATTACGTCTACTATCGATGTATTAACGTATGCTGACAGATTCGGTTCTTTGCTAACCATCTCATCCAGCACGATTTTAGCTGCTTCAGTGTCATAAAGGAAACATACATCTGTGTTGGGATCTTCTTCAACAATTGCATTTCTCTCCATGAGGAGATTTCTTAATTCCCAAGCAATTCCTTTAACAATTACTTTTTCCTTATCACTAAAACCGACCCATGCACCCATCATACCAGCAGTGAATTGGCCGCCTAAACACCTTTGTTTTTCAACAATCAATGTTTTTGCTCCATTGCGGGCTGCTGCGATTCCAGCAATTACGCCTGCCGTTCCTCCGCCAGCAACAATGACGTCAAATCTCTTAGTTTTCATTTATACTCCCCCTTCATATCGCTTAATCCTCATCCCATTCCCATATAGAGCTGGGATGAGGATTATTATATTCTCCCACATACAAGGTTTTTAGTATCTGATAATTAATAATTACGCGATATAGCCATACTCTTTAAGTACTGCTTTAAGTGTTGACATTACGTCAGCTGGCAACTCAGAAATTACAGGCTTACGGCAGTAACCAGCATCAACACCTCTGAGTTTCATACCTTCCTTGATAATTTGCAGCCATGGTGTTGGCATGCCATCAGCTGTAGGTTTAGTAAACAGAGGCAGGTAAGGACGGATCTTTTCGAAGTGTGCTTTCATAGCTTCTTCCATCTTGCGCTCCTTTGCAAGGTGGTATACTTCGGTGTTCTCTTTAGGGAAAAGATTACCTGTTCCGCAAACCCAACCATCTGCCCAGCAGCTTAGACTTTCAACAGGACACACATCATACCCATAGAAAATTGCAAAACCATCGTTTGTAAGGTAACGGAGATTCTGTTGACGATAAACATCAGCCTGACGTTCTTTAACTGCATCAATAAATCCTTCGTTGTACAGCTTAGCCATGAATTCATCAGTCATCAGACAGGTAGAGTAGTAGGGGTTGTGATAAAGCATTATTGGAATATCAATTGCTTTACGCACTGTTTCATAATGCTTTAATAGTTCGTTCTCATTGGGAGCCATATACCAGGGTGTTACAATCATTACTCCGTCTGCACCATCTGCTTCTGCTGCAACGGACATATCAACAACATCCTTAGTACGATACGCTGCTGTTGAACAAACAACCTTAATTCTGCCAGCGGCTGCCTTAACTGTTGCACGGTTGACAGCAATCTGCTCATCTGGTGTCATTGCGATCATCTCGCCAGTGCTGCCGGAAGGAATAACACCTGATACACCGTTTTCAACAAGAAAATCAGTGCATTCTTTAATACCATTAAAGTTTATAGATTCATCAGCATTAAATGGTGTTACTATTGGTATGTAGATACCTGTCAGTTTTTCTCTTGCCATATCTCTTTTCTCCTTTGATACTCTTTAGATGTGAAATATATTTTTTATTGGAATAACTATTCCAATTTCTAATATAGACTAATTCCATCCTCAAGTCAATATGAAATTTATATTTCAAATATAACAACTCTTTTAATCCTCTATTTAAGCGCTCTTAATGAACTTAAAAATACATTTGTGTTTTTAGTTTAAGTAATAATAGTAATTCTAGCAAGTGATATGGAGTATGGGATTTATGCTTTATTTTCAACATATTCCTAGTTTCCCTCAAAGAAGTATTATATGTTCGAAATAATCATTCCATGAAAAACCCGTTGTATATAAAAGCTTCACGTACAACATAATAAAGCGCCTGAAATAGGCGTTTATAGTGAATTAAAAAAATAGAATAAGGTGCTTTGAATACATATTGACAATATATAATATAAATGATAAATTAAAACTAGTATAAAGGAAAATGATTTTTCCTTACTCGGAATGGTTATTCCAAAGTTGTTTATGTAGATTTATAAATTATTATACAGAAATGGGATGTGTTAATTGAAAGAATCAGCAACAGCAGCACAAAATCCAACAATAATAAAAATGGTGGATCAAGCGTTGACGGTGTTAGATACACTGAGAATGTCACGGGAGAGTTTGGGTGTAAATGAAATAGCAAAGATGTGCGGAATAAATCCGTCTACAACTTTCCGTATTTTAAAAACCCTGGAGGTTAACGGCTGGGCATTTCAGTGCAGTGACAGGCGCTATATAGTAGGTGAAAAAATTGGGTTTGTCATAGAGAAAAACAATCTATATCTAGCCCTCAAAGAAGTATCCTCTTTTGTTATGAATCGCTACACCGAAAAGTATAATCAGGCAATGAACCTTACTGTTCGTGAGGGGGCTCGTTGCTATATTTTACAGCAGTCCCGCACCAAAAACCTTGTAGACTATATTCCCGCACTCTATTCTGATTTGCCTTTTTATGCATGCGCAGGCGGGAAAATTCTGTTGTCTGAATTACCCATTAATCTGGTGGATGAGATTATTAGCTCCTGTGAAATGATTCCTCTTACAAAAAATACAATTACGGATACCGAAGAATTCTGGCATGAATTACGAACTGTCGCAAAACAAGGCTATGCATTTGACGATAAAGAATCTGCTGAGAACGGCAGTTGCATCGCTGTACCTATTCGTGATTGCGAGGGTAATATTATTGCTGCGCTTTCATTTAGTGGTTTTGTTGGTGTTTCTGATAAAACTAAACTATTAGAGTATGTTCCGGCATTAAAAGAAGCATCCGCTGAAATCTCACATATGCTGTATACTTGTTGGGGCCGATGAATCCCAACCTTCAGCACTTCAATTTTATGTGAATTATGTAATGATTTATACAGAAAAGCTGATATTAAAAGGCATAATAGGTATTTGAAAATGTCATTCTCATAGTTTCATGGCAAGCTGCTGTACTTTATGTGGCAACTTGCCATCTTTTTTACAATATACCGTTGTTTTTGGTACAATTAAAACCGATCGAAACGTAACTCAAAAAATCCTGCATAAAATAGAAATTCCATTGCGAGCGCCTCAAAGTAATAGTACCCTTTAAGCTGTCCACACTTGAAGGGGGTAATAGAGGATGCTATCCAATGCTAGTTTCAATACATCTCATGTTAAGGTTCGACCACGTAAAAATGCGTGTTTCATAAATATACTATATCGCTAAAACTGTCTTAATACAAGTATAACAAAACATGATTTGCCGTGGCCAGCTCAGCTGCTTCCCCCATGAGTTTCAACGACGATACTAATTCACTTATCAATCCCTAACCCTCCTTTCACTTTATTTTGCAATGCAAAAACCATATCCTATACTGTTTTTTTCCAGCATTCCGGCCCCCAGTACTGTATAAGCTAACATCTGGGATTTTTCATCTCCTTTAATCGTAACCTCTACTTTTGCACCAAGAAGTGATGCTCCTTTGTATTTTGTGGAAACAGGAATCTTATTGAGCTGTATTATCCCCTCTATAAAATTTTCCTCAGGTTCTTCGAAGTCTTTATAAATAGCCTTCGCCTTCCTGCAAGCATTGGAGAATATCTTGTCCCTCAGTGTTAGAATGCCATCTTCTTTTACCCAATACTTATCGTTAAGAGTACAAATAATCGGACTTAACGTAATCAGTGTCGTTATTGGTTTATAAGATACGGGGACAATATTTGAGGACATTATCTTAACACCACAGTCTTCATTTTTTAATGCGTTTCTTATTCCCAATAAAAAGGCTAGGTCAAAACTGCGTATTCTTACAACATAGGCCCGCCCTGAAAAATATATTTTTTCTCGTTCGAAAGGTCTTGGAAGATCAAAAACATACAATTTAAACGTATTCTTTTTATGTTTTATTCTTAGCTTTTCATCAAATGACATGGCTTTTGATATTACCTTTGACATCCATTCATTACAGTATTTCAGCGGAATATCAGTATTGGGGATAAATGTCAGGCTCATATCATGATAGTTTACGTTCTTTATCTTAATAACCTCCTCCAAATAAATATATTTTGAGGCAAGGGCAAGAAATGATAATCCCTTCTTGTTCGGCGCGATATAAGCATCTGATACATATTGTACCATAATAATATAAATATCAACAAATTTTGAATAGACTGTATTTAGGTTTATCCGTAAGGGAAAACACCATTTCCTTATGTTCAGAAGAAGACGCAGAAATAGAATCTCCGCTGAGACTCTGAATGACAAGGATTGCTCAAAGTGACATAAGGCGCGTTCTGAACAATGTGTGTACATGCTAAACAATACATGTTGGAAGATTCTTCGCTACGCTCAGAATGACAGGGTGGGATGCTCAGAATGACAGGGTAGG
>DUNT01000033.1 GCA_012839205.1 Clostridiaceae bacterium
AACAAATCCTTTAATAAAGTTTTCCTCATAAATATACATTGTGGCTTTCAGCATCATTTCTCTTACTAGCTCATAGTTTCCTCTCCAATAATTTTCATCAATAAAATTATGTGCAGAAATATTAGCCATTAAATCCGGCTTATTCATAAGCTCAATTCTTGTGTCGCCTTCAAATGTTAAGAAATATAAGCCCAATCGATACTGCAATAAAAAACAATATTGTCCACAACCATTCAGTAATAATTTCCCAATAAAAGCCCTGTACCTGTTTACATACTGGTTTCAAAAAATGAGAAGTACATTATTTTGCTGCTATTGCTAGTTGCATTGATAAGCTAATGGGTATAGTTGGACCCATGGAAATCTGCGGCTTATTATAATTTGATAGGCTGTTATAATTCCATGTTTCGTATTCTTATCCAGTATAATACAAATAATTCTATATTTCCATATATATGGCAATTAATTTTTATTTTTAATAATTTATACTTCATTCAATCACTTAAATCGATGAATTAAAAATGAGTCCCTTAAGCCCACAAAGTAATGTGAGATAAGGAACTTGGTGTAGAGCTTTTTACAGGCTATTTTCCATCGCTTTTCTTAGCTGCTGCCTCCATCACGGCCTTCATTCTGGCTTCAAATATTTCTGCGGGTATAAGAGCAATGCCCTCCTCGTCACTTAGTACAATCAGACGCTGCCCACCGGTAAGTCCAAACTTATCCCTTGCGGCTTTAGGAATAACAATCTGCCCTCGCTCGTTGATAGCAACAGAGCCCCAGATGTTTTTTCCCTTCGGCGCAGGAGGAATAATACCGATACCGTCTGCTGTTTCGGTCTTAATTAAGCTATCAATGGTAATGCCATACACCTCTGCAAGGCAGCTACATTTTACAATATCCGGTATCGTAGCTCCATTTTCCCACTTACCATAAGCCTGTCGGGAAATACCGATTTTCTCCGCAATTTCTTCTTGCGAATAACCGTGCATATTGCGAAGCATAATCAAATTATCTTTCAACATGATATAAAACTCCTTTACAAATCAATTATTTCAAAATGTTCACAGGCACGCCTGTACGAAAGAAAGGTCATTAAAACATAGCACAGCGCGCCTATACCAAATAATCCAAGCTGTAGTATTATATGCTCAAAACCAAATGCGTTCAGCATTTCAAGCCCAGGAAAGTGATGCAGTGCCTCTCCAATTCCGATAGTAAAGAAGGCCGCTATAATATATATCACAAAAGGCTTCCCAAATTTATACCCTGTCTTAAAAAATCCACCGATGAAAATAAAATTAAACAGGCCAAATATCAGAAGAGCCATGCCAAGAGCGAATGGGTTTGCATTCATCAAAGCATTGTTTCTGTATACGGATGTTTCCGACAATATAGTCATTCGCAGAATGACTATAACAGCCATCAGGGCAAGGCTGCATAATTCGATAAAACACGAGAACAGGAATTTGCCTCTTACTACATCTTTTTTCGCTATGGGAAGTAAAGTTGTAAAAATAATATCGTTAGCCTCCCGTGCATTTTGAAAGCTTTGGAATATGCCAAGCGTAACAAAAAACACCCCACAGAGTATCGGATAACCAGGAAATAAAAACATAGAGCCAAAGGCAATAAACAGATAGGAAAGCACAGATGCACTGAGCCTCATTTCTTTTCTTAATATATTATTCATTTATCCCACCTCTTTCTAGTCTTAAAAATGTCTGCTCAAGATTTTCGCCTGGCATTGAAAATTGTGTCACAAAATCTGGTTTTGACATTGCTGCAACAATATTTCCTCCTGATATATATACAATATTATCAGCGCATTTTTCTATATCAGAAATAATGTGCGTAGAGAAGAAAATTGCAACGCCTTTTTTCTTCAACTGGCTGAACAGTTCCAAAAGCTCATCTCTGGAGAACGGATCCAGTCCACTGGTAGGTTCATCCAAAATCAATATCTCGGCTTTATG
>DUNT01000034.1 GCA_012839205.1 Clostridiaceae bacterium
TATGAACGGGATTTGCCCGCATCTTACAGATAAAAGGCAAATCAAAATTAAACAAGGCCGCCACCCGCTTTTGGACAAGCAAAAAGTTGTACCCATCGACATTGATTTGGGTTATGAGTTCACCACATTAGTAATTACAGGACCTAATACCGGAGGAAAAACAGTTACCCTTAAAACTGTGGGCCTGTTTGTTCTGATGCTTCAATCAGGTTTGCATATACCTGCTCAAGAGGGCAGTGAATTTGGCATATTTGGAAGTGTTTACGCCGATATCGGTGATGAACAGAGTATAGAACAGTCATTAAGTACTTTTTCATCCCATATGAAGAACATTGTATATATTTTAGATAAAGCCGATGAGGACTCACTGGTTTTATTTGATGAACTTGGTGCAGGAACAGACCCTACAGAGGGAGCAGCATTGGCTATGGCCATACTGGAGGGGTTAACCAAAAGAAGCATTTGCACCATGGCAACCACCCACTACAGTGAGTTGAAAATATATGCTATGACAACAGAGAATGTTCAAAATGCATGCTGTGAGTTTGATGTAGAGACGCTTCGCCCTACCTACAGGCTTCTGGTAGGGGTTCCGGGGAAAAGTAATGCCTTCGCAATATCTCAGAAGCTGGGTCTGGATCCTTATATAATCCACAAGGCTAAGGGATACTTATCCCAGGACAACATCCGATTTGAAGATGTTCTTTCTGATATCGAAAAAAACAGAACACAGGCAGAAAAAGAAAAAGACGAGGCCGCCATCCTCAGGCAGGAAATAGAAAAATTAAAGATAGAAATCAAAAAGGAAAAAGAAAGGATAAATAAACAGAAAAGCGATGCTATAGCTAAAGCAAAAGAAGAAGCACGAAGAATAGTAATGAATACCCGTTATGAATCGGAAGAGCTTTTGAGCCGTTTGAAGGAGCTTTATAAACAAGGAGTCAGTGCAAATATTGAAAAGAGTCTCCATGAAGCCAGAGCAGGAATTCGCAATTTAGATAATATAGAAGGCCAATTGGTAGAGACTTTTGATATAAATGAAAATCATGAAGCTCCGAAGGATTTGAAACCCGGAGAGACTGTGTTAATGCTTAATCTGAACCAAAGGGCTACAGTACTTGATAAGCCTGATTCTGATGGACAGGTAATGGTACAGGCGGGTATAATGAAGGTCAAGGTCAATATAAAGCAACTTAAACGTGTAGACGAGCAAAAGGAATCTATTGAAAAATTGAACAGAGTTCGGGTAACAGGTGTAAAGTCTTCGGCTGTCGGTCTTGAACTGGATTTGCGTGGACTTAATGTAGAAGAAGCCATTGAAAGGGTAGACAAATATATAGACGATGCTGTTATTGCAGGACTTCATGAGGTCTCAATAATTCATGGTAAAGGAACAGGAACACTTAGAAAAGCCATTCATACTCATTTTAAGGGGCATGCACATGTTGCAGCATATCGCCTGGGGAATTATGGTGAAGGAGATACTGGCGTTACAGTAGTTGAACTTAAGTAAGGAGCAGAAGAAAAATGCACGGATTAGGAACTATCATAAATGTTATAGCAATTGTTATAGGTGGTGCTTTTGGGATTATTCTTAAAAAAGGTATACCGGAACGGTTTAAAAATACTATTATGCAGGCTATTGGTCTAGCAGTAGTAATTGTAGGGATTTCGGGAGCTCTGCAGGGTATATTCACGGTAACTGAGCAAGGAAAACTTGACAGAAACTACATAACAGGAATGATATTGTACCTGGTGGCAGGCAGCCTCATAGGTGAAGCCTTAAAAATTGAGGAAGGACTCGACAGAATGGGAATGTGGTTTCAAAACCGCTTTGCAGGCAAAGAATCCAATTTTGCCAAAGGTTTTGTAACTGCAAGTCTGGTTTATGTTGTAGGTGCTATGGCCATTGTCGGATCTCTGGAGGATGGACTCTACGGGAAAATTGACATTCTTACTGCCAAAGCTATGCTTGACGGTATCAGTGCAATAGTATTTTCGGCTACACTGGGCATCGGGGTATTGTTTTCCGGCCTTTCAGTATTAGTTTACCAAGGAGGAATTACTGTCTTGGCAGGTGTATTGAAACCACTATTAAGCGATGTTGTAGTATCTCAGATGTCGCTGGTGGGAAGTGTTCTCATTTTGGCTATCGGCCTTAATCTGCTGGAAATAAAGAAATTTAAGGTTGGAAACATGTTACCGGCTATTTTTATCCCTTTAATATATTCATTGTTTTATAATTTGATCAGGTAACGGGTGGGATTATCTGAGCCTCTTATGTCATTGCTATGAATACATCATGTGGAATCTTTAGCCAATGTCATGCGTGCCGCTCAGGAATTTCATCCGGAAATTATTCGTGCCGCTTGGCAATCCATGCTCCGCTTCACGCATGACATCGGCAGCGGTTCCTCCACGTTCCTCCCTGTATAGTGGTGCGGGTATCGCGTGGAAATTCTGAGCCCCTCATGTCATTCTGAGCCCCTCATGTCATTCTGAGCGATAGCGAAGAATCTTTAGCGTCGACATAAAAGATCCTTCACTGCGCTGCGCTTCGTTCAGGATGACAACCGTCCAGTCATTCTGAGCCCCTCATGTCATTCTGAGCGATAGCGAAGAATCTTTAGCGTCGACATAAAAGATCCTTCACTCCACTACGTTCTGTTCAGGCTGGCATAAAGGGGGCTGATGCGACCCTCAGGATGACATAAAGGTGGAACACTGATTTTTTGTTGACTGCAATTTGTTTGCGCAAAAGAGCAATTGTTTGTATAATTATATAGATACTTTAATGTAGTAAAGCCAGATTTTATATACAAGGAGAGACGACTATGAAAAAACTTATGCTAGGCAACGAGGCCATAGCCCGCGGTGTCTATGAGGCAGGGGTGACGGTTGCGACAGCATATCCCGGAACTCCCAGTACCGAGATTACTGAGAATATCGCAAAATATGATGAGATTTATTCCGAATGGGCTCCCAACGAAAAGGTGGCTCTTGAGGTTGCAATAGGTGCTTCTATAGGCGGTGCGAGAGCTGTATCTGCTATGAAGCATGTAGGCCTGAATGTAGCAGCGGATCCATTGTTTACTGCATCGTATACTGGTGTGAATGGTGGATTGGTCATATTTGTTGCTGATGATCCGGGTATGCACAGCTCCCAGAATGAACAGGATACAAGAATTATTGCAAGAGGAGCAAAAGTTCCCGTTATAGAGCCCTCAGACAGCCAGGAATGTAAGGATTTCACAAAAGAAGCATTCAGAATAAGTGAGGAATATGATGCGCCTGTTATTGTACGGCTTACCACAAGAGTATCCCACTCCCAGGGTACTGTTGAGTTAGATGACAGAGAGAATTATGAATTGAAGCCTTATGTTAAAAACCCGGCAAAATATGTAATGATGCCGGCAATGGCAAAACGCAGGCATGTTTCTGTTGAAGAACGCATGGCGAAGTTAAAAGAGTACTCTGAAAACTCTTCACTAAACAGAATTGAATGGGGAGATAAGAAAATCGGAGTAATTACCTCCGGTATTGCTTATCAATATGCCAGAGAAGCATTTGGCGATGTGTCATATCTTAAACTTGGAATGGTTTATCCGCTGCCGGAAAAACTGATTAAAGAATTTGCATCCCAGGTTGAAACACTTTATGTAATAGAAGAACTGGAGCCTTTTATAGAGAATCAGTGCCGTATAATGGGTCTTAAGGTAACAGGCAAAGATAAACTCCCGGTTATAGGAGAGTACAGTGCCGGCTTAATTAAGGAGAAGTTATTAGGGGAAACTATAGAAAAACTTAATGACATACAGGATGAAGCCCCGGGAAGGCCTCCTGTGCTATGTGCCGGATGTCCTCACAGAGCTACATATTATGTATTAAAAAAGCTAAAATTAACTGTTTCCGGAGATATCGGCTGTTATACCCTCGGAGCACTGGCCCCGCTGGAATCTGTTGACACAACAATTTGCATGGGCGCAAGCGTTGGGGTGGCTCACGGTAT
Organism: Clostridiaceae bacterium; assembly: GCA_012839205.1. Taxonomy (GTDB): domain Bacteria; phylum Bacillota; class Clostridia; order DSM-8532; family DSM-8532; genus DTU059. The sequence goes on from DUNT01000034.1 coordinate 4,010, forward strand.
GGAAAAGGCCAGAGGCAAAGAGCAAAGTAAGAAGACTGTTGCCGTTATAGGCGATTCTACATTTATTCATTCAGGAATTACCGGCCTCATCGATATGGTTTACAACAACAGCAGTGGAACCGTCATTATATTAGACAATTCCATAACAGGTATGACAGGTCACCAGCATAACCCCACCACCGGTTATAACATAAAAGGCGAACCTGCTAAGCAGGTGGATTTAATTAAACTTTGCCAGGCTGTTGGTGTAGACAGGGTTAAAGTATGTGATCCCTTTAATTTAAAGGAATTTGAACAGATTGTTAAAGAGGAAGTTGCAGCCGATGAGCTTTCTGTAATAATAGCCCAAAGGCCTTGCGCACTTCTAAAGCATGTAAAATTCGGCCCCGTTTTAACCATTAACCAGGATAAATGCACCAAATGCCGTATGTGTATGAGACTAGGCTGTCCTGCAATTGTTGACAGGGGTGATCACATTGAAATAAATCCTACCCAATGTGTAGGCTGTGATCTGTGTCCTAAAGTATGTAAGTTTAATGCAATAGAAAAGGCAGGTGGCCAGAATGAATAATACAAATATTATGATTGTTGGAGTAGGTGGTCAGGGAACATTACTCACCAGCCGTATTTTGGGAGACGTGGCATTAGCTTCAGAGATGGATGTTAAAGTCTCTGAGGTCCATGGCATGTCCCAACGCGGAGGAAGTGTTGTAACCTATGTCAAAATGGGTGAAAAGATCTATTCTCCTGTTATAGAGAAGAATGAGGCAGATATTATATTATGCTTTGAAAAACTAGAGGCTTTAAGATGGATTGATTATGCGAAAAAGGACGCAACAATTATTATCAATTCTCAAAGGATTGATCCAATGCCGGTTATAATAGGCAAAGCAAAGTATCCTGAAAAAATAATTGAGAAAATTAAAGCAAATTATAAAAAGGTGGTTGATGTTCCTGCCCTTGATATGGCAAAAAAGTGTGGGAATATTAAGACCGTAAACGTTGTAATGATTGGTGTAATGGCTCAATGCACAGAAATTGAGAAAGAGATCTGGTTAAAAGCTATAGAAAAGACAGTGAAACCTCAATTTGTTGATGTTAATATTAAAGCCTTTAATTTAGGATACGATTTTGCAAGGGATTGCTTTATTTAGTTACTGTACAGGTTTGAGCCAGGTTTTGATGCCAATAGAATAAATCAGCATTGAAATCGAGCTTATTACACTTAAACTGTTTCATGCGTGAGAAATCCGATGGCTTAAACCTTTATACGCTAAGAAAACAGATACATAAGAGTATGATTTTGGAGGTAGACATGAATAATAAGCGGATTTATGGCAATAGGGTGTTGTTTTCCTTAGTTGTTGTATTTGTTTTCTTTTCATTTGTCCCAGGTTTAATAAACTCAAATGCAATAACAAATAGTCTTAACAGTGTAGATCGTTTTCCGATTATTGAAACACCTGATGTGGAGCTTAAGCTCATAGAGAAGGTGGAAAGGTTTAATGAACAAGCAGACGAAATAAAAGAAGTTTATTCCATAAAAATAAAGGACAGGATTATTGGATATCTTCTTTATGATTCATACACTTTTAATAACGGTGATTTATACTATTATCTGAAATATGAACCCGAGGGCTTGAATCCAAGAGCTATAAGCGTTATGCTTCCCTTTACCTTTGATGAATATGACTTAAGAACCATTGAGTATCCGGAAGGCCTGGACCAGACAAAATCAGTTATTAGGGTATATGAGGGACTAAAAAGCGATAATGAGCTTCTCAGTACTTTGGAACCCGGCTCCGTTTATATTGATTCTGCTTCTTTGAATGGTTTTTTCAGTTATAGCAGTATATATGAGAGAGGCACCCATAATATAAGAAAAGAATTGTATGAAAAGGCTGAGAATATTCATATAAGCAGTAAAGGCATTAAGATAACCCTTCCCGCAGCTAAAAACTCTTTTTCTGAGCAATGGGGAATAATCTCAAAGGCGACACTTGTTGACTGGGATGACGAAACAGCTGTAGATGCTGTTAAAATAGGAGATTTAAGCCGGGTAAGAAAATGGGGCGGTGACGGGCAATATTACTTTTTGCCCTATGGATATGCGCCATATAGCGCTGACGGCTTCTATAGAAATAGTGCAAATCATATTGGAAACAAATATCTTGGAATTGAGGGCCGCTTCTTTGCGAACTATGCTTATGTTACCATTGATACGCTAACAAAGACTCAGAATTCAGACGGATTTTGGGGAACCGACCCTATGGCTGTAGGATTATACAACAACTATAAAGTGGGGGCTGGTTTCTTTGACACAAGATGGGACACAGAGGCTGCGTTGTCGCTTCTTAGAGGATACAGAAAATTTAATGAACCCCAATTCTTAAAAGCGGCAAATAAATATGCCGAATTCTACTGTGATTTTGCTGTTTCCAATGCCTACCTGACAGAAAACCAGGGGCTTTTAGTCTATGACTATGGTTTTAATGCCATGCCGGGCATAAAAACCCATGTGTCCTTAAATCACCTGGTCAGCGAAATGAATTTCTTATTTGAGATGTATAACAGTACTGCAAAAACTAAATATCTTCAGGTAGCCAAACGTATCCTGACAGGAATCTCCGATACCGCCGAAGAATGGATCAATAAAGAAACCGGCGATTTGTTCTACGGTTATTACGGGAATGGTAAATACGATGTAGAGGACTACCCGACACTTACACTGGACGATTTACGCTATGCACAGATATTAATAACGACTTTATACTCCAACGAAGATCCAAGTATAAAAATGCTTACAAGAGTTAAGGAAGAATATTTATCGAAAATAGGGATAGTTCACTGAGAGGAGAGTGTTTATGTTTAATAAAAAACTTGTAGAAGGTCTTGGAAAGTCATCCATGATACGAGCCATGTTCGAAGAAGGTGCCCGTTTAAAAAAGATTTACGGGGATGACAAGGTTTATGATTTCAGCCTTGGAAACCCTGAGGTTGAACCACCGGCTGAAGTGATTGATACTCTGAAGAAGTATGTTAACAGCGGTGAGGAAGGCCTGCATAAATATATGAATAATGCAGGTTTTCCTGATGTTAGACAGAAAGTGGCTGCTTATCTTCAGGAAAAGAGTGGTGTGTCTCTTGATGAGAATAATATAATTATGGTATGTGGGGCGGCTGCAGGTCTCAATGTGGCTTTAAAGGCTCTTTTAAATCCGGGAGAGGAAGTTATTGTGTTAGCTCCCTTCTTTGTAGAGTATGGGACCTATATAGAACAGGCAGGCGGTAAAGCAGTAATTGTTAATACCATAAAAGATAGTTTCCAGATTGACGTGGATGCGGTTGAGGAAGCTATAACTGATAAGACAAAAGCCATTATCATTAATTCTCCCAATAATCCTACCGGGGTTATATACGACAGAGAATCCTTAGAGAGGCTTAATAAGGTATTGGAGAAGAAAGAGGCAGAACTGGGAATTAGTATTTTTGTTATCTCAGATGAGCCATATGTCAGCCTGGTTTATGACGGAATAGAAGTACCCAGCACCCTGTCTGTCTTTAAAAAGAGTATTTCTATAAATTCTTTCAGTAAATCATTGGCTCTGCCTGGAGAGAGAATAGGTTATATTGCAGCCAGCAGCAGAATTCCCGAGGTTGAGACCTTGATTTCGGTTATGATAACTTTAAACCGGACTTTAGGCTTTGTAAATGCTCCTTCACTTTTCCAGAAGGTTATTGCAGATAACCTCGAAGTAGCTGTAGACACTGAAAGCTACAAGAAGAAACGTGATTTACTTTATAATCATTTGACTAAAATCGGATTTAAATGCATTAAGCCCGACGGTGCCTTCTATTTATTTGTAAAAGCGCCTATAGAAGATGATATAGCTTTCTGCAAAGCGGCTGCAAAATATAATCTTCTGCTTGTTCCCGGCAGTGGTTTTAAAGGACCGGGATATGTAAGAATAGCTTACTGTACCGATATTAAAATGATAGAACGCAGCCTGGAGGCATTTACAAAGCTGGCACAGGAATATGGGCTGAGTTAATAATAATTCGGAGGTGGACATATGGCGTGGGATACACGCGTAGCGCTGGTAACCGGTGCAGCACAAGGTATCGGGCTGGCTGTTGCACAGACGTTGGCGAAGGCAGGGGCACGAATAGCACTTGCAGACAGACAACTCGAAAAAGTTGAAGAAGAAGCCTTACGGCTCCGCCAACAGGGTATAAAAGCGGAAGCATTTGCGGTAGATGTAGCAGATATAGTGAGTATAGAAGAAATGATGAAGAATGTATCCGCACGTTTGGGCAGCCTGGATATACTTGTGAACAATGCCGGTGTATTGAGCAGTACGGCTGTTGAAGATCTGAGCGAACAGGAATGGGACCGCGTATTTGCGATAAATCTTCGCGGCGTTTTTTTTGTTGTTCAAAAGGCCCTGCCGTATTTAAAGCAGAGCAGTACAGCGCGTATTATTAATATGTCCTCTTTAGCTGGCCGCATGGGCGGTTATGAGACCGGTATGGCGTATACCGCTTCCAAAGGCGGTGTGATTTCATTGACATACGGGCTTGCGCGTCAGTTGGCGCCTTATGGAATCACAGTGAATTGTGTATGCCCTGGCACGACACAAACAGACATACTCAAAGACTGGTCTGAATCGCAAATAGCTTCTCTGCAGGCAACAATACCGCTGGGAAGATTGGGACAACCACAGGACGTTGCTTCTGCAGTGCGGTATTTGGCATCGGAGGAAGCATCGTTTGTAACAGGATTGCTGCTGGATGTAAACGGCGGCATGTACTTTGGTTAGGAGAACTCTTGATAATTCAATACAGAATTGCATGACCGGCTTCTGAGCAATGACATACGCACATAAATTATTGCGTACAATAAAAGACCACATGAAAGGTTTTATCCTATGGTGTGGTCTTTACTATTTTAACTTACTTTGAAGAGTGTCGGTCAATAATTACTTGTTTTATGAAATACTTTTGACAAAAGCCCATTAAACGGAGTTCTTTTCATACAATATTAATTAAAAAGATAAAAATATTATAGAGTATCAGTATTTGTGATATTATGGAATTGTGTTTTACAATTCTATTTAATAAACTACCGACTTATTCTTTGCATGGCAGGTGTTGCATAATATGAAGCGTATAAGAATAACGATTAAAAAAATAGCATGTCTTGTTTTTTCATTATCTTTGATATTAAACACATTTCAGATATCAAGTGCTTCAAGCGAGAAGCAAAATTCCAATATTACAATTGATGATAAGAAAGCGGAGATAGTATTGACTTCCGGCGATGGGGCGCTATATGTTCCGGCAGAAAAAATATACCCATTGCTGGGTGCAAATTATAGTTGGGATTCATTAAATAGTCGCGCAGTAATACAATATGGTGCAAAAAACTTTACCATAAGTGAACAGGACAATCAAATCAATATCAACGGCAGGATAATACAATTGAAAAACAGGCCGCACCTCAATAACGGCGTTCTTATGATACCTCTGATTTCGGCGGTTGAGAGCGTCGGAGGGGGGCTGGAATGGGATGAGGGTTCAAAGACCTGGAAAATCTACAGCTGGAAACTGCTTGAGAATACGGTAGACATAATGGGCGACGGTAAACTTGTTCAGGACAGGCTTGCCAAATATGAGAAATACTTTGATGACGGTAAATATAAGTTCTGGTCTTCTTTAAGGGACGGCGCATCTTTGTACCGCTCCGATTCCGACGGCAATCGCTCCGGGAGGTTAATTGACACAGCCACCGAAGTAATAGGAATGGACAGCGATTATGTGTATTTTATAGATATTTCTCAAGGCGGTTTTCTCTACCGAATCAAAAAAGACGGAACAGATCTTAAAAAGCTGACGGATGACGCTGTTGAATCGGTCTGGCTTGATGCGGAACGCATTAAGTATCATAGCAAAAGCAGTGGATTATCCCTGTATTCCATAGCAAAGGACGGAAGCGGAAAAAGAACCGAATCAACCGAAATAACCGTAATAAATAGAGACTGGGTGGTTAATGATAACGTATCGGTTTCCGATAAAAATATTCTTCTGAAAGGCAACCTTGTCATCAATAGAACAGGATCTCTTACCCTAAATAACGTAAATCTGCTTATTGACTGCGGGAATGTGAATTTAAGTCCAGTAGAGAGAAGAATACAAGCAGATTCATCATCTATAACTATTAGAAACAGCTGGATTGGGTCAACCCACCCCGATGGCGGAATATTTTTTTCCTCAGTTTCATCAAAGGTGGATATAGAGTCCAGCAGAATATCCGGTATTAAAGACTATATTTTATTAGACCGGTGTGATAACACCAGACTTATTGGCAATTATATTATAAACTCGGCCGAGAATGGAGTTATCAAATTTACCGATTCAAACCGCCCCCTCTTTAAGGATAATATCATCATCAACAAGACACGGGGCGCTTTTCCAGATACCGCAATACAAGCTGAATTTACAAAGGACGCAAGCATTATGAATAATGTGTTTGTGGATCAGGGTGAGTGCATATTGTTTACACGGCAGACAACCGAAAGCTGTGCGGCTAATAACCTGATCTTCGGAGATTCAGCAATCCAATGCCTTTCACTGAAGCAAGATGCCGGCAACAATATTTTTTATAATAATTTCATACAACTGAACTATGATGACGGTTATCGTATCACAAACGGCCAAGACGGTATTGGAATATTGTCGGATTCTGTGGATAATACTTCTGTTTTTGAAAAGAATGTGATTAATAATGCTGCAAATGCAGTAACCATTAAAAATCTTAAAAACTGCATATATGATTCCAACAGGGTCTGGCTGCAACTGACCGATAACGGAAATGACCGGGACGGATACAGGGGGTTGGATATGCAGTATTCTCATCACTGTGAAATTATAAATAATATCTTTACATCATGGCCAGGAAAGACAGCAAGCGGCATTCAGCTGTTCTATTCCACCGGCAGCCGAATTGAAGGAAACATATTAAAAGGTTTCAAATATGGTTTGGAATTATGGAATGCATCAGATTCCAACATTTTATCCGGCAATTATATTGCCGACAGCTTAAGTTACATAGTGACTGACAGATCAAACCACAATAAAGTGACGAAGAACTCTTTTATTTCGAATAAGAATATTAAAACTTATGCTTACAATAACGGAGACAACGAGTGGGCATCCAATTTTTATGGCGGTTTATCCTATCAGTCCCAACAAACACTGGTTGGAACGGGAAGTGATAAAACTCCGGTAAGCCGGCCAAATGAGCTTATAAAAGTTAGGAGCGAATTCGAGCGCCAAAAGTTCATACCACAAGATACGAATGACACCGAAATAAAAGATTATTATATTAATGGCAACGAGACATGGAAAGATAAGAGCCTTAGCTGGCAATGGCGTAATGTAAGAGTTGCGGACGGCGGTACGCTGACCATTGAAAACACAACAGTTAAAGCACCCTCAACTTACGACTGTGAGCCATACCTCATTGTGGAAAACGGCGGAACACTGGTTTTAAGAAACAATAGAATCCTGGCTGATCCTTTCGGTATGCCCATTTATATATCAGTATCCGATGGAGGAAAGATTATTGCTGAAAACTGTACCTTCGAGTATTTACCGGCATTTGATAGCACGGGTTCCGGATCGGTGGTAAAAAACTGTAGGTTTGATAACTGCTACGCCGTTAATTTTTATAACAGCTCAAATGTGACTATTGAGAATTGTAATATTTCGAATTCTTACTTCGGCTTTTTAATCGGGGATTGCGCAAGCGGCATAATAAGCGGAAATAAGGAAGAAAATATTGCTGTCAGGCTCGGCGAGCCGGCTCAGGTTCCTGTTGCCGATAATAAAACCGCAGGGAACGATAAAAATCCAAACCGGAATAAAAAAATAGCCTATATAACAATTGATGACGGGCCGACAAAAAGCGTTACCCCGACAGTTCTTGATACGCTTAAAAATTATGGGGTAAAGGCTACATTCTTTGTATTGTCCAGACAAGGTGTTGATGATCTCTATAAAAGGATAATTAATGAAGGCCATGTGATAGGGAACCATTCCTCATCTCATGATTACAATAATCTCTATAAAAAATCGGTGGAAGACTTTAGGAACGATGTGCTGAAGGCAAGAAACTATATAAGCCAAAAGTTCAATTATACGACCACTTTGTACAGATTCCCCGGAGGATCAATGAGCTGGGGAAAAGATGTAATCAAAGCAAGAGAGGAAGTTTTGGCAAATTTGGGATACAGGTATTTTGACTGGAATGCCTCAACGGGAGATACCGATCCAAATCTGAAAAAATACGGGACAGATGAACAAATAGCGAATCTTTTGGCCAATAATATTCTGAAGAATACTAAAGGTAAGGACAAATTGATTATTCTCATGCATGATTCGGCAGGGAAAAAATACTCGGCAAAGGCACTGCCAATAATTATAGAAGGCTTAAGAGAGCAGGGATATGAATTTGACGTTTTAACGAACTACTGAGGCTTGGTTAGAATTGCATGGATTGCAGTTTTTCCTGGATATACGCAACGTAACTGTATGCGCTCACAGTGTGATTGCTTTTCACCCAGCATATGGGTTCGCAAAGTTCCGTTATGTTACTTGAAACCCAACCAAATGTCTTTAATTTATGATATTTTCACCCTTAAGATTATTGTGTGATTATTTCACCCTGCCATAAACCTGTATTTCGGTATCAGCTGAGGATATTGTAGGATTTCATCTAAGGCTGA
>DUNT01000035.1 GCA_012839205.1 Clostridiaceae bacterium
AATAATTGGAACTCTCTTCTTGAATCCTACTAATTTAAAAGGTCCTTTCTCAACAATACGATAATTCATTTCGCATCCTCCTTTAATTGATAATTGGAAGGCCATTCTGGGATAGGCTTTTAACTGTGTATTCTCACTTCTTGCTTCAGAAGGAAGAATACCATGCATAGAATGAAAAGCACGGGAGAATGAATCTTCAGAACCATACCCGTATTTGACAGCAACATCGATTATTCTCAATTTTGTATCTTTCAAATCAAGGGCAGCCAGCGTCAGTCTCCTTCTTCGAATATATTCTGACAATCCAATTCCTGATAAAAATGAAAACATCCTTTTAAAATGATACTCTGAACAGCAAGCAATTTTTGATACTTCCCTATAATCAATATCATCCGTCAAGTGCTCTTCAATGTATGCCAAAGCATTATTCATATTTCTTAAAGAATCCAACAAACAACCTCCTTTCACCATCAATATTATAAGAGAATGCATTTACCCATCCGACAATCTGTGCACAGTTTAGTCGGCCAATGTTGATACAACTTTATCTAATATTGTTTTAATTTCATACATGTATACTCACCTCATTTATCGCTCCTGAAACAAGTATTCACATAGATTATATTGCTTTATTTGTTATTCTGCATTTCTCTCAGCATATATTCAAGCGCACCACCATATCCATATACCTCTTCTTTACATCATCCTGAATCACATTTTCAACAACAATCAACAAATCCAGATCGCTCTCCCCAGGATTAAAACAATCCATGACAAAAGAGCCGTGCAGATATACTCCAACAAGATTGCTACCCAGAATTGATCTATTAAGGTCTACAAATTTTACTAATAAATCTTTATACGCTTGCATTATATGTCCCTTTACAACTTAAGATTTCTTCTTAGAACTATATTTTTCACTGCTGCGATGCGTGCCGTCATCAATATTAAAGGTTTCTAGAAACAAAAAAGCCCTGAAACATAGTATTTCCAAGGCTTTTAGTTTGGTGGAGGTAAGGGGAATCGAACCCCTGACCTCTTGAATGCCATTCAAGCGCTCTCCCAACTGAGCTATACCCCCAAGTCCTTTCATATTATAAACAAGAACCGTGGACATTTCAATACCTTTTACAACGTTTTTTGCTGTACATGCCTGTTTTCATCTTAAAAAGCAATTCCCCCCTCGATATTAGAGGGGTGCAAATTGTGTTTGTAATCTTAATTATTTGCCTTAATTACATACTTCCGGGATTAAACTTATTCGCTCTCTCTTCCCCATTTAAAACCCTGTAAACTCCAGATGCTAGTGCCTGCATTTCGCATGTTCCGGGAATAACACTGACCGGTGCAATAAATCTGGTTCTTTTTATTATCAGATCAGTAAATTTTTCTGAGAAGGCCAGACCACCTGTAAGTATTATCTTGTCAACAATTCCTTCTGTAACAGTGCTTAAAGCACCGATATCTTTTGCCACCTGCATTGCCATTGCTTGATAGTAAGTCTCTGCCTTTTTATTCCCTTTTAGAATCATATCTTCTACTTCTTTTAAATCGTTTGTACCAAGATATGCCTTCATGCCTCCCTGCCCTTTCATTTTTTTCTGAATTTCCTTTTCGGAATATTTTCCGGAATAACAGAGTTTCACTAAGGGTCTGCATGGCAAACCACCTGAGCGCTCGGGAGAAAAAGCACCCTCATCATCTCCGATGATATCTAGTATTTCACCTTTATGAATAAGGTTTACAGTGATGCCACCTCCAAAGTGTGCAACAATATAAGTAGTTTTTGCAAATTCTTTTCCATCTTTTTTTGCCTGTTGAATTGCTACAGCCCTACTGTTTAATACATGAGTTAAAAATGGTTTTTCAATTTCAGGCATTCCTGTTATTGTAAAGATCTCCTGGGGATTACCACAACCACACACCGCATCATATATATATGCCTTTATTCCTGCATTCTTAGCAAGCTCGTATGCTATAACGGGTGCTATGTTTGCAGCATGGGGCGCAGGAGAGTTAATGGATGCTTTAACAAGTGGTTCATCAATTAAATAGGCACCACAATTAAGTTTTCCTATTACGCCCCCTCTTGCTGCAATTGCTGAAAGGGAATCAACCGGCTTTTCCATAAGTTCAAGGTAGTCCAGAACAGTATTTCTTCGCAACTCCAGCTGGTCGTTAATCTCCTCGCATTTAGCCAGCTCTTCTGCTGAGTGATGAAGTGTGCGGGTATCTATCTCTTTTTCATTTTCATATAATGCAATTTTTGTTGATGTGGAACCGGGGTTTATCACTAATATTCGTTTGCAGTTATCCATGAGTCTCCTTCACTTTCTTCTTTGGAAGTTAAATATCAGACATATTAACTGACAGAATTCATTCCCGCCTCAAACGCTCTAAGATTGCCTTCCAGATATTTTTCAGGCACAATTCTTCTTATAATGTTCTCCCAGTTGATATTGTTGAGTTCCGCTATTTTTATTAATGCCCCCAATAGCACTATGTTCATTGATTTTGCGAAGGATAACCCCAGAGCTATATCCATGGCATTCACCATAATAACATCTACATTCTTTGCCATCTCTTCTATGAGTCCTTCAGGGTAATCTGTTTGTCCTGTGAGGATAGGTGCGGAAGGGAGTCTATAGTTATTGATAATGGCTTTGCCTCCGGGTTTCAAATAATTAAGCCAGCGGTATGCCTCCATTTCCTCAAAGGATAGCAAAATATCTGCTTCGCCTTCACTTATCACGGGTGAGTAAACTCTCTCGCCATATCTTATATGGGCCGAAACACTGCCTCCCCGCTGGCTCATGCCATGTATCTCCGACATTTTTACGTCATAGCCTGTTTCCATAAGGCCTTGTGTTAATATTTTACTGGCAAGCAGTGTCCCCTGTCCGCCTACACCAACAATCAAAATACTCTTTACTTTCACCATTTTGATCTCCTATTTCCGGTCAAGTACAATTGCACCTACAGGACAAACCTGTGCGCAAAGGGAACAGCCGTTACACATGATTGGATCAATCAATACTTTTTTGTTTCCTTTGTCATACCGCAGCGCAGGGCATCCTGTCCGGATACACTTTTTACATCCAATACATTGTTCTTTTTTGACTATGTATCTTTTTACGTGCTTTCCGAATTCCTCTTTATCTTTGGCCGATAATTTTTTCAGCGCACATGGCCATCTGGCGATGATAACTGAGGGTTCCGGGTTTTCAAGTGCAGAATCGATTGCCTCATGCAACTCAGTCAACTGAAGAGGATTTATCGTTTTAACATCATTAACTCCTAATGAATTTACAATCTTTTCTATACTTGCTTCCTGTGATTCCTCTCCCTGGGCTGTGTAGCCTGTTCCGGGATGATCCTGATGGCCTGTCATGCCGGTTATCCGGTTATCAAGTATCACAGTAGTGGTCTTGCTTTTGTTGTAAACTACATTTAACAGGCTGGTCATTCCGGAATGGAAGAATGTAGAGTCCCCTATTACGCTCACCACATGCTTATCCAAATTGTATCCTTTAAATGCTTTTGCCGCTCCGTGGCCTGCGCTTACACTTGCTCCCATGCATATGCATGTATCCATAGCACTAAGCGGAGGAAGGGCACCAAGACCATAACACCCGATATCTCCTGAAATAAAAAGGTCCTTGCGTTTACTAAGCTCATAAAAAACTGCACGGTGCGCGCAACCCGGGCAAAGTACCGGTGGCCTGCTGGTCACCTTATCGGGCTGCATGGGCAAAAGCTCTTTTTTTACTCCTTTTATTGTTTCTTCTATAATCTTCGGGCTGAGTTCCCCGATTCTCGGCAATAAATCTTTTCCGTGACATTCAATTCCTGCTGCACGGATTTCTTCCTCCAAAAAGGGCTCGACTTCTTCAATGACATATAAAGTATCTACCCGGGATGCAAATTCTGTTATCAATTCCATGGGTATCGGATATGAAAACCCGATACGCAGATAAGAGGCTTCCTCACCGAAAACTTCTTTAGCATATTGATAAGCAATTCCATTTGCAATAACGCCAATGCTTTTATTGTTCCATTCAATATGGTTGAATGGTGAGTTATTCGCTTCTTCAGTCAGTTTCTTTAGCCGTTCTTCCAGTTGAAAACGCAGTTTTTGCGATACAGCCGGCATTGTGGTAAACTGCCAGATATCCTTTTTATATTCTTTATTGGGTACTTCACGGCGGCTGCCTAATTCCACAATACTTTTGCTGTGGCATATCCTTGTTGTCATTCGGATGATTACGGGAGTGCGGTATTTTTCACTGATTTCGCATGCCGCTATTACCATATCTTTGGCCTGCTGGCTGTCTGTCGGTTCCAGCATTGGCAGCTTGGCCATTTTTGCGTAATAACGATTATCCTGCTCTGTCTGCGATGAATGGATGCCCGGCTCATCTGCTGTAATAATAACAGCGCTCCCATTACAGCCGGTATAAGCGAAAGAAAACAGCGGATCGGCTGCCACATTCAGCCCAACCTGCTTCATAGATGCTATGGCTCTGCCTCCTGCGATGGAATAACCTATTACCGCCTCCAACGCTACCTTCTCGTTAGGAGCCCACTCGGCGACAATATCATCTTTATACAACGCAATATTCTCCAGTATCTCGGTGCTGGGTGTTCCGGGATATGCCGACGCAAATCGTATACCCGCCTCATATGCTCCCCTTGCAATGGCTTCGTTCCCTGTCATTAACTGTTTCATTTCTCTTAGTCTCCTGTTGATACACTTGCCGCAATGGCAAGTGAATTATATTTTTCCTCTGATGTTGAGCTTCGGGATGTAAGTACGATGGGTACCTTTGCCCCCAGTATCAGTCCGGCCATCTTGCCTTTCAAGGTGTATACCAGGCTTTTGCCAAGGAGGTTTCCTGCAAGCAGATTGGGTACCAGAAATACATCGAAGTTTCCCGAATTTAAACTGTTATAACCCTTGATACGGGCTGCCTCAGGCATCATTGCCACATCATATGAGATAGGCCCTTCAAATTCACAGTCTCCGATAATGCCGGCAGCCACCATTTTTTTAAGCACTTGAGCATCTATGGTTTCAGACATATTGGGATTTACTGTCTCTATGGCACATAAAGCTGCTACTGCAGGCTTTTTGTAACCCAGTCTCTTCATAAAATCCAGGACATTAATTAATATCTGTTTTTTTTGCTCTACATCAGGGTTAATACACATACCGCTGTCAGTTAGAAAGATCAGCTTATGATATCCCGGAACTTCCTGTATAGATACATGGGACATCAGCCCATATTTACGAAGTCTGCTTTCACCACTTAAAACACCCTTCAACAAATCTCCTGTGGATATCCGTCCCTTCATCAGAAAATCCGCCTCACCGTCATGAATCAACTTAGCTGCAGTAACAGCGGGATGCTGTCCCTCAGGCACTTGTACCATTCTAAAGCTGGCTGGGTTTTGGCCAAGATTTCGCAGTTTTTCGGCAATCAGCTTTGTATCACCTACCAGAACTGCATCTACTATATCACCCGCTCTTATGATGGCATCAAGAGCATTTTCATCATCTGCACAGACAAGAGCCACCGTCTTTCTGGGGCATGATTTAACCCTGTCGACTAATTCAGTAAAGTTTTTAAGCGTCACAAAAATAACCCCTTACTCAAAATTAAAATAAAGGTAAATTTCTGCCGGACTAGCCGGCAGTTTTTACTGATTTTTATATGGATAATTTATAGATTTATGGCTTTTATCAGCCCTTCTGTATAAACCTCGGGTGCAGTAAACAATCCTTCGTGGTCACAATCAACTTCTACGACAGGATTATCTCCCCATGCCTTGAACATGCCCAAAAATGCACCTGGAGGAACCGATACGTCCTTTGTACAATACAATAAAACCATGGGTATTTTCATTTCGGCAAAGGCTTTGGCCTGCACCGGTGTTTCCATTATGATGAGCGGTTGCTCCACCAAGAACGTCATCAATTCTTCATAGAGTTCATCGCTGGCTTCTGAAGCCAACATATGGCGCACGAATTGGGGATCTATGGGAATCGCCCCCGTACCTGACTCGATAGCTGCCTGCCTCATGACGCTTTTAATCTCATCGGGAACAAAATCAAACTGTGACTTATTGTCTGGAAGAAGCCAGGCATTATTGAAAATAACCTTTTCAACTTTATCAGCCACTTTCGGCAGTGCCATCTGCAATACATGGCCTGCACTGGAATGGCCAACAACAATGACCTTCTCTTCTTGGGCACGGATTCTGTCACAAACATAGTTGACATAATTATCATATGTAACGCCTTTGCTGTCGTTCTCACCGTTTCCCGGCAGTGTAAGGGCTTCTGTTTCGTATCCGTTCTTCTTAAGTATTGCTGAGACTTTGTCCCAACTTTTTCCGTTATGCCAGGCTCCATGAAGTAATAGAATCTTTTTCATAGGTACACCTCCGAAATTAAATAAAATGATTATTTGCCAAAAGATACCCAATGCCGACCGGGTAAGCAGTAACAGCAATGCGGTTCTCCTCAACATTAAATTGTTTTGCAGCAATAGATACGCAGGCTTTCATAAGTTCCTGAATTGTATTTTTATCGTTTTTTTCGGATATGGCGATATGAATAATTGAGTGAACATTATCTGTAAAAAAATCTTCTGAAGGGTAGTATTCAGCGATAATCTGTAATCTGGAGACTACAATACCCGTTTTAATACTGATTTCTTCAGCAAATTTTTGCAGCTTGAGTTTTCCTGCAGAATCATTGGATTTAATATTTATAACCGGCATGATGTAATCTCCTGATATACTTATTTTTCCTAATTATTATTCTAGCATTAAAGCCTTTGTCTTAAAATAGTCCATAATAGGTCTTTAATTGTTCTTTATAAAACCTGTTAATTAATATATAATTTAATACAACTTAGCCATATGAAAGGATGATGCTCTTTGAAACTTGGGTTGATCGGGCATAACCGTACAATTGGAATAGTTATGAAAATTATGTCACAATCTTTTCCTTATGTCGAAATAACTGAGATTCCCATGGACACAACAGATATCATACCGGTGGTATCCTATATTAAAGCCAACGAGCATCATTTTGACGGTTTGCTGTTTACCGGTAAAACACCTTATGATCTTGTCAATATGGCTATTATTTCAAAAAAGCCCTGGATGTACATACAACATGATACCTCCCGGTTATTAAGCGGGCTATTGGAAGCATCTTTTATAAACGGTTTTGATATCCGTAAAATCAGCATTGATTCATATTCCGAAGAAGATGTTTATTGCATTTATGAAAATTTAAAAATCCCTGAAAAAGAATTAAATATTTACATCTGCCAAAACCTGCCTTATAACGATGAATATCTTGCAAAAATTAAAAATTTCCACCGTGAAAACTATGAGAACAGAAATGTAAATGTTTGTATTACCGGTATCTCCAGTGTATACGAGTATTTAACAGGTTCAGGTATTCCGTGTATAGTTTTGGATCCAACAAAACAAAGCATTGAAGATGCAATTAAATACTACGACATCAAAAAAAGGTCTAAGCTCCAGGAAAACAGTGATATAGTAGTTCTTGCAATTGAACGGGATTTGCCGGACGAATATGCGCTAATTAAAGAAAATGAATATCAGCTGTCACTTGAAGCTATGAAAATTTCGCAGGAGATATATCGTTTTTCACAACGCATACAAGCAGCAGTTATTGAAAAAGAGATGGGAACATACATGCTGTTCACAACAAAACCTTTGTTTGAAATGGAAACTGAACAGCTGCAGAAGATTAATATTCTCACCAAACAGGATATGGTGCAGTTTGGAACCCTCAGCATAGGTATAGGGTATGGAGAAACCCCACGAGAAGCCAAATATAATGCGAGTCTGGGATTATTAAAGGCGAAGAAAAAAGGTGGAAATCGGGCATACAAGGTGGAAAACAACCAGTATTTCGGCCCCATTATCCCTGTTCATGAGCCCAGCAATTCCCCGCAGGATAAAATTGATGGGTATTTTCAAGAAATAGCCTTTGCCACTGGTATAAGTTTAAACAGCATTATAAAGTTTCAAACAATTATGGACATAAACAAAAAAGATACTTTTACGCCATTGGAACTGGCAAAATCGTATGGCGTTTCGTTAAGAAGTATGAATCGCCTGTTGGAAAAACTCCTTGACAACAACTATGCCAGGATTATTGGGTACAACATGAGAAATTCAGCGGGACGTCCAAGTCGCATCATTCGGCTTAATTTCTCCCCAAAAGATAGTGATTGATAGCTTTAATGTATTGAAATATACTAACCTATTCTATTTAAGTGATGCTATAATAGAAATAGATTTATGTGTAAAAAATTCGAAAAACAAGTCAGAATAATGCTTGGAGCATTTTTGTTTTTAGCAGTCCCTTACCACTTAATTTCAAAACAAAAGTAAACAAATGAAACGGAGGTATTCCAATGGGGTACAGGTTGACTAAAAAGGGTTTAAACGCTGCCCTTACAGATCTTAGCCGGCAATACAAATTGTATGCCCCTCACCGCTATGTTAATCAAGGTGAGTTTTCTGATACCGATTCCATTCGTTATGGAGAAATTAAAACAGCAGATGATATGGAGCTGCTGGAAAAAAGCAGCCATACATTTAAAGAAGCATTAATACCGATTTCTGAAACATTTTTTTTCTTTACAGAGGATAATATAAAGGAGTCTGAACGTATACATACCGGAGCAGTTATATTCCTGCGCAGCTGTGATTTACATGCCGTAAAGCGCCTTGACGAAATCTACCTCAATAATGGTGCCGAGGATTATTACTATAAACGCTTAAGAGATAAAGTCAAGTTTGTGCTTTTAGGGTGCGTTTCTTCTTTTGAAAATTGTTTTTGTGTTGATATGGGAACAAATATCAGCACAGAATATGACGCCTCTTTAGATGTCCGGGATGGCCAATACTATATTGACTGCAAATTTTCGGACTGGGACTCTATATTTCAAAATAATGCTGAAGAAATACTGGATGTTGTTCCATCTCATGTTGACCAAACAACCATTCAGGTTTCTTTGCCAGATACTGATACTATTAACACAGAAAAAGTTATAAAAAACAGCATGTGGGACGAATATGACACCCGTTGCATTGCATGCGGCCGTTGTAATTTCAGCTGTCCTACCTGCACCTGCTTTACAATGCAGGATATATTCTATACAGATAACGGAAAAGCCGGAGAACGCCGTAGGGTATGGGCATCGTGTATGGTCGACAAGTTCACTGATGTGGCAGGTGGCGGCAGTTACCGCAATAAACACGGTGCACGGATGCGTTTTAAGGTGCTTCATAAGGTCGTAGATTACAGGCAACGTTTCGGATATCATATGTGTGTCGGGTGCGGCCGATGCGATGATGTTTGTCCCGAGTACATTAGCTTTTCACATGCAGTAAACAAACTCAGTAGAGTAGCAAAGGAAGGTTAAAGATAATGAGAACAAACGAATATGCACCTTTTTTATCAAAAGTTTTATCAGTTCAAAAGCATACCGACATTGAATACACTTTCCGTATGGCCTACGAAGGTATTGTAAAACCCGGTCAGTTCTTTGAAGTTTCCATACCCAAATTCGGTGAGGCACCTATTTCAATATCCGGTTATGGTGATGGATATGTGGAATTGACCATCCGCCGTGTTGGAAAAGTCACAAACGAGATTTTTGAATACTATGAAGGCGACAGTCTGTTTATCAGAGGTCCCTACGGCAATGGGTTCGATCTTGATGACTATCGGGGAAAAGAGCTTGTTGTGGTGGCTGGTGGCACCGGTCTCTCACCAGTTCGCGGAGTTATAGATTATTTTGCATCTAATCCAGAGCAGGTTAAAAGCCTCAAAGTAATTGCAGGCTTTAAATCTCCTTCTGACATACTCTTTTTTGAAGATATTGCCCGCTGGAAAAAAACCAGTCAGGTTATTCTTACTGTTGACTGCGGCGAAGCCGACTTTGAGTGCAGTATCGGTTTTGTAACCGAACATATCCCCAAACTGAAATTTGAAGATGTCAGTAAAGCAGCGGCCATTGTCGTTGGTCCCCCTGCTATGATGCATTTTTCCTCATTGGAGCTTATGAAGATAGGTTTTCTGGAGAAAAATATCTGGATTTCACAGGAAAGAAAGATGTGCTGTGGAATCGGAAAATGTGGTCATTGTAAAATTAATGATGTATATGTATGCGTTGACGGCCCCGTGTTTAACTACACAAAGGGCAAAACTCTGATAGACTAAGGAGCGAATAAAATGGATATAAACACAAGGAAAATAAAAAAGAACGCCTTCCGTGTTACTAAAGTACGTGGATTTACTGCAAGCCGGGTGCGGGTTCCAGGGGGACATTTGAATGCTGATGTCCTTGAAAAAGTTGCTGAAATCGCCAGAGAGTATGGTAATGGAACGGTACATATTACATCAAGGCAGGGCTTTGAGATCCCCGGTATCCCCTATGAGCTTATTCCACAGATAAACGAAAAACTACAGCCCATCATCGATGCACTAAACATTAACCAGCCCCTGCGAGGCGAAGGATATTCTGCTTCGGGAACACGAAATGTCACAGCCTGTATTGGTAATCGTGTTTGCCCTTATGCCTGTTATGATACTACGGCTTTTGCAAAGCGAATTGAAAAAGCAATTTTCCCTAACGACTTACATTTTAAAATTGCACTGACAGGTTGTCCTAATGATTGCGCAAAAGTCCGTATGCATGACTTCGGTATTATGGGAATGACAAAACCGGAATTCGACAGCAGCCGCTGCGTTTCTTGCGGTGCCTGCGAAAAATATTGTCGTAAAAAATCAGTACAGGCTATAGAAATGGTAAATGAAAGACCCGTTCGTAATGCCGAAAAATGTATAGGCTGCGGTGAGTGTATACTTAACTGTCCGACACGTGCCTGGACCCGTGGAGAAGGTGTTGATAAGCGTTACCGACTAACCCTATTTGGTCGTACAGGAAAACGAAATCCCCGCCTTGGAGAGGATTTTATCAAATGGGCAGATGAAGAGAGCATCACGAAAATAATCCTCAATACCTATGATTATGTGGCTAAATACATAGACAAAGATGCTCCCGGCGGAAAGGAGCATATTGGCTATATTGTTGACCGCACCGGTTTTGAAGAGTATAAGAAATGGGCCTTGAAAGGAGTTAATCTCCCGCCTGATGCAGTCGTATACAGCCCAGTCTACTGGAAAGGTATTAAATATTCTGAAATGACATTATAATCCAAACTCATATGATAACATACAGCCAGAATAGAGAAGCCTGCATTATTCGTTTACATGCAGGCTTTTTCTTCTTCAGCAGCTAACATCCTTTGTTATAAAATATGCTTTGGCAATTCAAAAAAGCAAGTAATCATTTTTTGCATAACACAGCGTAAGCGCTTAATCTTGGGGTGCCTTGCTAGAAGGAGCATTCCTGCACCAGCCGGGTAATTCTGATGACCATGGCAGAAAAGGTTTTAATGATTCTGCAGTTAATTCCTTCAGGTTCGGCAGTTTA
>DUNT01000036.1 GCA_012839205.1 Clostridiaceae bacterium
AAAGCGGCGTGGCTGCTGCGATTTAAAGCGGAGCACGGATTGCGGAGCGAGCGCGACTAGAAACCGGATGTTGGAGATGGAGCGCTAAATCGCAGCAGTCTACAGCCGCTCCACTGTTTAACGCAGATAGATCCTTCGCTGACGCTCAGAATGACAATGTAGTGCGCATAATTCTTAAATTGCGCCAGGGTCAGTAATTTTACCGGTTACTGCCGAGGCGGCTGCTACCGCCGGGCTTGCAAGGTATACCTCAGACTCGGTATGTCCCATACGTCCTACAAAGTTTCGGTTTGTAGTAGAGACAGCTCTTTCTCCCTTTGCCAAAACACCCATATGACCGCCCAGACAAGGGCCGCAGGTAGGAGTTGAAAATATTGCTCCCGCTTCAACAATATCCGCTATCAGTCCTTCTTTTAATGCCTGCAGATAGATATTCTGAGTTCCGGGGAAGACAATGCATCTGATTCCCTTCTTTACCTTTCTGCCTTTAAGAATTTTTGCGGCTACTCTTAAATCTTCTATCCGCCCGTTGGTACATGAACCTATAACTACCTGGTCAATAGAAAC
Source organism: Clostridiaceae bacterium (assembly GCA_012839205.1). GTDB lineage: Bacteria > Bacillota > Clostridia > DSM-8532 > DSM-8532 > DTU059. Next base: position 568 of record DUNT01000036.1, read on the forward strand.
ATCACCAACTTCATCGATGGTTCTGGTGTTATCAGGCAGGTGAGGAAACGCTACGGTAGGTCTGACAGCGCTTAAGTCTATTTCATAAACTTCTTCATATACTGCATCCTCATCCGGCTCATAGATTTTGTACGGCCTTTTTGAATGCTCTTTTACATATTCTAATGTGCGTTGGTCTACCATAAATATGCCGTTCTTGGCACCGGCTTCAATAGCCATATTAGCCATTGTAAATCTGTCGTCCATGGAAAGATTAATTAATCCTTCACCCATAAATTCCATAGACTTGTACAGGGCACCGTCAACGCCTATCATACCGATAATGTGTAGAATAACATCTTTGCCTGACACCCATCCCTGGGGTTTACCCTTTAATATGAATTTTATAGCCGATGGCACCTTAAACCAACATTTTCCCGTTGCCATACCTGCTGCCATATCAGTGCTGCCAACACCTGTCGAGAAGGCTCCCAGAGCCCCATAGGTACAAGTGTGAGAATCAGCACCGATTATTAAATCACCGGGTACTGCCAGACCTTTTTCAGGAATTAAGCAGTGCTCTATTCCCATTTCTCCTATTTCGAAATAGTTTTCAATTTGCATTTCATGAGCGAACTCACGTATCATTCTGCACTGTTCAGCTGCTTTTATATCTTTATTAGGCGTAAAATGATCGGGAACAATAGCCACTTTTTTTGTATCAAACACTTTGTCAAAACCGGCTTTTCTAAATTCATTAACCGCAACGGGAGAAGTAATATCATTTCCTAATACCAAATCAAGATCAGCTTCTATTAACTGGCCGGGAACTACCTGCTCAAGGCCGGTATGATCTGCCAGAATTTTCTGAGACATTGTCATTCCCATAATCTTTCCTCCTGTTATACATAAACTCTGATTTTCTTTTCCAGCTCTTTCAAAAGTTTATACTCTATAGAATCTACCAGGGCAATCCAGCTGGCTTCAATAATGTCGGTGGATACTCCCACCGTTGTCCATGATGTTTCACCATCGGTGGATTCAATTAAGACCCGAACCTTAGCCGCCGTTGCCTTTTGTGAATCTATAACCCTCACCTTAAAATCAGTCAGATATACACTTGACAGCTCAGGATAGAATACTTCCAGAGCTTTTCTGAGAGCTCTGTCAAGGGCATGAACCGGACCATCACCCTCGGCTGCGGTTATCTCAGATTTTCCGTCTACTTTCACTTTTATAAGTGCTGATGCAGATGAACCATTCTGATTTGGTTGCTCGGTCATAAGTTTAAACTTCTCTAATTCAAAGAAGGGCTTATACTTGCCGAGCTGTTTTCTGATAACCAGTTCAAAGGTGCTTTCTGCTCCCTCAAATTGATATCCCTGATGCTCCAGCTCTTTAAGTCTGCTGATAATTGCCTCGGTTTCACTGGATTCTTTGCAAATTGCAGGATTCACTTCGCGAATCTTTTCCAGGATAGTATTTCTTCCCGATACTTCGGACATAAGAAATCTGCGCTTATTGCCTACAAGTTCCGGGTCAATATGTTCAAAAGATGCCGATGCTTTGCATACACCATCAATATGCATACCACCTTTATGGGCGAAGGCACTGTTACCTACATACGGCTCTCTCCTGCTCAGAGAAATGTTCGAGATCTCTGCTATTTTTCTTGCTGTATAAGTAAGATTCTTCAGCTTTTCCTCTGGGATGCAGTATAAGCCTTTTTTAATCTGAAGATTTGGAATAATAGTGCTTAAATTCGCATTTCCGCACCTTTCGCCAAAACCTATATATGTTCCCTGAACATGCTCGGCCCCGGCTTCAACCGCCATAACAGAATTTGCTACAGCCATTCCGCAGTCGTTATGGGCATGAATTCCTACTTTAATATTAAAGGTTTCTTTGACTTTTTTAACAACCTCATACACTGTGGTTGGAAAGCATCCGCCGTTAGTATCGCATAACACCAGACAATCAGCTCCGCCTTCAACCGCTGCTTTCAAAACTCTAAAGGCATATTCCGGATTTGCTTTATAGCCATCAAAAAAATGCTCCGCGTCAAAGATAACCTCTTTACCTTTCTTTTTAAAATAGGAAAGGGTCTCATAAACCATTTTTTCATTTTCTTCAAGGGTTGTTCTGATAATCTCTGTTACGTGAAAATCCCATGCCTTACCAAAAATCGCAATAGCAGGAGTATTGGCACCCATTAAGGACTGAACGTTTTTATCTTCCTCTACCGAAATATCCCTTCTTCTGGTACTTCCAAACGCAGTTAATTTGGCCGATTTAAGAGTCATGGTTCTCATTCTCTCAAAAAACTCTATGTCCTTGGGATTGGAACCGGGATTTCCCGCCTCTATATAAGCAACTCCCAAATCGTCAAGAGCTCTGACGATCTTGAGCTTATCTTCAACCGAAAAAGATATGCTCTCGGCCTGTGCACCATCTCGCAATGTTGAATCAAATATATCAATTACTTTAGTCATTCTCCATCATCCCTCTCATACCATATAAGATAAGCAAGATACCTGTTATATCCATACCATTTTGAATGATAGTGAAGCACCTGCTGACTCTGCCAGGAAAGATTCTTCACTATACTAATGAATAACGGGATATCTTAACTCAACATATATAGACTTCTTTTCAATTATTGCGGCAATACCTCTTCCAGTTTTTCCTCATAAATCATTTTATTAATAGCATTAACGTATGATAGAACGCTGGCCTCAAATACGTCTGTGCTTACACCTTTACCGGTATATATTCTTGCACCTGACCGTATTTTTACATATGCCTCACCCTGTGCATCCTGCCCTTCAGTAACTGATCTGAGAGTATAATCCTCCAGGGTAAAACTGACCCCTGCGATTTTATCAACAGCTTTAAATGCTGCATCTATTGGGCCGTCTCCGGTTGAAACCTCTTCAATAA
>DUNT01000037.1 GCA_012839205.1 Clostridiaceae bacterium
CAAATTGAAAATCAGTACTCGAAACATATACAAGTAAGTTTTAAGGAGGTGTAGCCATGATCAGAATTAATCTGCAGCTATTCGCTCATAAAAAGGGAATGGGTAGCACAAAGAATGGCCGTGACAGCGAATCCAAGAGATTAGGTGTTAAAAAAGGTGATGGCCAGCCCGTATTGGCAGGAAATATACTGGTAAGGCAGAGAGGCACCAAAATTCATCCCGGAACCAATGTTGGAATAGGCAGTGATGATACACTGTTTGCCCTCATAGACGGCAGGGTGAAGTTTGAAAGACTCGACAAGAAAAGAAAAAAGGTAAGCGTTTATTCTGCTTAAAGACAGGTTATACTGGTATGGGAAGGGACGAGGCTATCGTCCCTTTTATGCTTTAATGGTGCTATTGGAAACGAGAGGGTCATCCTGAGCGCAGCGTTAGCGGAGTCGAAGGATCTGTTATTATGTCGACTTGGTAAGATTCTTCGCTACGCTCAGAATGACATAAAGAGGCTCAGAATGACATAAAGAGGCTCAGAATGACATAATAAAAAGTACTCTTATTTGGAGGAAAAAATGTTTATAGACTATGCTGAAATCTATATAAAAGCCGGAGATGGTGGAGATGGAGCAATCTCTTTCCGGCGGGAAAAATATATTCCCAATGGGGGCCCTGACGGAGGCGACGGTGGTGCCGGCGGCCATGTAATCTTCAAGGCTGATACTGGGCTTAGGACGTTGATGGATTTTCGTTATAAAAGAAAATATATTGCCCAAAGAGGTGAAAACGGAAGCAAACGCAACAGGAGCGGTAAAAGCGGAGCAAACCTCGTGATAAAGGTTCCGCTGGGTACCATTGTGAAGGACAAGGAAACCGGGAAAATTATTGCCGACATATCCCAGGAAGGACAAGAGGTTATAATAGCCCGGGGAGGAAAAGGCGGAGCCGGAAACCAGCATTTTGCCACTCCCACCCGTCAGGTTCCCAACTTTGCCCGTAACGGCAGTCCCGGTCAGGAGTTTACCGCTATCCTGGAGCTAAAGTTGATTGCGGATGTAGGCCTTCTGGGGTTTCCCAATGTAGGTAAATCCACATTGCTTTCAATGGTAACATCAGCCAGGCCTAAAATAGCCGATTATCACTTTACAACATTATCTCCGAATCTTGGTGTAGTTTCTTTGGGTGAGGGTTCCAGCTTTGTCATCGCCGATATACCAGGTCTTATTGAGGGTGCGCATAAGGGAGCAGGTCTGGGTCATAATTTCTTAAGGCATGTAGAGCGGACAAGGCTTTTAATCCACGTAGTAGATATTGCTGAAATAGATGGTCGTGACGCAATATCGGATTTTGACGTAATTAACGGTGAACTTAAAATGTATAATCCTGAGCTGGCAAAACGTCCCCAGATTATTGCGGCAAACAAAATTGATGTCTTAAGCGAGCCTGAGAAATTGGAAAGGTTCAGAGCTGAGATGGAGAAAAGAGGATATAAGGTTTTTGAGATTTCTGCCGCCACCAACCAGGGTGTTGATGATTTGATGAGATATACCTATGAGCAGCTGATAACTCTGCCTGAGGTGGTGCTGTTTGACCCTTCCGAAGAAGTTGAGATTGATATTGGACCCCAGGAACCTCCTTACACAATAAGACGCGAAAATGAAACATATGTAATTGAGGGACCATGGGTTAATAAAATATTAGGCTCAGTAAATTTTAGTGACAGAGAATCCTTACAGTATTTCCAACGTGTCATGAAAAACATGGGTGTTATAGAAGCACTTGAGGAAAAAGGCATTGAAGAAGGAGACACTGTAAGAATAGGTGAAATGGAATTTGATTATATCCCATAGGAGAAAAATATGATAACAGGAAAGCAAAGAAGTTATTTAAGAAGTTTGGCAAACAGTGTTCCGGCAATTTTTCAAATTGGCAAAAACGGAATCGATGAGAATGTTATCCGCCAGTTTCAAGATGCTCTGGAAGCCAGAGAGCTGGTTAAAGCAAGTGTATTGAAGAATTCAATATATACGGCAAGAGAAGCGTGTGAGGAGCTGGCACAGGCAGTAGATGCAGAAATAGTCTCTGTCATCGGAAACAAATTTGTTCTTTATAAAGAATCAAAGAATAATAAGGTCATCCAATTGCCAAATTAGATGGGAAGTTAGATTCTTGCACCTATGGTAACCTGCTGTGCAAGAATTGATTATGATGATTTGATGTATAATCCTTTAGATGGTGGTAATAAATGATTTGGTTCGGGCCGGCAGGAAATTCAAACAGTTTTTATGAGCAAGGGTTTTCCCACTCTAAACAGATGCCTAAATGGCTCTCTGATATGGGTTTAAACGCTTACGAGTATCAGTGCAATAAAGGGGTAAATCTCAAGGACGAGACAGCTTATGAAATAGGTGAGAAGGCTAAGGAAGCCAATATACACCTGAGTGTTCATGCACCCTACTATATTAACCTGTCCAGTACTGAAGAGGAAAAGAGGGACAACTCGGTAAAATATATTCTGGACACCCTGAGGGTTGCCCAAATTATGGGGGCTAAGCGTATTGTGGTGCATCCCGGATATGTGTCTAAAACAACCCGGAAGACTGCTGTGGAGCTTGCTAAGGCGACATTGCTTGACGCCATTAATGAAGCCGATTATGCGGGGTTTTCCAATATAACCATATGTCCTGAGGTGCTGGGTAAAAACAATCAATTGGGTAATCTTGACGAAGTATTGGAATTATGCGATCTGGATGAAAGACTGATACCTTGTCTGGATTTTGCCCACTTGCATGCACTGACCCAGGGAGGAATGAATACTCAGGAAGATTTCACCAAAGTATTTGATACAGTCAGAAAGCATCTGGGAAAAGACAGAGCACGAAAACCGCATATTCATTTTAGCCGTGTGGAATTCGGAAAAGGCGGGGAAAAGAAGCACTGGAGCTATGCCGATTCAAAGTACGGCCCTGACTTTGACCCTCTGGCAAAAACTATAATAGCTCTTGATTTGGAGCCGGTTATTATATGCGAATCCCGGGGAACAATGGCCGAGGATGCTCTGACACTGAAAGAAATTTACTTAAAACATCTCAATAATCCCAACCCTTAAACTATCAATGAAACAATAAGACTTAATATTAAAGGGAACATGATCAGCATAAGGTTTGCTACTGCAAGACCGAAGGTATCCTTTTTTGTTTGAAGATCGTAGAAAACCTTTATATTCTTATATACCTTACAGGCAGTAAGCAGTGTCAACAAGGATATCAGAGGCAAATAGCCCATTACTGCGCAGAAGATTATATCCAGATATGCCAAAGCATAAATAGCTCCATATAAAACAAGAGCTTTCTTTTTGCCAATTTGAATAGGCAGGGTATAGCGTTTGTTTATAAAGTCGTCTTCCATATCACAGATATTGTTGGCAAGCATTATATTAGCAATACAGAACACAGCAGGCAGCGATGATAATATAACAGGGAGTAACAGCCTCCAGTTAATATTAAAGATGATATTCGTATTATTAATAACAAGTGTCAGAGGAGAGTAATCAAAAATAGAGGCATATACCACCAGAAACGGTATCACAAGCCCCATAAAACCTCCTGAAAACAATTCTCCAAAAGGTGTTCTTGAAATAGGAAGAGGTCCTGCAGAGTAGAGAATACCCATTAAAAAGGAAAGCATCCCCAATGCCAGTAAATAATAATCTGTTCTTAGAAATGTCAGTATACCAAACACAATTGCTATTATGAATAAAACTGCTATGGTTATTACTACAGTGCTTTCTTTCAGTCCGAATTGTCCGATGGCATTATGCACCTCATAATTATAACCCTCTTTCTTAATTGCTTTTTTATAATCCTGATAATTATTAAGAGCTGTAGTAAACATATCAAAGCAAATAAGAGATATAAAAAAGAAAAGAACGTTTAATACCTTCAAAGTTTTATACATAAAAAAGCTGTAAAAAACCCCAAAAACAAAAGGTGTTACGCTTGCTATTTTGGTTTGTATCTCAACAAGTTTTAAGAAACTTTTAATTCGCATTTCTGGATTCTCCCCATTCGACATATAATATTGGTTTAACATAATTATATCCATTTTATTGCTGTATGTTAAGAAATCCGATACAATAATATTATTCTGGAGTTTTTAAAGATTGCTCAGTGTAATATCAAAATGAAAGGGGCATTAATAACAGATGAAAAGAATAACAGTTCTTAATGGGCCAAACATTAATTTGTTGGGGACCAGAGAACCTGATATATATGGACATCAAACTCTGGAGGATATTAAGATGAAGCTGGAAGCGGAGGCTGCTGCATACAGCATCCAACTGGATTTTTATCAGTCCAATCATGAGGGTGATATTATTGACAGAATACATGATGCATATCAAAAGGGATATAATGGGATTATTATTAATCCGGGGGCATTTACCCACTACAGCTATGCCATCCGGGATGCAATAAGTTCAGTAAATATACCCACCATAGAAGTTCATCTTTCCAATATCCATGCCAGAGAGGAATTTAGGTCCAAATCAGTTATTGCTCCTGTTTGCGTAGGACAGATATGCGGCCTGGGTGCAGATGCATATTCTGCGGCACTTTTTGTTTTACACAGACGATTATTAACCCAGTAATATTAATAAAAAGGAATGACGAAATGAACCAAAGACTGAAAAAATTGAGAGATTTAATAAAAGAAAAGGCTTGCAATGCATGCCTGATTGCCGGAAGACCCAATACCCTATACTTTTCAGGATTTACCGGCTCAACTTCATTATTATTGGTTAGTATTGATAAAGCCTGGCTAATGGTTGACTTTAGATATACAATACAAGCCAAACAACAGGTTTATGAGGGTATTGAGGTTATTGAAATTGAAGAAAGCTTTTATTCTACATTAAATAAAATAGTAAAACAGAATTCCATAGACATAATTGGCTTTGAAGGCCAGGCCATTACTGTTTCGGAATTATACAGAATAAAAGAAAGTCTTACAAAAATCAAGAAACTGGTAAGATTCGACAACCAGATTGAATGGATTCGTAGTATTAAGGATTCTGATGAAATAGAGCGAATACAACAGGCCGTGCTTTTAGGAGATAAGGTTTTTGATCATATTATTAAATTTATTAAACCTGGAATGAAGGAAACAGAAGTTGCCGCAGAACTGGAATACACCATGAAAATACTGGGGGCAAAGGGTCCGTCATTTGAGAGTATTATAGCAGCAGGACACAGATCTGCCATGTGTCACGGCACCGCGACAGATAATACTATTAAAAATGGTGACACAGTAGTTTTGGACTTTGGAGTAATTTACCGTAATTATTGTTCCGATATGACGAGAACAATATTTATAGGAGAACCGAAAAAAGAACTGGTAAAAGTATATGATATAGTAAAAAAAGCTCAACAAGCTGCCCTGGATGGTATTACATCAGGGATGAGCGGATATGAGGCAGATAAAATAGCCAGGGATATAATAGCTCAACATGGATATAAGGAAGCATTCGGTCATAGTTTGGGGCACGGTGTAGGTATACAGATACATGAGGAACCCAGATTGTCCGAGAAAAGTGTTGATGTTCTGAAAGATGGCATGGTGTTTTCGGTAGAACCCGGTATTTATATAGAAGGTCTGGGTGGTGTAAGAATTGAGGATATGGTGGTACTGATAGACGGCAGGATAAAAAACTTTACCACCAGCCCTAAAGACATGATTATTATATAAATAATTAGAGTTTTTTTCTTGCATACCTAAACATAATAGCTTAATATAAAATGGTAAGAATATACCGAATTTTTGTAAGAGAGGTTTATTTATTATGATTGTTGCAGGTGATTTTAAAAATGGCACAACTTTTGAAATGGAAGGGCAGGTTTACCAGATTGTTGAATTCCAGCATGTAAAGCCCGGAAAAGGTGCCGCTTTTGTAAGAACTAAAATAAAGAATGTATTGACAGGTTCTACAGTAGAGCGTACATTTAGCCCTACCGACAAGTTTGAGAGAGCTCAGATAGTGAGAAGAGATATGGAGTATCTGTATAATGATGGTGATTTGGCATATTTTATGGATACAGAAAATTATGAGCAGCTACCTATAAATTTGTCTGCTATCAGCGATGCTCTTGTTTTTGCAAAGGAAAATACAATTTGTAAGGTTCTTTCTTATAAGGGCAATGTGTTTGGTGTAGAGCCACCTATGTTTGTAGAACTGGAAGTTACTGATACTGAGCCCGGATTTAAGGGTGATACTGCAACCGGGGCAACTAAACCGGCTGTTGTGGAAACAGGAGCTCAGGTAAAGGTTCCGCTTTTCGTTAACCAGGGCGATATTATTCGTATAGATACCCGTACCGGCGAGTATATGGAAAGAGTATAAAAACTTAATAATATTATCATTATTGACAGAGTCCTTTTTTGGGACTCTGTTTTTGTCTCTGCATAAATCAAGGAATTTATCCAATACTATGTATGAAACAATTTAGACAGTGGGTCTTTGGAAGGAGGTAAAAATTTTTGAAAGCAACAGGTATTGTTAGAAGGATTGACGATCTTGGAAGAGTAGTTATACCAAAAGAAATCAGAAGAACCTTAAGGATAAGAGAGGGTGATCCCCTTGAGATTTATACAGACCGTGAAGGAGAAGTTATTCTAAAAAAATATTCTCCCATAGGCGAATTGGGTGATTTTGCCGAAGCATACGCTGAGTCGCTTCACAATACAAGCGGGCACATTATAGCCGTAGCAGACAGAGATTCCATTATCGCCGTTTCCGGCGGTTCAAAGAAGGAGTTGTTAGAAAAAACATTAAGCCCTGATGTTGAAAAAGTGATAGAAAATAGAGATATGTTTATAGCTCAGTCAGAAGAGTCTCAGCGTATTCCGGTAGTATCCGACGAAAAAGGCGGTACCAAATACACCTCTCAGGTGATTTCGCCTATCGTATCCGAAGGGGATGCCATAGGTGCGGTAATAATGCTTTCTACTGATCCCAAGACTAAGATGGGAGATGTAGAAACAAAGCTGGTGCAATCAGCGGCAAACTTCCTGGGTCGTCACATGGAGCAATAGAATTATAGAATATAAAAACAAGACAAGGAAAGTTCCCTGTCTTGTTTTTTATATAGGTTTTCCTGCTATAACTCTTGCTACATGGACACCACTGGCGGCTGCCTGTGACAGCCCACGGGTTATTCCGGCACCATCGCCTATGGCATAAAACCCGGGGAGCTCCGTTTCGAATTCATTGCTCAAAATTAACCTTGAGCTGTAGAATTTAACCTCAACACCATAGAGAAGGGTATCATAATTGGCTGTCCCTGGAGCGATTTTGTCCAGGGCGTTTATCATCTCAATTATATTGTCAAGATGCCTTTTTGTAAGGACAAGACTTAAATCACCGGGAGTTGCTTTCAAAGTAGGAACGGTAAAACTCTGGGCAAGACGGTGCTCGTTTGTACGTTTACCCTTTATCAAATCCCCAAATCGCTGTACCAAAACTCCTCCGCCCAACATATTCGAAAGTGAAGCAATTCGTTTGCCGTATTGGTAAGGTTCGTTAAAAGGCTTGGTGAAACGATTGCTGACAAGGATTGCGAAATTGGTATTTTCACTCCTATAGGCAGGGTCAGTATAGCTATGTCCATTAACGGTTATAATGCCGTCAACATTTTCACTTACAACATGTCCATACGGATTCATGCAAAATGTTCTGACCAAATCACCGTATTGCTTGGTCCTGTATAAAAACTTGGACTCATAAACTATGTCGGTAATGCTCTCAAATATTCTGGCAGGAAGCTCTACTCTGACACCTATATCAACCTGATTATTCAGCAATTGCAGGTTAAGCCTGCGACACTGAGCAGCAAACCATTCGGCCCCCGACCGCCCGGGAGCAACTATCAGATATTTACACACTGCAGTTTTGCCGTTAGCTAGTGTTATTTTATATCCTAATTCCTGTTTTTCAATAGTTTCAACTCCTGATTCGCAGGAGATTTCAACCCGTTCATTCAAGTAGTCAAACATTTTCATTAGTATCTGTCTGTTATTTTCTGTACCCAAATGCTTAACCTCAGCCTCTAATAGATGCAGGTCATAAGAGAGAGCCTTTCTGGATATTTCACGGGCCTCAGGAGTATTGGTGGAAAACCGTTTTTTCGTTGCACCAAAACTCACATTTACAGTATCAATATATTCTATCAAATCCATGATTTTACGTGAATCAAGATATTCGTTAAGCCATCCGCCAAACTGGGTAGTAAAATTATATTTACCGTCAGAGAAGGCGCCTGCGCCTCCAAAACCGTTCATAATACCGCATGAATTACAATTTATGCATGTTTGAACCTTCTTTTCAACTATGGGGCAAAATCTGTTATAAATGTCTTTTCCCTGCTCAAGCATTAGTATTTCCATACCCGGCATGAGTTTCTGCAGCTCATAACCTGCAAAAATACCAGCAGTTCCGCATCCCACAACTATCGTATCGTAGCTGTTCTTTCTCATTAAAATACCCCTTCCAAAATCAAATGCGCATACCAATTAAGCGCGTATATATTATACCATAAGTTCAGCAAAGCAATTTATTGTTTTGAGCCGTCGCCAACGGCGCTGCCGCATGCTGTGCAGGTGGCAGTTGCTTAATGATTCAATGCTCGTGCGTAATAACCTCACCCGTTACCAAAGATGTCATCCTGAGCGCAGCGTAGCGGAGTCGAAGGATCTTTCACGTCTACGCATAAGATTCTTAGCTGACGCTCAGAATGACACGTGGACTTGAAATGACAACAGGGTGCCCGAATATACATTGCTATCGAACATTTGTTTGATTTGAGTGGTGCTCTATTATATACTATAATGGTAAAGCAAATAAACACTAAAGAATAGCATTACCCAATTCGGAGGGGAATTATGGAGATTTTAAAAGGCCTAAATCCAGAACAAAAGCAGGCCGTTATGCATACAGAAGGGCCTTTGCTGGTTCTTGCGGGAGCAGGCTCAGGCAAGACAAGAGTTTTAACACACAGAATTGCATATTTGGTGAAAGAAAAGCTGATTCGTCCCTGGAATATCCTGGCCATAACCTTTACCAATAAGGCGGCCAGAGAAATGAAAGAAAGAATGGAAAAGCTGATCGGTCCACAGGCTGATGATATATGGGTAGGGACATTCCACGCCTGTTGCGTAAGAATATTAAGGCGTGAAATTGAAAAGCTGGGCTATGACAGGAGTTTTGTAATATATGATTCCGATGATCAAAAAAGCCTGATTAAAACCTGTCTGGATCAGTTAAATATCAATGATAAAAACTTTCCTCCCCGTACTGTTTTACATGAAATCAGCCGGGCAAAGGACGAGTTGGTTGACCCTGAAAGATTTTCACTAATGTACGCTTCAGACTATCGTATGAGTAAAATTGCGGATATATATAAGTTGTACCAAAAGAAACTCAAGGCTAATAATGCTTTGGATTTTGATGACATTATCCTGCTGACTATACGCGTTTTATCAGATTTTCCTGAGGTGCTGGACTATTATTCCGATAAGTTCCGTTATATTCTGGTGGATGAATACCAGGATACCAATACTGCCCAATATATGCTGGTAAGCATGCTTGCCACAAAACATGGGAACATATGCGTTGTAGGGGATGACGACCAGATGATATACGGCTGGAGGGGAGCTAATCTTCGAAATATTCTTGATTTCGAGAAGGATTATCCCAACTGCCGGGTTATTAAACTTGAACAGAACTATCGTTCTACAAAAACTATACTTGAAGCTGCCAATAATGTAATCAGAAATAATGGCGGCAGAAAAGGAAAGCAGCTTTGGACAAATAATGCCGAGGGTAAGCTCTTAAACAGGTACGAGGCTGTAGATGAACGTGATGAAGCATATTATATTGCAGGTACCATGAAGGCACTGAAAAAATCCGGCAGGTCATACAATGATATGGCTATTCTTTACAGACTTAATGCTCAGTCCCGTATATTGGAGGAAATGCTGATGAAGCATGGCATTCCCTACAAAATATATGGTGGGCTGAAGTTCTATGCCCGTAAGGAAATCAAGGATGTTATAGCACTGTTGAGAGTTGTTCAGAACGGGAATGATGATATCAGCTTAAAAAGAATAATTAATGTGCCTAAGAGGGGTATCGGAAAAACCACCCTGGACCGGATAGAACAGTATGCAATAAGCGAAGATGTTAGCATGTATAAAATAATTTCCATGATTAACAACTATCCGGAGCTTTCACGGGTCAGCAAAAAACTGCAGGGATTCTTTAATTTTATTGAGAATATGAAGGTTTTGGCTGCCAGGACAGAGCTGGTAGAGCTAATTGAACTCTTGATTGATAAAAGTGGTATTGTAAAAGAGCTTGAAACAGAGATGACAGTGGAAAGCAGAACCCGGATAGAGAATATCAAGGAATTTGTTTCGGTGGCCAGAGAATTTGAATTAACCGCTGAAGAAAAGCCGACCTTAGAGGATTTTCTTGCACATATATCACTGGTAGCCGATATTGATGATACCGAAGAAGTTGGGGATCGTGTGGTGATGATGACTCTTCACAGTGCAAAAGGTCTGGAGTTCCCCGTTGTTTTTATAGCAGGAATGGAGGAGGGAATATTCCCTAGCTACAGATCATCAGCAGAAGAGGAAGAGCTGGAAGAAGAGCGCCGGCTATGCTATGTAGGAATAACCCGTGCCAGGGAGGAAGTCTATCTTACCAATGCAAAATGCCGTATGCTTTTCGGAAGTACCGCTTATAACCGTGAATCACGATTTTTAAGAGAGATACCCGGGCAGCTCATTTCTCAAATGGAGAATGCACAAGCACAAGAAAGCCCAGGAGGTTTCAGAAAAGAACCAGCCTTTGTGCCTGGTGGCAAGGTAATGGATTTATCGGATCTCAAAGCCAGAATTAAAGCATTCAATCGTTTGTCTTATGATAATGATTCGGCAGTTAATGTCGGAGATCGTGTTGTGCATAAAAAGTTTGGTGAAGGGGTTGTAAAAGCCAAGGTAAAAGAGAGCGAAGACTTCAGGCTGGACATTGATTTTGATCAATATGGAATGAAACGTCTCATGGAAAGCTATGCAAGGCTCAAAAAAATATAGTATAATTTGATGAGTGATTTGGGTGAATTGTATGAATGATAATAACAATTCTTTAAACAACCGTAATAAGTATAATGAAGATCTTAATGACCTTCTGGATCAAATGGATAGTATCTTAAAGAGAAATCCATTGGGGGGAGTTTACGACGACCTTTTTTCAAGTAAGCTTCCTATAATAGATGACTTAACACCTCCTTACAGTGGAAATGAGCAGAATGCGCAATTTGATCCGGGAAGCAATCCGTTTGATTCGGCAGAAATTGGGGATACTGCTCCTAAAAAGAGCCTTGATGAGTTTATTGAGGAACTCAACACTCTTGTGGGTCTCAAAAAGGTTAAAGAGGACGTCAGGTCTCTGACTAATGTTGTAAAGATAATGAAGATGCGCAAGGAAAGAGGCCTGCCGGAAGTCGAAATGTCCCTGCATCTGGTTTTTACAGGGAATCCGGGAACGGGCAAAACCACTGTAGCCAGATTATTGGCCGGCATTTACAGAGAAATTGGGGTATTATCGAAAGGGCATCTGGTAGAGGTAGACAGATCAAAGCTGGTAGCCAAATATGTCGGGCAGACGGCTCCTCAGGTTATGGAAGTGGTAAATGAAGCAATGGGAGGCGTTCTTTTCATAGACGAAGCCTATTCTTTAGTTTCACGGAGGGGAGAAAATGACTTTGGATATGAAGCTGTGGATACACTTTTAAAAGCTATGGAGGATAATCGTGATGACCTTATCGTGATTGTTGCCGGTTATCCGGATAAAATGGAGGAATTTTTAAACTCCAACCCCGGCCTTCAATCCCGATTTAACAAATATATAAATTTTGATGATTATACTCCTGAAGAGCTGATGGATATCTTCAGTGGAATGTGTAAGAAGAATGGATATAAGCTGACCGAAGAGGCCGAAGAAAAGATTAAACAAATGCTTGAATTTCTTCATGAAACCCGATCCGACAGTTTTGCAAATGCTCGTACAGTCCGGAATTTATTTGAAAAGCTTCTCACTATCCAGGCCGACAGACTGGCAGCATTTGAATCGGTCAGCGATGAAGACCTTTCTTCAATAACAGAAGAGGATCTGGATAAAGTCGACCTTAATGAGCTTATGAGATGATTTTTAGCTGTACCGTCTATTTTTCCTGATAACCAGTGATAAGGCAAAAAAGGCTATACCAAAGCAAAAAACTATTGCCATATCTGATAAAACAGGCTTAATATATGCAGCATCAAAATGTGTCAGTTGCGCGATTCGATTATTAGCCTTTACATACCAATAGGAAGGTGTAAAACTTGCTATTTTAAGAGCTGTACTTCCCAGAAATTCAACCGGTACAAATACTCCACTTAAGAAGCAGCTGCCCAGAACAACGACATTTGTTATAGCAGATATTGTTTCGTTTCCCTTTGCCACGCTTCCTATAAAAAACCCCATACCCGAACCGCAGAAGGCAAATATGAAGGAACTTATAATAAAATAAAAAGTATTTAAAGTGAGGCTATTTTTAGCGTCAATAATAAGGCAGAATACAACCATTATTAGCCATGATACCATAGCAAACGTTAAATTAGCTAAAATAAATTGCAGGTTGGCAGCAGTATCACTTAATGGTGAGCAGCCCACTCTTCTTTTTAAATCCCTGTCATTATAGGATATCATTAAGGCTGACATTCCCAGAATTAGGATTGAGAGCAAGGAGTAAGCCAGGTAATTGAAAAAGTAATTACTGTAGTTTAAGTCTGCTTCTGGTTCTGAATAAGGAATTTCCACATTTGTTTCTTTAGAAAGATTCTCTTTTAAGTATGAGACCAACTCTTCCTGCGTGATACCACCCATCTGCTGAATATATAACCTTGCTGTGTTCAGGTATTTATTAATGGCTAAATCAATATAAGCACTGCTGTAAGAATCAGGTATTGTGGTCTTTTCAAGAGGCATATAATCGCCGTTTATAAATCTTTGAGTAAAGCCTTCAGGTATGCGAAGGATGTAGACAATCCTTCTAAAGAAAAGAGCATCCTGCAAGGTTTCGGTTTCATCGGGAAGTTCGACAAAATTTGCCGCTTTGCCCAGCTCATCCTTAAGACCTTCTATTAAAGGACTTTCTTCCTCGTTTATAAAAGCAATGTTTGTTTTCACGCGTGAAAATGTTTCCTGCTCTTTATGAGATTTCTGTGCCGTTACAGCCATTATAGAAGAAACAATTAAAAACACAATAATATATATTAGTAAGTGCGGTATATTTTTTTTGGTTATTTTCATGCAAAGCTTATAAACTGGCATACTTTCGCCTCCTTAGGATCAGATAGGTGCCAAAAGTGGCTAATATAGTGAAGACTGACAAAAAGACCATGTTAAGAAAGTATCTTGACAGGTTGTCGTAATAGTAAAGACTGTATAAAGCATCTGTCAGCAGGTTAATTGGATTAATATAAGACAGGATGGGTACATTTTGGGCAATAATGTATTTCATGTCCTGAAACATCATGCCGGCAAGAAACGATCCAAGCATTGATATAGTGAGTACGGCTGCGACTTTTAGGCCTTCTGATTTTTTTACTGTGGCACTTATAAGAGCACCCATCAGTACGCCGGCTATAGAACCGATAATAGTCGTCAGTACTACAAACCCTGCTCTATACCCGAATTCAATTTTCAATACATAGTGCATAAATCCCAACAGAGCTAGCATTTCAACGGAATGAATCAATAATGCGGCACACAGACTGTAGAGAAAAGTTTTTAACTTATGAACCGGCGCCACATTTATTCTTGCAGCCAAAGTTGAAATATTAGCCTGAATATCTGTGGTTTCACGCATTCCAAAGAAACCTCCATAAAAACATGCCATTGCGATCAAAGAATAAAAATAGTTCAGTATACTATTTGGTTTGGCGCCTGTTCCTGTGACTTCTTTAATATAGTTTTTACGATCAGCCAGGCTTTTCAAAATTTCCTGTTGATTTGAGGGATCATTTTGTATGATAGTGCTTGCGGCTGAAACAGTTTGTAAATAATTATCGATGAAACTTTTTATAATGTTCTGGCTTAGACCGGACTCCTTTACTACTAACTTTATTTGGTTATCAACGATTATATATCCTTTAATTAAATTCTCATCAAGGAGTTTTTTAGCTTCTTCAGCCGTTGCAACCGTAATATTAAACAACCTGCTGTCACCCTTTGAAACTTCGTCCAAAGCTAGTCTAAAATTTTGATCCTCTTGATATTGCGAATTCTCCACAACAGCAATATCGATAACTTTGAAGACTTCTTGATTGCCAATGTTTGAGAAAGCCAGTTTAAAGAATATAGCAAGAATCAGAGGAAACGCAATTGTCCAGAATATTGTTATTTTATCTCTGAGTAGACATTTTAATCTATAGTTAAAAATATGAGCAAACATGATTTACCGCCTCTCAATCTCTTAATTCTTTACCGGTTATTTCAAGGAAAACATCATTTAATGTAGGCAATTCCGAATATATTTTCCCAAATTGAATATTTTCCCTTTTTATAAACTCAAGAACATTTTCCAGATTGTTTTTTCCTTTACTGGACTTGATTTCAAGCAATTGCTCCTTATATTCTACCGATACTATGTTTGGAAGATTTTTAAGCCTTATCAAATGTTCTTCTGAAATATCATAGGATTCCACTGTAATTTTTTCACCCAATGTAATCATGGCCTTCAATTCTTCTTTTGTGCCTGTTGCTATTGCTCTTCCCTTGTCAATTATCATAATGCGGCTGCAGATCTGCTCAACTTCTTCCATATAATGCGAGGTATAAATTATAGTAGCACCTTTCTTGTTAAGTTCCTTAATTCCCTCAAGAATTTTATTGCGGCTTTGAGGGTCTACAGCAACAGTCGGTTCATCAAGGATAATCAGTTCAGGTTTATGGGCAATACCACACGCTATGTTAAGTCTCCTCAGCAGACCACCACTGAGTTTATTGGGATAAAATTTTCTGTAATCGTTCAAATCAACAAATTCAATGGCTTCGTCCACCAGCTTTTTCCGCAGATTTTTATCCTTCACATATAGACCACAAAAGTAGTCGATGTTTTCATATACAGACAACTCATTGTAAACCGCCACATTTTGCATCACTATTCCTATATTGCGCTTAATGTCATATGCCTCAGGTGTCATGGGCTTATCAAAGATCTCAATCTCGCCCTTGTCATACTTAAGCAGGGACAGGATACAATTTATTGCCGTGGTTTTGCCTGAACCGTTGGGCCCGAGCAAGCCAAATATTTCTCCTTTTCTGACCGAAAAGGACAGATGGTCTAAAGCTATTAACTCGCTATAACGCTTTACCAGATTTTTAACTTTTATGACCATAAAAAATCCTCCAAACCAATTAATTAATTTAATGATACATTTTCAAAATCTGAAGTTTAAGTGTCATGAGTCACAAATGGAATATGACAGATATCACAATATGGAGGTGGGAAGTGAGAAGTGAGAGGTGAGAAGTGAGAAGTGAGAAGTGGGAAGTGGGTAATAGAGGCTCTTCGATTGTTGTGTCTGAGCCTAAAAAATGATATTATGCAAACTGAAAGGAAAAACTAATTATGACAAGGAATTAACGTCATGCATAAATACACAGGCCCTATTGACAAGCTAATAATTTTTACATGCTGTCTGGTTGTGTATCTTTATCAGACAGATTTAGAGATTTATGCAGCTACTGTACTCATTAGTTTCATATCCGGTTGCTTATTGAGTTATTTTGATGATTACAGAGTCAAAACATTTATAACAGTTGGATTCTCGATTCTTGCTTTTATATTTCCTGAGTTTATGGTTTTTCTTCCTTTGATTGCTTTTGATATGTTTTTCCACAACTTACAGGCGATCAATCTATTAGCCTTTATTCCACTGGTTGGGTTTTTTAGAAATGAGAGTCTCATTATTCCATTGATAGTGTTAATTATGGTTATTCTTTCAATTATATTGAGATATCACGTTGAAACAGAGCGAAGAATGGATGCCCGCCATAAAGAGCTTATTGACACGGCCAGGGAAATGTCCATACAATTATCAAAACAGAATAAAGATCTTATAGAAAAGCAGGATAATGAGTTAAATTTGGCTACAATGAACGAGCGTAATCGTATTGCAAGAGAGATACACGATAATGTGGGACATTTATTATCAAGTGCTATTTTACAGGCCGGAGCATTAAAAACAATAAACAGAGATGTTAAACTCAATGACAATCTTCAAGATCTTCACGAAACATTAGTCAAGGCAATGAACAGTATAAGAAACAGTGTTCATGAACTGTATGATGAGTCTTTAGATTTAGAAGCAAAGGTGGCGGAATTAATAAAGAATTTTACCTTCTGCGAAATTGATTTTAGTTATAACATTAGCGGAAATCCTGACAAAAAGCTGAAGTATGCCTTTATATCCATACTTAAGGAAGCATTGACTAATATAATAAACCATTCTGACGCAACTAAGGCAATAGTTGCTTTTAATGAACATCCCGCCCTATACCAATTAATAATTCGCGACAACGGAAATGTAAAAAGCTTTAATACTAACGATGGTATAGGCATCAGCAATATGATTGACAGGGTCCGCACCTTGAACGGAAACATTAATATAAAAACATCAAACGGATTTGAAATTTTTATATCTATCCCTAAGGAGGTATGACAATTGAGGATACTTATCATTGATGATGATAAACTGGTAACAGCTTCACTCAAGACTATACTGGAAACTGATGAAGAAATAGAAGTTGCAGGTATTGGCTATAGCGCTGATGAAGCGATAGAATTGTATGACTCTTTAAAGCCGGATGTGCTTCTTATGGATATCAGGATGGATGGCATGACCGGAATAGAAGCGGCAAAAATTATAATCCAAAAATATAGTTCTGCCAAAATTCTTTTTTTGACTACTTTTTCAGATGATGAATATATTGCAAAAGCATTTTTAACAGGTGCAAAAGGCTATATTTTGAAGCAGGATTTTGAAAGCATTATTTCTTCTGTTAAAGCTGTTTATATGGGACAGAGAGTGTTTGGGGATGAGATTATCACCAGAATACCTGCCCTGTTGAATAATAACAGTG